>JAHJCH010000333.1 GCA_018813065.1 Myxococcota bacterium
ACTTCGACGGCGATGATCTCAACGACGAGGCTGATCGCTGCCCCGACGTGGCCGGGCTGGCGTCACATCAAGGCTGCCCCGCCCCGGCCTCAACGGCGACGCGCGATCAAGACGGCGATGGGATCGACGATGAGGCGGATCGCTGCCCCACGCGGGCGGAGGACGTTGACGGGTTCTTAGACGAGGACGGCTGCCCTGACGCCGATCAAGATCTGGATCTCATCCCCGACGCGCGGGACGGCGCGCCTTGGCGCCCAGAGGACTGGGACGGCGTTGAGGATGAAGATGGTGTCCCCGAGGCGACGGCGCCGCCGCGCCGCGCGCCGTCGCCGATCAAGCTCTCGGGGCGCTGGCGCCGCGCCGAGGGGCCAGACGCGCCCCTCTTATTGGGCGAGACGCTCCACCCCGCCCAGCCGATCCGCTTCGCGCCGGGGACCGCCACGCTCGACGACGCGGCGGCGCGGCGGATCAGCGGCGTGGCGGCCTTCCTCAAGCTCAACCCGGAGATCACCTGGGTCGAGGTGGGCGTACACACCGACGCCTTGGACAAGCCGAGGGGCGCCCACCTCTCCTCACTGCGCGCTCATGCGATCCGGCGACGGCTGATCGCCGAGGGGATCGCCCCTGGGCGACTCAAGGCCCAGGGCTATGGGGCGCGGGTGCCCTTGGCGGGCTCGGCCACGGCGGCGGAGCGGGCCAAGAACCGCCGGGTGGAGCTGCGCATCCTGCGTGGGGCGCCGCGTGGGGCTGGGCGCGCGCCGCTTGATCCGCTCAAGCTCAGCCCCCCCCGCGAGGACTGGCTGCCCCCAGACGCCGTGGTGCTGCGCCCGCCGCGCCCCATCCGCTTTGACGGCGCGGCCCTGCGCGCAGACGCCGCGCCTCAGCTGGAGGCCATCGCCGCGCAGCTCAAGGCCCACCCTGAGTACCCCTGCGTGGAGATCGGCGCGCACACCGACGGGCGCGGGGACTTGGCGGCGCGGCTGCGGCTCTCCCAGGCCCGCGCTGAGGCCGTGCGCGCGGCGCTGATCGCCCTGGGCGTGGCGCCACGACGTTTATTGGTCAAGGGCTATGGCGCCGCGCGGCGTCGCAGCGAAGATCACACCGCGCGGCAGCGCAGCCGCAATGATCGCGTGGAGTTTTGGGTGCGCCCCAAGCGCTTTATCCGCGAGGAGGCCCCATGACACGCGGCTTGATCGGGGCGGCGCTCTTGGCGCTCTTGGCCCTGCCCTGCGGGGCGCAGATCCGAATCCAGCTCAAGCCCAGCGGGGCGCCTGACGCGGGGCTCAACGCGGCGCCTGAGCCCGAGCCCAAGCCTGAGCCCAAGCCTGAGCCCACGCCCAAGCCTGAGCCCACGCCCAAGCCTGAGCCCACGCCCAAGCCTGAGCCCAAGCCTGAGCCCACGTCTCAACCTGAGCCCAAGCCCGACAGCACCAAGCCCAAGAGCAACAAGCCCAAGAGCAACAAGCCCACGCCGCGCCCAAGGCGTCAGCCCATCAAGCGGCCTTGGGGGGAGGTCGAGGTGGCCACGCCTTGGGAGGCGGCGGCGCGGCGCGGCGGCCTCGACGGCGGCGAGGTGGAGTTCCCTCGGCGGGTTTATTTTGAGTTCAACTCCACGGCCCTGACGCCGGGCTCCGCCGAGGCCCTGGAGGAGATCGGCGCCCTGCTCCAAAGCACCCCCGAGATCGCCCTCTTGTTGATCGAGGGCCACACCGATCAGCGCGGCGACTATGCCTATAATCAGCGGCTCTCCGAGGCCCGCGCCGCGTCGATCCGCGACGCCTTGATCCGCCACGGCGTCGCCCCTGAGCGGCTCTTGGCCTATGGCTTTGGCGAGATTCACCCCGACGCCGATCAGCGCGAGGCCAACCGCCGGGTCGTCTTTCGGCTGGTGGAGGGCGACGCCGAGGCGCTGGAGAGCCGCGCCGAGCGCGCCTGGGGCGTGGCGGGCCTGGCGTGGCTGGAGGGCGACGGCGCCTGGCGCTGTGACGCGGCGGCGGCGTGGCGCCCGCTGACCCTGCGGCTTGAGCTGGCCGAGGGCTGCGAGATCCGCCTTGAGGGTGAGGCCGTCGCCCTCCTGCGCCTGCCTGATCTCAGCCGATTGCGGCTCAGCGAGGGCGCGCATGTGCGCTTCAATAAGCTGTTTTTAGATGAGGCGGGCAAGGTCTACACGGCGATCTACGCCACGCGCGGCGCCCTTGAGGCGCTGGTCAACCCTCAAGGCTTGGCCTCGGGGCGGGCGCTCTACAGCTTTAAGAGCGGCAGCCTGGCCCTCAACGCGGGGCGGCTGCGGCTGTGGATCAACCCCGAGGGGGGCGGGCGGCTGGCCTTGGATGAGGGCGAGGGGCAGCTCTCGACGGGGGCGCCGTCCTCCCTCGACGTGGCG
>JAHJCH010000334.1 GCA_018813065.1 Myxococcota bacterium
CTTCGTTCTTATCTTAAATCACAACGTTGGTCAGAGCTTATGAGCCGCGTCATGCGCAGAACGCCGTCAGGGTTTTCGCTTTGAGGCCTTGGGGTCTGCCAACTTTTCGGGGTTGCGCCCGGTGTCACCCCGCCTGGAGAGGTGTCACCCACCAGTGGAGGTGTCCCAAAAAGCGCTCCCCCCGGTGGAGGTGTCACCCGGTGGAGGTGTCACCCATGTGCTCTTTTGAGCTTTGATATTTATGTTTGATTGGCTCCTGGCCCGTGGACGAGGCGCGAACTGGACCAACGCTGCTGGCACCTCGACCTACACGCATCGGGACTTCCCCGCGCCTTCGCAGCGCCCGCTCAGCGCGACGGCCCGCTAAGGCGCCTTGGCGGGCTTGGCCGCCGCCTCCTCGATCTTCTTGAGCTTGCGCACCGCGATCTGCCCCGCGTCGTCCATGCAGAAGCGATCAAAGGGGCCAGTGTTGCGGATCATCTGCTGGATGGCCGGGATCACCGAGGGATCGCCCAGCTCGCCCAGCTTGTACGCCGCCCGACGACGCAGATCGCAGTCATCGGCCTTGAGGTTGAGGGTGTAGGCCAAAATCTGCGCGCGCTTGAGATCGCCGCCGCCCGCCTCGATGGCCCCCACGGCGCGCCAACGGACGTGGTTGCGGCTGTCGCCGCTGAGCGCCTGGAGGCGCGCCTCCACCTCTGGGCTAAAGAGCGCCCCACCTAAGAGCCCCTCCGCCGCCTTGCCCTTGTAGTCTTGGAGCGCCACAAAGGCCACCTCGATGATCTCAGGATCAGCCTTGAGCTTGGGATCGGCCTCAAGCGCCTCCGACAGCCGTGTCATGGCCGCCTCATACTCGCCCTCGCGGTGCGCGATAAGGCCCTCAAGGCGCGCGCGCGTCGCCAGGGTGCCCGCCGAGGGGTGAATCGTCAGCCACGCCTTGGCCCGCGCCACGTCTCCCTCATTTAAGGCGCCCTCGGCCTCGGCCAGCGGTCCCGATGGCGCGGCCTTGGGCGGCTTTTGGGGCGCTTTGGGGGGCTTCGTGTGTTGGGTTTTCGTGTCAGATGAGGGGGCCTCTGAGGGCGGCGCCTCTGAGGGCGGCGCGTCTGAGGGCGGCGCGTCGCTCAAGAGCAGCCCCAATGTCAGCCCAAGGCAGGCGCTTAAGCCCGCCAATGAAGGCAAGAGCCAACGCGGCTCGATGCCACGCAGCGCCAATATCTGCGTCTTGAAGACCTCCACCCGCGCCATCGGTGTTGTGGCCCCCTCGGCGCGCCGCGCCGCTTTAAGTTGGGGCGCGCTGAGGCACAGCGTCCCCTCGGGCGGCGGCGGCAGCAGCGCTTCGATCTCGTGCAGTAAGGCGCGGGCGTCGGCGAAGCGTTCGTGGGGATCTTTGTCGAGGCAACGCGAGAGCAGCGCGGCGAAGCGGCTGTCAAGCCCCTCGGGTAAGGGCGGCAGCGGCTCATTGACCACTTTGAAGAGGATCGACGCCGCGTGCGGGCCATTGAAGGGCAACACCCCCGTGATCATGTTGTACATAATCACGCCCACCGCCCAGACGTCCGCCGCCGCCGTGACCTCCTCGCCCTTGATCTGCTGCGGCGACATAAAATGCGGGGTGCCAAAGACCTCGCCCTCGCGCGTCAGCCGCTCCGAGGCGTCCGAGAGCGCGGCGATGCCAAAGTCAAGCAGGCGCACATGCTCTTCTAGCCCCGCACCCCGCTGCATGATCAGGTTCTCAGGCTTGAGATCGCGGTGGATGACGCCCGCCTCATGGGCCTCGGCTAAGGCGCCCAAGACGGGGCGCAGCAGGCGAGCGACGCGCTGCATCGGCAGCGGCCCCGTGCGCTGAAGCAGCGCCGCCAGCGTCTCGCCCTCGACGAACTCAAAGACGATGTAGGCGCCCTGGTCGCTCTGGCCGTAGCCAAAGACCTTGACGACGGCGGGGTGTTGCAGCGCCCCCGCCACGCGCGCCTCGCGCTCGAAGCGGGCAGACATGGAGGCCATCTGGGGCCGCAGTTCCTTAAAGGCCACGCGCCGATTGAGGTACTCGTCCTGCGCGGCGTAGACCCAAGCCATGCCCCCCTCGCCCAGCACCGACTCGATGCGGTAACGCTCGCTGATCAGCTCTCCTTTTTTACGCGGCGCGGACATAAGTCCTCTCGTGGAATGCGGTCGCTGCGCGCCCGCAGGGCGTGGTGAGGGCGAACCCGCCGGGTTCGTCCGAACGGCTGCTAAGCAGCCCCGTGACATCTGGCCTAGGTTCTGGCGACACTCGGCCATGCGCAAGAGAAACATTGTCCTCTATGGCGGCGCCTTTGATCCGCCGCACCTCGCCCACCTCTTCGCCGTCACCGCCCTGCTCAGCCGCGAGGGGGTTGATGAGGTCTGGCTGTTGCCCACCGCTGATCATGTCTTTGGCAAGGACATGGCCCCCTTCGAGGCGCGCATCGCTTGGCTGGAGGCGGCCACCGCGCCCCTGGGCGCGCGGGTCAAGATCTCCCGCTTCGAGGCCGAGCGGGCCGGGCTCAGCCGCACCTATGACACCCTCGACGCCCTCAGCGCCCGCCACCCAGACGCCCACTTCGCCTTCGCCATCGGCGCCGATAACCTCGCCGCCGCCCATCGCTGGTATCGCTTCGAGGCGCTGCGCGCGCGCTGGCCCCTGATCGTCTTTGGCCGCCCTGGCGCGCCGCCACCAACACCAGCGCATCACATCGAGCCCAGCCCCACCCTCCCCGATGTCTCCTCCACGGCCCTGCGCGCCGCGCTGCGATCAGGCCTGGAGTCGGAGGCGCTGCTGTGGCTCCCCTCGCGCATCCGCGCGGCGGTGGCGGCCTACTATACGCCGCAGCGCGCCGCCCTCGGCCCCGTCTTTATCTTCGGCACAGGGCGGGCGGGCGGCGCCTTCGCCGAGGCGCTGCGGCGCGCAGGGGTCGAGGTGGAGGCGGTCGATGCGCGCGCGACGCCGCCGACACGGATCGAGGCGCCAATCTGGATGTTGGCCGTGCCCGATGAGGTCATCGCGCCGCTGGCCGCCCAGCTGGCGACGCGCCCCGAGGCGGCAGGGCGCGTGGTCTTGCACCTGGCGGGGCGCCTGGGCCGTGAGATCCTCGCGCCGCTGGCCGCCGTGGGCGCCCATACCGGCGGCCTGCACCCGCTTCAGGCGCTCAACGGCCCCAGCAGCGATCTGCGCGATGTCTATTGCGGGCTGGAGGGGGATGAGATCGCCCTAGAGGCGGCGGCGGCGATCTGCCGCGCGGTGGGCGCGCGGGGCGCGCCGCTGCCCATCGCCGATAAGGCCGCTTATCACGCGGCGGCGGTCTTCTCCGCCAACTTCATCACCGCCTTGGGTGAGGGCGGCTTGCGGATCTTGGAGGCGCTGGGGATCGCGCGCGATGAGGCGCTGGGGATGCTGAGCCCCCTTCAGGCCGGGACGGTCGCCCAGCTCAAGGATAAGGGCGGCATGGGCGCGCTGACCGGCCCCTTGGCGCGCGTGGATCTGGAGGCGGTGGCCGCCCACCTCGACGCGCTGCGCCGCCGCGCCCCTGAGACGCTGCCCGCCTATGTGGCCTTGGCCCGGCTAACGGCGCGCCTGGCGGGCTGGCCGGAGGCGAGGCGGGCCTCACTCGATGAGATCCTCGCGGCGGCGGGTGATCCGCACGCCTGAGGCGGTGGCGCCGCCCTGGACGGGGGGGTTGAGCTTGCGCAGCGTCAGGGTGATGGCCTGGGCGGGGTGGGCGCGCAGGACCGCCGCGCAGATGCCCTCCGCCAGCCGCTCAATGAGCTTGTGTGAGGCCGCCGCGTTGGCCTTGAGCACCGTCTCGGCCACGGCGCCATAGTCCAAGGTCTGGCTGAGCTGATCGCTGGCGGCGGCGGCGCGAATCGAGGTGGTTAAGGTGAGATCTACCTCAAACTGGCAGCCTTGGCGGCGCTCATATTCGAAGTAGCCGTGGTAGCCCGTAAAGCGCAGGCCTTCTAGGAAGATTTCGTCAGGCGGGGGCATGGGTGGGCCGCAGAGGGCTGAATCAGCCGTGCTTCTGGAACCACTCTTGGCTGCCCTGGACGTCGCCATGCATCAGATCGGCGCCCTCATCCCAGTTGGCGGGGCAGACATCGCCGGTCTCGGCGGACATCTGGAAGGCCTTGACCACGCGCAGGGTCTCATTGACGGAGCGGCCCACGTTGAGGGCGTTGACGGTCTGATGAACGACGGTGCCTTCGGGATCGATGAGGAAGAGGCCACGCAGCGCCACGCCCGCGCCCTCGATGAGCACGTTGTAGTCGGCGCTGATCTGCTTGTTGAGATCAGAGACGAGGGGGTAGTTGATCTCGCCCAGGCCGCCTTGGTTGCGGGGCGTGTTGATCCAGGCAAGGTGAGAGAACTTGCTGTCCACAGAGACGCCGATGATCTCGGTGTTGAGGGCCTGGAACTTGGCGTAGTTGTCGCTGAAGGCGGTGATCTCGGTGGGGCAGACGAAGGTGAAGTCCAGGGGATAGAAGAAGAGGACGACCCACTTGCCCTGGTAGTCGTTGAGGTTGACGGTGGCGAAGTCACCATTGATGACGGCGTCGGCGGTAAACTCGGGGGCCTTCTGGGAAACCTGGAGCATCTCGTGTGCCTCTCTGGGGGCCGCGCGGGCGCGGGTTGAGCGTCGATGGGGTTTGGAATGTGGGATTGATGCGTCAGCGCCTGAGAGGTCGCCCACGCCGTGATTTTTTTCAACGACCCCGCCCCCTGCATGGGGCTCTTGAGGTCTGGATCGCTTCAGGCTAGTGTCTGCGCCTCGCCCTCGCGCCGGAGCTTGGCAAAAATGATCGATCTGCGCACGTTCACCTACATCGACGTCCTGCAACCTCAGCTGACGGGGTTCCTCCAGACGGTCGAGCCGGGCTTCTTGCCGCTGGAGCAGCAAGCCGCGCTCTTCGTGGAGATCGCCCCTGGGCTGGCGATCAACACGGTGACCGACATCGCCCTCAAGCAGACCGAGGTGCAGCCGGGGATGATGATCGTCGAGCGCGCCTTTGGGGTCTTGGAGCTGCACAGCTTTGATCAAGGCCAGGTCCGCGCGGCGGGCGACGCCATCCTCAGCCACTTCGGGCTCAGCGAGGCCGATCGCATCAAGCCCGCGATCCGCACCTCGGAGCGGATCACCAACGTCGATGGCCACCAAGCCATGTTGATGAACCGGATGCGCCACGGCGATCTGCTGCTGGAGGGCCAGACCCTCTATGTCATGGAGTGCGAGCCCGCCGGCTATGCCTGCCTCGCCGCCAATGAGGCCGCCAAGGCCGCCGATGTCAGCATCCTGGAGATGCACGCCTTTGGTGCCTATGGCCGCCTCTATCTGGGCGGCTATGAGGCGGAGATCGAGGAGGCCGAGAAGGCCATCTTCAAGGCGCTTGAGATCCTCGAAGGCCGCCCACTCCCCCAAGATTAAGCCCCCTTACACCCACAAGAGGAAGAGAGATGCTCTCGACGAGCGATTTTAAGAAAGGCGTACGCCTGGAGTATGAAGGTCAACCCTGGATCTTGGAGACGGTGCGCTCCCAGAGCCCCAGCGCGCGCGGCGCGGCGACCCTCATCAAGGTGCGGATGCGCAATGTCCTGACCGGGCAGATCAGCGACAAGACCTTTAAGGCGGGCGAGAAGTTTCAAGAGCCCGATCTTCAGCTGCGCCCAGCCCAGTACCTCTACGCCGCCCCCGACGGCGATCAGACCACCTACTACTTTATGGACAACGCCAACTACGAGCAGTTTGAGCTGAGCGAGGCGGCCTTGGACGATCAGCGCCTGTTCTTGGTGGAGAACCTTGAGGTCAAGGCGCTGCTCTATAACGATCGCGTCGTCGGCGTGGAGCTGCCGCAGTTCGTGGAGATGGAGATGGAGGACGTGGCGCCAGGCTCACGCGGCGACACGGCCAGCGGCGGCGTCAGCACCACCGGCACCACGGTGACAGGGGTCAAGATCCAGGTGCCGCTCTTTATTAAGCCGGGTGACGTCGTGCGCATCGACACCACCACCGGGCAATTCAAAGATCGCGTCAAGGGCGGCTGATGCGCCGCGCCATCGTGCTCACCAGCGGCGGGCTGGACTCCACCACCTGCCTCGCCGTCGCGCGCGCGCAGGGCTTTGAGGCGATCACCGCCCTGACCTTCCGCTACGGCCAGCTTCATGCGCAAGAGCTGGAGGCCGCCGCCGCCGTCGCCGCGCACTATGACGCGGAGCAGATCACCTTCGAGGTGGATCTCTTTGACAAGATCGGCGGCTCGTCGCTGGTGGGGGATGGTGAGGTGCCCAAGGATCGCAGCGCCGAGGAGATGAGCGCGGGGGTGCCCAGCACCTATGTCCCCGCGCGCAACCTGCTCTTCCTGGCCTACGCCGTGGCCGTCGCCGAGGTGCGCGGCGCCGAGGACATCTTCATCGGGGTCAACGCGGTGGACTACAGCGGCTACCCCGACTGTCGCCCAGAGTTCATCGAGCGCTTCACCGACGCGGCGCGCTACGCCACGCGGTTCAGCCTTGAGGACAAGCCGCTGCGCATACAGACGCCGCTCATCGCCTTGACCAAGGCCGAGATCGTGGCCATGGCGCTGCGGCTCGGCGCGCCGCTGGCCCTCACCCACACCTGCTACGCGCCCACCGCCGAGGGCGCATGTGGCGCCTGCGATGCCTGCCTGCTGCGGCTCAAAGGCTTCGCCGACGCCGGCGCCGTCGATCCCATCCGCTACGCCGCGCGATGAGCTACCAGGTCAAGGAGATCTTCCTCACGCTCCAGGGTGAGGGGGGGCAAGCGGGGCGGGCGGCGGTCTTCTGTCGCTTCGCGGGCTGCAACCTCTGGACGGGGCGTGAGGCGGATCGCGCGCACGCCATCTGCCGCTTCTGCGACACGGACTTCTTGGGCGTTGACGGGCCCGGCGGGGGGCGCTTTGAGGGCGCCTCGGCCCTCGCCGACGCGCTGGAGGCGGCGTGGGGCGCGCGCGGGGGTGAGCCCTTCGTGGTGTTCACCGGCGGTGAGCCCACGCTCCAGCTCGACGCGCCGCTGCTGAGCGCGGTCAAGGCGCGGGGCTTCTATATCGCGGTGGAGACGAACGGCACGCGCCCAACCCCCCAGGGCGTGGATTGGATCTGCGTCAGCCCCAAGCCCAACACCACGCTGGCGCAGACGCACGGTCAGGAGCTGAAGCTGGTTTATCCCGTCGAGGGGCTTGATCCGCGTCAATTTGAGGCGCTGTCCTTTGAGCGGTTCTTCTTGCAGCCGCTGGATGACGCCCAACAGGCAGCGCACATCCAGGCGGCGGCGCGCCGATGCCTGGAGTCACCCCAGTGGCGGCTCTCATTGCAGACGCATAAGCTCATTGGGATTCCCTAGCGCGTGTCCCAAGCGCTGCGCGCTGACCCACCTGGAGCCCCAGCATGATCAATGTCACTCGATGCCTATTCCTCATCACCCTCTGCGCTTGCCTGGGCCTGGAGGCCCACGCCCAAGGCGTCGCCGATGAGACGGGGCGCTTCAGCGTCCATGAGTGGGGGCTGCTCTACTTCCCCGCCTCGGCGCCCGCCGCCCCCCGGCTTCACAGCAGCGCCCACCACCTCGCGCGAGGGCAGACGACGCACCGGCCCGGCTTTGGCGGCAAGCCCCTCCTCTTCTTTCACCCCGAGCCGGGCTTCAACGCCGATGCGCCCCTCGACGTAACGATCACGCTCAAGGGCGGCGCGCTGCGCGAGATATGGCCCACCCCCAAGGGCGGCGTCCAGCCCAAGCTCAAGGGCGCGTACACCTGGCATCAGCTCAAGATCCAGCCCAACACGCCCTGCGGTGGAGAGCTGGCCCCGCCCCGCGATGGCCCCGCTTGTATGTCCATCGGCCCTCAAGGCCCCGCCGCCCTGGTGGCCCTCGGCGATCTTCAGTGTGAGGCCTGGGAGATGAGCTTGTACCTGCCTCAGCTCCCGCACTGTCTCCAGACCCACGATGGCATCCGCGCCCCCGTCCTCGTCTATAACGGCGCCCTGGGCCAACAGCGCCCCATCGCCGCGCTCACGCCCAAGGGCGCGCTGCGCAGCCAGGCCAAGCGGCCGCTGCGGTGGGTGTATCTCTCCGTCGGTGTTGATATTTATCGCTTCGATGAGGTGCCCCCCGGCGGGCTGGCGCAGATCGAGGCGGCGCAAAAAAAGCTCACCCCCGCCGACTTTATCATCGATCTGTTGGGCGCCTTGGAGGCCCAAGGGCTGACCCCGCTGGAGGCGGGCGCGTTTATCAAGGCGTGGTCCACCCCGCTCAAGGCCACGCCGAGAGGCTGGAGCGCGCTGGGCTTCCTCGATCCAGCGGAGATCGAGGCCCGCGCGCCGCTGAAGATCAAGCCTCAGCCCCGCGCCGTCACCCGCGTCATGGCGTTTATGCTCGAAGCCTCGCCCGCGCAGATCGAGGCGGCGCGCCCTAAGCAGATCCGGCTCAAGCTCAGCGTGCCTAAGACCAAGCAGACGCTCGACTCCAAGAGCATCGAGCGCGCCGCGCGCAAGCAGATCAGCGCGCTGCGTCACTGCTATGCACGCCAGGGCGAGGCCTCCGCCGCCCAGGAGGGCAGGATCATGCTCAAGGGGCTGGTGGATCCGATGGGGCGCATCACCGCGATCAATGTGATCGAAAACACCACCCAGGATCAGCGCCTCCACGGCTGCCTCAGCGCCCGCCTGCGGCGCCTCAAGCTGCCGCCTCCCAAGGGCGGCGCGCCCGCGCCCTTCCTCCTCCAGATCGACTCAACGCTGCGCTGAAGGCGCTAGGGTTCGCAGGGCGCCTCGGTGACGCGCCAGGCCAGCGCCCGAGGGGCGCCCTCGATAAAGCCGTAGAAGCGCGCCATCCAATACTGCTCGCTGTAGTCCGTGCCGGGGGACTGCGCGCGCCCATCGGCGTGGGTCTCGCCGATGTCATAGGGGCTGCGCTGCCAGGTGTAGTCTCCCCAGCGCCGCAGCTCAGGGGGCAAGGGCGCTGAGGCCGCCCCCGTCGTACACAGCCCATCGGCCATGACGCACTCCCCGCTGGCCCCCGCGCATGGGTAGGCGATGCGCGCGCCGGGGACGCTGAGCCCAAAGACCTCGATGGGCTGCTCACAAAACGCCCGCTGCGCCTCGGTGGGGCACTCCACGTCGATCCCCTCAGGGAGCGCGGCGACGACCTCATCGAAGCCGCGCGCGTAGCTGCGGCGTGGGTCATCGAGGATCCCGCCGTTGCCCCCAAAGCGCGGCAGCGTCTCCAGGGCCTCGCGCAGCGCCGCCGCGCGCGCCTCGCCGCCGATCTCAGGCCGCACACAGCCAGCGAACATCAGGTTGAAGTTGACGTTGCCCAGATCCGCGCACTCCTTATCCCACATCTCTGTGCGCATCACCTGCTCCATATAGATCCCCAGCGCAGAGTCATCGTCGAGGAGGTTGTTAAACGCCCACAGCGGGCCGCCGATGATGTTCGTGCCGTAAAACTTGCGGCAGAACTTCGGCGGGATCAGCGCGCTCATCGTCGCGGCGACCTCCGCCGCCCCAATCCGCCCCAACAGCTCTTCGCTTAAGAAGCGCGCATAGCGCGCATCACCCGTAAAGGCATAGGCCATCAGCGTCAGGTGCATCATATGCACCGCGTCGCCGCCGCGCAGGCTGGGGATATAGAAATGATTGATCTGATTCGGGCGATTCTCCTCGCGTGACATGTCCTGCGCCAAGGTAATCAAGTCGATGATAAAGCTCGGTGAGGCGCCATCGAGCACGCGCCAAGGCGTTGTTTGGATAAACTCACCACATTCACGGTCATAGCTGTCTTCATTCTGGGTGTTAATCTGCGGATGGACGTACATCACCACCGTATTGATGTCATCAAACGACATATCATCGGGGTCAAGGTTAAGCGCATTGCCCGCGAAGTACTGCCGCACCGCGTTGAGCGCCTCGGCGTTCTCCTGGAGATTGTGGATCTCGATCCGACGCAGGCGGTGGAGGTAGCAGATCATCTGATAGGCAAGGCGGGCCTTGAGCGCCTCATCACGCAGCAGGCCATAGACCATCGGGAAGGCCACCATCGGGCCGTTCATCTGATCGATGGAGGGATCCCCCGACCAGCGCGGCGTGCCCACCCCCGAGAGGTAGTGATCGGGGAGAAAGCCCAGCCCCTCGGGGTCTTCGATGTCGCGGTGATCGTCGCCGCCTTGGTCCCATCGATAGATGTGATCAGGGTGGGCGGGCGTGCCCTCGGGGACGAGGAGGTAGTGGTGGCGGCTGAGGTAGCCGGGGATGCGCGTGACCTCGAAGAAGCGCAGCATCACGCGGGCCTTGTCCTCCATGCGCTGATAGTCGGCCTCGGCCCCCGTGTGGAGGTAGCGCAGGATAAAGGCGTTGAGCGCCGTCCCTGTCCAGATCGCCGAGTCACCCGCCCCACCCCACTGCGCCAAGTACTGCGGATCAGCCCAGACCGCCTCGGGCGTCCCTGGGTCCATCCTCATCGTAAACAGCCGCTCGGCGGTCTGCCCATCCGGGGAGGCGTGGAGATCGTACCAGCGATCGTAGAGGTAGGCGCGCCGCAGCAGCGGGTCCGGCGCGGCGTCAAAGGCCCCCGCTTGAGGATCATAGATGTCGCAGATCTCGCGCGTTCGTCCCACGCCGCAGCGCGCCTCCTCGAAGATCGCGCAGCCCTCCACCTCGGCGCCCGCGAGGGGATCGGCGGGCGCCTCGAAGATCGGCCAGTTGAGGCCATAGCCGAGCGTTTGGGGGGGGAGCGCGTCGGGCGCGGCGTCGGGGGCAGCGTCGGGGGCGGCGTCGGGGGCAGCGTCGGGCGCGGCGTCGGGC
>JAHJCH010000335.1 GCA_018813065.1 Myxococcota bacterium
ATCTCTTCGGCACGGTGGATCGCTGCGTCGAGGTCCATGATCTCGCGCCTCAGCTGGCGCTGCTCTCCGACACCTGCGCGGCGGAGGCCGACGGCCTCAGCGCGCCTTGATCGCGACAATGTTTGGGTCATTTTTCGGAAGGGACAGAGGCGACAGAGTTATTCTTTCCGCTCTAGGCGCGGCGACGGCGCAGCAGGCCAAGGGGCAGCGCGCACAGGAGCAGCAGGGCCAAGGGCGCGCGGGGCCGATGGCTGAGCTGACACCCGCCCTCATCACCCTCATCATCGTCCCCCTCATCGCCGCTGAGGCCGCCGTCGAGGCGCGCCGTTAGGCCGCCGCCCGCGCCACCCCAAGGGACTCCGCCCGCGTCATCGTCCGCGCCGCCTGAGCCGCCGCCAATACCGCCGCCCGAGCCCGCTGAGCCGCCACCAATACCGCCGCCCGAGCCCGCTGAGCCGCCACCCGAGCCCGCTGAGCCGCCACCACCACCCACACCCAGATCGCGCGGCGGAGGCGCATCCCCGGCGTCGCGCGGTGGAGGCGCTTGGCCGCCCCCTGCGCCCGCGTCCTCCCGCTCCGGCGGCGCGTCATCGAGCTGGATATGCCAATCCCGACCGCCGTTATTGTCCCAAGATCCGTCGCTCCAGCGCATCACGAAGTCGATGACCTCGATGTCCTCGTCAAATGGCCCCAAATCCACATAGTAGAAGCCGTCTTCATCCGGTCCTTGGAGGGCTGAGTCCACCGAATTGCCATCAAAAGGTTCAGTACCTTGCGGCCAGTCACCCTCGTCAGGGGCCCGCCAGCCGTTGATCCCCCAGTGGAGGAAGCCGTCACGGGGCGCGCGCACCCGCACCGGGGCGCCACGCCAAGGCTGGGAGGGCCGCCAATGCACCCCCTCCAGGTCATCGCCGCCGCCCTCGCCCGCTTGATCTCCTATCCAAACGTGCTGTATCGGCGAGCGCGCCACGTTGCCCCGAGCGTCGATGGCCTCCACGAAGTAGTCAAGGAGCACGTCGGCGTAGCCATCGACCTCCACAAAGTACTCGTCGGCGATGTCCACCGGCAGGATCGAGGTGTCGATCTCCGGGTTGTTGAGGGGGTTGCCCGTGGGGAAGACCCGCCGCGTCATGTTGTAGCCCACCCAGGCGCCCACACCAGGGCCTTGGGCGTAGAGTTCATTGGCGTCGTCCCCCAGCGGGTTGCGCCCATCGGCGTCCTCGCGGACATAGAGCGTGACCCGATCCACCTCAGAGACGTCATCGACGAAGGTCCACACCCAAAACGCTGGCCCCATCACCACTTGCTGGAAGCGGTAGAGCGTGCCGAAGTTGAGCCCGCCCGGGTTGTCGGGGTAGCGCTGGGGGTGCCAGATGACCGGCGGGGTCTGATCGCCCACCGCGCCATCCTGGTGGACCCGCTGGGCGTGCTCGATGGCGGCGTTGCAGGCCACCGAGGGCTTAAGCTCCATGTCCAAGGCCGCGCCGTAGTACATGTAGCCGCTGTTGAGCGCGCCCAAGAGGAAGTGCCAGGCGCTGGCGATGGCGTCTTGGCCGCTGGGATCGTAGACGCCGCGCAGGTTGGGCCGCCCCGCGATGGCCTCGGCGTGGAGGACATGGCTCGTGGCGGCGGTGATCACCGCCCAGTTGCGCTCGTCCTCGGCCCAGCCCTCGGCGATGTCCACCTCGCCTTGGGCGTTGACCAACGGCCAGTTCCAGTTCCAGAAGGTCGGCGCCCCAAAGTCGCCCTCGGCGTTGACCCAGGCGCCCGGCTCGACATGGACCACGTCATCGAGCGGCGGGGCGTGCTGGCTGAGGTACTGCTGGATCGTGGTGATCTGGTGGCCTTGGCCGCTGGCCTCACGCGCGAAGTTGGGCGTGCACTCGTGGTAGTAGCTGTAGCCGCCACCAAAGGCGTTGTCGCCGTCATGGGCGAGCACCAAGAGCATGGGCCGATCTCCACTGCGGGTGGCGAGATCGTTGACGGGCCCAACGCCAAAGCAGGCGTAGCCGTCCTGCCATGACTCGCTCTGGGCGGCAGGCACCACGATGATCTTGCTCTCCTGGCCTGTGACGGGATCGACGTAGCGGGCGCGGTGTGGCGTGTAGGCGAAGGGCACGGCGTTGGCCGGGGAGACGCCACGATCGATGCTGATCCGGTTGTAGTCACCCTGGGCGGGGTTGAGCATGTCGGCGCGGTTGGGCGGGGGGATGTTGTCGCCGCCCGAGCCCGCCTGAAAGGGGTAGTCCTCGCAGGCGCGTGAGAGGTGCGTGTTGCCGATGATCACCCACTCCAACCCCGCCTCGACGAGCTGGGGGATGTTGTGCTGGGCGAAGGCCATCTCTGAGGGAAAAATCCCTTTTGAAACACCTCCTCCCCAAGTCTCCACATAAATCTCCTTGTAGAGATCCAACTCCATCTGCACCACGCGGGGATGAAGCAGCGGGATCAGGGCGTGATGAAAGGGAAAAATCACCACATCCAGGCGCGTATGGCCGCCCTGAGTTTGCCAGCCCCGCGCCTCACGGATGGGATCGGCCCAGCCGCCGTGGTAGCCCAGCTGCCCCGCCTGGCCCAAGGACATGATGTTCTCGATGAGGCCGCCCGAGTAGGAGATCTGCGCGCCAGCGTTGGGCAGGTCTAAGAGGCCGCCGACGGCGTCGCGCGTGCGCGCTTGATAAACAGCGATGCGATCATCCTTGCCGAATATCTCGTCGAGGTCATTTTCAGGGTGTTGGGCGCCTGCGCGCTTGGCTTGAATGCTCTCCCAGGCGCGCGGGTAGCGCCGCCCGCTGGCGTCGGGGCCGGGCCAGTAGATGGGCTGCTCTAGGTGCCATAGCCAGGTGACGTGGACCGGATCGCTGAGCGTCAGGATCAGGGCTGAGAAGAGGAGTGGTGTCATGTGGGCCTCCGCCCTGTTGGAACGCGCCTTGGCGACGCGGTGGACGAGCGGGCGGGGGTATCTCATTGATAGATCAAAGAAAATCAGGCGCTTAACGCGCCGAGGGGGGGGGATCTTTGGCGCGCGATGGCGCCCCTCCGCCGTGGCTCGGCGCTCACCCCGCGAGATTTCCTTTGATCCACGCCGCCGCCCCTGTCACCTTCTCTCGTCCGCTTCATCACCGTTCGAGATCAACCCGCTCATCGGAGACAGGCAAAGCCGAGGGCCAGCGGTGGGTCACGGAGAGAGATCAATCATGTTTAGAAGGTGGACCCTGCTCCTCTTGCTCAGCGTCGCGCACGCCCAGCCCTCCGCTGAGCCGCCGTCGGGCTTGAAGGTCGTCGTCACACCCCAGCCCGCGCCCACGGTCGTCCTCACCCCCGAGGCCGACGCGCAACGTCAAGAGGCGAGCTTGAATAAAGCTGATCAGCTGCGCCGCGAGGGCAATCAGCTTTATAGTCAAGGGCGTTATCGCGAAGCCATTGCTCAGTTTGAGGCTTCTTTGAAGTTAAAGGCTGATATTGAGCTTTTTTATAGTATCGGCGTAAGTTATCAACAAATCGAGGTTTGGAACAGCTGTATCTATTGGATGGATCAATATCTTCAGAAAGCCTCGGATGAGGCGAAGCGCGGTCGCGCGATTAACGCACGTAAAAATTGTCAGTCCCGCATTGATGTTGATCAAAAAATCATCGTTGAGTCTAATCCAACAAATGCAAAAGTTTATCTGGATGATAAAAGAGCCGGTGTTGTCGGCATGACGCCTTATGAACGTGACATATCACCCGGACCTCATAAAATTTGGGTTGAAATGGATGGATATGAGCTTTTTTATCAAAATTTTATTGTTTCTAAAAAAGAGCCATTTAAGATAAAAGTTCAGCTCTCCGAGCTAAAGCAATATGGTTTTTTGTATGTTGATTGTAACATTAAGGGCGCGCATATTTTTGTTGAGGGCAAGAATGTCGGTATAACACCGATGACTGAGCCAATTAAATACCATGAGGGCAAATTTCAGGTTACTTTAACAAAGGATGGTTATAGTTCGAGTGAGCGAATTGTTGAAGTTAGTAGCGGTCGAATTAAATCGGTTGATGCTGTTTTAATTCCACTTTTTACACCATCGGGATGGAGAAGTGTTGTGGGTTGGACTTTTCTCGTCTCTTCTGTAATTTTAGGGACGGCAGGCGCTATCGCCAGTGTAAAGCTGGCAAATGAAGAATATAATGATACCGATGAATTTAAAAAATACGCCGATTATGAAAAAATGAGCTATTGGATCGGCGGTGGTGTCGCTGCGCTCTCTCTTAGCCTTATTATCTGGGATGCTGCACGGGAAGAGATCCCAGAGAATGACATTAACTTAAATTACAAAAAGCCAATTAAGCTCCCTCAGCGTTCTGCAGGTCGTTTTCAGCTCAACCCTCTCGGCTTTAGCTTGAGCTTCTAGGGAGTAAATGAGTATGTTTATCTTAAAAAAACTTAACTTCGCGTTTCCTTTGGTTTTAATCGGTTGTTTTGCTAAAGGGATTGATCCACCAGAACCAACTCCGATGGTTTTTGTTCAAGGTGCCCCCCAATTTTTAATGGGAAGCGATCTATTTGATCCATGTAATCGGTTGACCACAAATCCAGATCCTGAAAATGTTGAAATTTGTCCCACAGAGACAAAACTAGAGAACCCAAGGTATAATGTGAGGATTGATGATTTTTGTATCGATCAGCATGAAGTGACTATTTCACAGTATCGTTATTGCGTTGAGAAGGGTGCGTGTAATAAACCTACAGTGACGAGCGCAGGTCGTCAGAATCAAACCGGATATATTCGTCAGTATTATACAAATCCTGATGATTATGGTGATCATCCTGTGATTGGCGTAACTTGGCTCGACGCCGCCCAATACTGTGATTTTGTAGGTGGAACGCTCCCTTTGGAGTCCCAGTTTGAGTATCTTGCCAAGAGAGGCGATAGCGATCATTTTTATGGTTTAAGTCCTCTTGAGCGAGAGTCTTTGACCAATAATTGTTATGTCACAAATGGCATTTCTGATAAATCACCCGGTTTGGCCTGGGGCGCTTGCAGCTCAAGGACCGTGCGCGCCGTGATGGACTCATCGTTAGACGCCGTTCTGCTTAAAAATGGTGTCGTCTCCAGCTCCAACACAGGGGATTACAATTTATCAAATAAATCAGCTGTTTATGATCTTTTTGCGAATGTCTCAGAGTGGGCGTTTGATGAATTCGATTTGCAAGCCCTCTGTAACCAGGAGCAGCGCGCTTATTTTGAGAGCCCAGCCTCGGCGTGGTGGGCGGAGGCGCACCTGGCCCAGATCGGCGAGCTGAACTGCTTGGGCGCGCTGGCGGGCTGCCTGGAGGACCACTGCGGCGCGCGCGACAGCGAGGATTGTGTCCTCTTCTGTAAGGCGCACCTCTGCGATGAGGCGCCAGAGGCGGACGAGCCCCCCGATGATCCGCGCGCCTATGATGCGCGTTATACCTTCGCCTGCTTTAACTTCGGCGGGGTTGATCTGGAGCCTTGGTGTGGCGCTGAGGCGCCCAGCTCCGCGCTGGCGGCGGGGCGGATCATCCAGCCCCTGACCCGCGAGGCGCATCGCGCGGCGATCTTGGCCGAGAAGGGCCGCGCTCAGGCCAGCCAGCACGTCATCCGCGGCGGCGATTACCTCGATGATGAGGTCTGTGAGGTGCGCGCCTCGCGCCGCCGCCGCAACGCCCTCGCCCTGCCCAACACCGGCTTTCGCTGCGCTTACCCCGTCGAGAACAGGGCCTGTCAACGCGACCCCGCGCATTAAAGATTGAACCGCGCAGGGGTGGCTGATAACGTGCCGCTTTACCTGCCGAAGATGACCCCGCCTCCACCCACTCAAGATGATCCCCGAGCCGCTGATCCGCGCTCGATCCGCGCCTCAACGTGATGGGTGAGCCGAGCGGCCTTTGGCGCTGGACCCGGTTTAAGAGCAAAGCAGCATGAGACAACAGCCCAAGACCAAGCACATCTTCGTGACGGGCGGGGTGGCCTCCTCCATCGGTAAAGGCATCGTCGCCGCCTCCATCGGCGCGCTCCTGGAGGCCCGCGGCCTCACCGTCACCCACATCAAGCTCGATCCCTATGTCAACGTCGATCCAGGGACGATGAACCCTTTTCAGCACGGCGAGGTGTTCGTCACCGATGACGGCGCCGAGACGGATCTCGATCTCGGCCACTATGAGCGCTTCACCTCGGCGGTGATGAGCAAGGCCAGCAACGTCACCACTGGGCGCATCTACGCCAAGGTCATTGAGCAGGAGCGGCGCGGCGATTACCTCGGCGGCACCGTCCAAGTCATCCCTCATATCACCGATGAGATTAAGGCCTTCGTCAGCCGGGGCGCCGCCGATGCGCAGGTGTGCATCACCGAGATCGGCGGCACGGTCGGCGATATCGAGTCCCAGCCCTTCCTCGAAGCCCTGCGTCAGCTCAAGGTCGAGGTCGGCCCCGGCAACGCCATCAACGTCCACGTCACCCTCGTGCCCTATATCCCCGCCGCCGGTGAGCTGAAGACCAAGCCCACACAGCACTCCGTGCGCAATATGCGCGAGATCGGGATGCAGCCAGAGATCATCGTCGCGCGGGTGGATCGCCCCATCAGCCATGACCTCAAGAAGAAGATCGGCCTCTTCTGTAATGTGCAGCCCGAGGCGGTGATCACGGGGCAGGACGTGGAGAGCATCTACGCCGTACCGCTGCACTTTCACCGTGAGAAGCTCGACGCGCTGATCGTCGATTATTTGGGCATCTGGACCCGCGAGCCCGTGCTGGATCGCTGGCACACCATCCTTAAAAAGCTCCAGGCGCCCCGTCAGCGCGTGACCATCGCCATCGTCGGTAAGTACGTGGACCTCGTTGACGCCTATAAGAGCCTGCATGAGGCGCTCTTGCACGGCGGGATGGATCGCGAGGTTAAGGTGGATCTGCGCTACATCGACAGCGAGGACATCGAGGCGCGCGGCGCCGCGCCGCTGCTGGACGGCGCCGATGGCGTCTTGGTGCCCGGCGGCTTCGGTGGCCGAGGCATCGAGGGTAAGATCGCCGCCGTGGAGTACGCCCGCACGCGCAAGATCCCCTTCTTCGGCATCTGCCTCGGCCTCCAGGTGGCGGTCATCGAGTACGCCCGCAACGTCTGCGGCCTCAAGGGCGCCAACTCCCATGAGTTCGACGGCGACTGCGCCGATCCGGTCATCCACCTGATGCCGAAGCAGCATGAGGTCGTGCAGAAGGGCGCCTCGATGCGCCTGGGGGCCTATCCCTGCGCGCTGACGCCAGGGAGCTTGGCGGCGGAGGTCTATGGGCAAGAGCGCATCGAGGAGCGTCACCGCCACCGCTTCGAGGTCAACAACGCCTACCGCGCGCAGCTGGAGGCGGCGGGCCTGCGCTTCTCCGGGCTCTCCCCCGACGGCCACCTTGTCGAGATGATCGAGCTGGATTCGCCCCCAGAGGGCGCGCAGCACCCATGGTTCTTGGGCTGCCAGTTTCACCCCGAGTTTAAGTCCAAGCCCTTCGCGCCCCACCCTCTGTTCTCGCGCTTCATCGGCGCCGCCTTGGCCCATAAGCTGGGCTGATCCTCGCCCTCATTCGCCTCAAATTTCGCGGGTGATTTCGTCAGCGCCGGGGCTGGGTTATGCTCACGCGCTCGCACACAGACCCTGAGAGAGAGGTGCTCATGGAGAACAGCCTGTTGGCCACGGTGGACATCGTCATCGTGATTGGCTTCCTCGTGCTCGTGTCCGTCATCGGCTTCGTGCTGTCGAAGGTCGCCTCGGGGGGCATGGAGGACTACTTCCTCGGCGGCAATAAGATCCCGTGGTGGGTCTTGGGGATCTCAACCGCCACGTCCAACTTCGATATGAGCGGGACGATGATCATCGTCGCCATGGTCTTCTCGCTGGGCTACAAAGGCTTCCTCGTCGAGATCCGAGGGGGCGTCGGCCTCTCCCTGGCCTTGCTCTTGATTTTCCTCGGCAAGTGGCTGCGCCGCTCCCGTGTGATGACCTCAGCGGAGTGGATGAAGCTGCGCTTCGGCACAGACACACAGGGCAAGGCGGCACATCTCCTCAGCGCGGTGGCGAACCTGGCGCTCTCCTTGGGTATGATCGTTTACTTCTCCAAAGGCGCGGGGAAGTTCCTGACCTACTACATCCCCATTGGTGAGGTCTGGTGTACCAGCATCATGGTGGCCATCGGCCTCTTCTACACGCTCGCCTCGGGCCTCTATGGTGTGGTCTTCACCGACGTGATCCAGATGATCTTACTGACCCTCACGGCGGTCTTTGTGACCATCAAAGCCTTCTTTATTCGCTCCGATGTGACCTTACCTGAAGGACTTTTTGCCTTAAATTTAGAAAATCCGGCTTCAAATGGGATGGGTCAGGTTCTTTTAGAGAAAGATCCGAGTCAATGGGAGAGTATCTTTGCATTTTTTGGGATATGCGTGATGATGTGGGTGGTACGCACCGTGCTTGAAGGGATGGGTGGTGTAGGGGGCTATACCGATCAGCGCTTCTTCGCCGCGCGCAATGAGCGCGAGGCCAGCTTGTTGACGCTGGAGGCGATGATCCTCTCTCTCTTCCGCTGGACGATGGTCGCGGGGCTGGTGGTGCTGGGCTACCACTTGATCCAGTCGGGCCACAGCGCGGGCGCGCAGATCGCCACCGACCCTGAGCAGGTCTTGCCGGTGGTCCTGGGTCAGATGTTACCCGATGGGATACGCGGCTTAGTCTTAGCGGGGCTGATCGCGGCGGCCATGTCCACCTTCGACTCCACGCTCAACGCGGGCGCTTCATACTTCGTGCGTGACATCTACCAAGACTATATCAACCCTTCAGCGGACGCTCGCAAGCTGATGTCCGTCTCCCGCTGGGCCACCGCGGGGCTCTGCGTCGCGGGCGTGGGCCTCGCCGCCCTCGTGCCCAACATCAACGCGATCTGGGGCTTGATCACCATGGGTCTGGGCGCGGGCCTGTTCGTGCCTTTATTCTTGCGTTGGTATTGGCCGCGCTTTAATGGCTACGGCTTCGCTATCGGCACGGGCGTGGGCATGATCACGGGCTTGATCGCCAACAAGGCGCTGGGGCTGCCGCTCTACGTCTCCTTCCCCGTGACCATCGGCGCGGCGGGCCTGGCCTCTGTCATTGGCTCCTTGCTGACGGCGCCGACCGAGGAGAAGGTGCTGATCAACTTCGTGACGCAGATCAACCCCTGGGGTTTCTGGGGGCGCTATAATGAGAAGGCAAAGGCCGCTGGTTTAGTTACAGAGTCGGAGTCTCAGCGCCGTGTAGTGGAGAAGATCAACGATATGCTCGGCGTGAGCGTATCAATGCCCTTCCAAATCTCGATGCTCCTCGCGGCAATGGCGTTTGTCTTCCACGATTGGATCAAATTCACATACTTCAGCATCGTTACCGTCCTCTGCGCGGTTGGCCTTTACTTTTTTTGGTGGCGCAACCTCAAGAGCGAGGCGGAGTGCGCCAAGGATGATGAGCGCTTCAAGCCCTTAAATGAAGCGATCAAGGCGGCCAAGAGCATCGAGTGATTTTGCCCGTAACGCGCGCGTGGTAGATCTACCGCTTCTCAAGCCCCCGTGAAACGGGAGACTCCTCGCCTGTGCTCACCCTCTTCCTCCTCATTGGGCTCAGCTCACCGACCTCTCAAGCCACCTCCGCGCCGATCATCGTCTACGGCGAGCGCGATGAAGAGGCGCGCTTAGAGGGGCGCGCCACGCAGCAGGTGAGCCGTCGGGAGATGGCCGAGCGCCAGAGCCTCTCCACGCCCGACGCGCTGCGCTACACCTCGGGCGTCTATGTACAGCAGACCGCGCATAGCCAAGGCTCGGCGTATATTCGGGGGCGCACGGGGCGTCACACGCTGTTGCTCTTTGATGGCCTGCGCCTCAACCACGCGCTGTTTCGCCAAGGCCCCAACCAATACCTCTTCACCGTGGACGCGCGGACGCTCCAGCGCCTGGAGATCGTGCGCGGCAGCGCCAGCGTCGAGCTGGGCGCCAACGCCATCTCAGGCGCGGTCCTGGTCCACCCCCGCGATCCAGCCATCGATCCCACACAAGGCTTCTCCCTTAAGCCACACCTGATGGCCCGCTATGGCACCCCCGACCGCGAGCGCGGCGGGCGCCTGGAGCTGGACGCGCAGCTGGGGCCACGGACGGGTGTCCTGCTGGGCGTCGGCGGGCGCGTGGTCGGCCAGCTTGAGGCCTCGGGGCCGATCGAGGGGCTGAGGTCCAACCCCTACGCCGTCGATGAGAAGGCCGTGCCTCGCTTTGAGGACAACGGGCGGATACAGATGGGCACCGGCTTTGATGAGCTGACGGCGGACGCCCGCCTCGTCCACCTCGTTGAGGGCGGCGCCGTGACCCTGGCGGCCTACGCCTATCGCCAATATGACGCCCCCCGCACGGATCAGTGCCCCCCGCCGGAGACGCCTGACGCGTGGTGCCTCTATTACGACGAGCAGTTTCGCACACACATCTACAGCAAGGCTTCATTCACCCCCAAAGCGCGGCTCATTCACACGATTGAGGGCGCGGTGAGCTTTCAGCGCCAGCATGAGCGGCGCATCAATGATCGTGAGGCCTTTATCAACAGCGGCGAGGACGACATCGACGTCTGGAGCGCGCGCGTGTCGGCGGAGGGGCGGCCGATCAAGCTCGCCGAGGGCCTGACGCTGCGCACGCCCTACGGCATCGACGCCAGCTTTGAGCGCGTCTCCTCGCGGGCCTGGGACACGTTTACGCGCCTCGACGTCACCCGCGAGCAGAGCCGTGGACAGTACCTTGACGGCAGCCGCTACGCCCAAGGCGGCGCCTTCGCCTCGCCGCGCCTGGACTGGGGCGCGCTGCGCCTCCGCCTGGGGGGGCGGATCGCCTGGGCTTGGGTGGACGCGCCCGCCGATGAGGCGTCGAGCACCCAGGCCGTGGGCCGCGCGTGGTGGGCGGGGGTGGGCCACGCGGGCCTGGAGTGGCGCCCACGGCGTGATCTAACGGCGCTCCTCAGCGTCGAGCAGGGGTTTCGCCCGCCGAACCTGGATGATCTCACCGCGCGGCAGCTGACGGGTCAGGGGACGCAGGTGGAGAACCCCAACCTGGAGCCGGAGCGCGCGCAGACGCTGGAGGTGGGCCTGCGCCTCGCCCGCAGCCGTGGGCGGCTGGAGGTGTGGCTGTTTAAGACCTGGCTTGAGGGCCTCATGGAGCGCCGCGACGCCGCCTGCCCGCCCAATGATCGTGTCTGCCAAGCCACCCGGCGCGCCACGCCCGTGACCCTGGTCAACCTCGATGAGCCGGCGACGATCCACGGCGCGGAGGGGGCCTTGGAGCTGCGCCTGCCTTATCAGCTCAAGGCCCGCGCGACGATCTCTTGGGCCTGGGGGGAGGGGCCCTCGCCTCTGGCCCATGAGGCGGGCCGCCGCCCCCTCTCGCGCGTCCCGCCGCTCAACGGCACGAGCGAGCTGCGCTGGGCCTCGCGGGAGACGGGCCTCTACCTCGGCGGCGCCCTGCGCTGGGCGGATGACCAGGATCGGCTCTCCTACGGCGATACGGTAGATCGACGGATACCTTGGGGGGGGACGCCGGGGTATTGGGTGGTGGACCTGCGAGGGGGGCTGCGGCTGCCGGGGCAGCTGAGCTTAAACCTCGCCTTGGTCAACCTCTTCGACACGGCGTATCGAGTCCACGGCTCCAGCGTCAACGGCGCGGCCCGGGGGCTCCTCCTGAACTTGGAGATGTAAAGCGATGAAGCGCGTGGCTTGGCTCTTCTTAATCGTGCTCATGTGGGCCTGTGATGATGACGGCGGGGCAGATCCCAGCGCGGACGTGGGGATCGCGGGCGAGGGCGGCGGGGGCGGCCAGGCGGGTGAGGCGGGTGAGGGCGGCGTCGAGGATGTGTTTGGCCCCACCGGCGCTGATGAGGCGGCGTGCGTCGAGGCGCCCTTGGCCTGGGAGGGCTGCCAGTTCACCGACGGCGCCTACCACCTCGCGGGCGACAGCACCCCCTCCTCGGCGGCGCGCACGGCGGCCTACGACGACATGATGGCGTTGCTCCTCGACGGCGATCCCAGCGCCGATGACTTCATCGACGCGGCCTTTATCTACGGCGAGGACGGGGGCTTGGGCAGCCGCATTACCCGCCGCTATGACGCCCATATCGCCAAGCCCGAGGGAGCGGACTGCCAAGCGGAGGATGCCGCGACGCGGTGGCCGAGCTACTGCGTGGGCCCCGCCGTCATCGAGCCGCTGATCTTGGACGCGCTGGAGGCCGGTGCCCAAGGTGAGGCGCCGCTGCTCAACGCCCGCCGCGTGGAGGCAGGCGCGCTGTGGTTCTTCTACACCAGCGTCTACAAGGAGTCTTACACCTGCGCGGGGACGGCCAAGGACTGCGACTCCTCCTGGGCCTATTATGGCGGTGGTAAGCAGCGCGATGAGGCGAACCTGGGCCTGGGCGGGATCATCCAAGCCCTTGATCCCTTTACACATCAGCGGCTCTTTGAGGCCCTCTTGGGCGTGCGCTGCTGGCGGGATCTCGACAACGGGGAGCAGGCGCAGGACACGGCCATGCACGCGCGCGCCTTGGGGCAGTTCGACGCCGCCTTAGACCGCGCCTGGGCCAGCCTCCTGATTCAGCGCCTCAAGGATCTCCACGCCGCCAGTGGTGACGCCCGCGCGGCGTATTGGGAGAGCCTCCAGATCCTCGGCCCGGTCTTGGATCGCGCCGCGCGTCAAGCGGACGCGGCGGTGGCCGATCAGCTCAAGGCCACCTTCAGCGGCGCGGCGGACGCGGCGGACGTGGCGGGCACCATCGACGCCCTCAATGATCTCTTCCCCTGCCCTTACTGAGCCTCAACGGCGACGCCCCCCGCCTTGATCACCGCGCGTCGCGCGCCCCTCGGGCTGAGGGCGCCGCTGATGCAGCCTTGGCGTCCGCTGCGCGCCGCCTCGTTGGCGCACGCGGGGGGACGGCGGCGGCGGCGCTTGGGGGGGCGGCGCTGTCGCCGCGATGGTCGCCCAGGTGGCGGCGTCCTCCTCGCTGATCGACGCCCCCGCCTCGCGGCGCAGCGAGAGCAGATCATAGATTTGGTGAAAGTACGGGTGATGGCCGAAGCGGTTGCTCTTCTTGCCGCGCTTGCTCTTCTGGCTCGCCCGCGCCTTCTTGCTCTCGGCGGCGGCGCGGCGCGTGAGATAAAGCTGCCCGTCGAGGATCGCCAAGATGGCCTCCATGTGCGCGCGGGGCATATGAAAACGCATCGCCGCAGGCCCGACGATGGAGCCGATGATCGCCGTCAGGTGCTGGGCCTGCCAGCGCGCCGATCGCCCCTCCAAGAGCGCCTCCAAGAGCGGCCAAAACAGCGCGGCGAAGATCACCCCATCTGGGGGCGGGCTGGGCCGCGCGTCGAGGGCGCGCAAGAGCGCCTCTAAGGGGCGCGCGGGGGCCTCGATGGGGCGGCCCAGCGGGGCGGCGACCTCGGGCAGCAGCAGATCCAGCAGCCCATACTCGGTCAAGAGCCCCAGGCTACGCGCGGCGCGCCCGCTGCGCACCATCCGCGACAGCTCCTCATAGAGCCTCGGCAGCGCCGCCCGCGACAGCTGGAGCCGCTCAGCGCGGATGGCCGCCGCCGCGCTGGGCTCGATCTCCAGATCGAGCCGCGCGGCGAACTTGACGGCTCTGAGCATCCGCACAGGGTCTTCGCGAAAGCGCGTCACGGGATCACCGATTGTGCGCAGGAGTCGCCGCGCGAGATCCTCGGCGCCGTCAACGTAGTCGATGACCTCATCGCGCTGGGGATCATAGAAGAGGGCGTTGATGGTGAAGTCGCGCCGATCGGCGTCGGTGGCGGGCGTGCCAAACTCATTGTCGTCGAGGATCAAGAGGTCGTCGCCCTCCTCTTGCTCGCTGGGCAGCGCGCGGAAGGTCGCCGTCTCGATGATCTCATCGCCGTACGAGATATGGGCGAGGCGGAAGCGACGGCCGATGATCCGGCTGTTGCGGAAGAGGGCGGCGATCTCCTCGGGGCGCGCCGAGGTGGCGACGTCGAAGTCCTTGGGGCGCACGCCCAAGAGGAGATCGCGGACGCCGCCGCCGACGAGGTAGGCCAGGTAGCCGAAGCGCTGGAGGCGCGAGATGACCTTGAGAGCCGCCGGGGAGATGTCTTGAGGGGAGATCAACGGGGAGGTGAAGCGGTGTGGTTTTTTCATCTTTTTTTTATGGCGAACAGGGGTACAGATGGAGGGAGAAAGGCGGTAAAATTGCGTTCATCGAGCCCTGGCGACGCGCGTGCTGATCGGGGGGGTGGAAAACTCTTGAGACGCCACCTCCAAAGCGGCCGACGAGGAGAGTACGCGAGCGCGGGGCCTTAATCCAGAGGCGAAGGAGATATCCAATGGGGAGCGTAAACAAGGTCATTTTGCTGGGCAACCTCGGCGCGGATCCTGAGGTGCGCCAGACGGCCACCGGCACCGCCGTGGCCAAGCTGCGGCTGGCGACCAACGAGGTCTGGACCGATCGCGATGGGAAGCGCCAAGAGCGCTCCGAGTGGCATCGGGTCACGGTCTGGGGCCGGCAGGCTGAGCACTGCGGGCAGTACCTCTCGAAGGGCCGCTCTGTCTACATCGAGGGGCGCCTCCAGACCAGCGAGTACACCGATAAAGAGGGCGTGCAGCGCAAGTCCGTCGAGGTCGTCGCCGATCGCGTCGTCTTCCTCGGCGGCGGCGGCGGCGGCGGTGGCGGTGGTGGCGGCGGCAGCTCGCGCTAGAGTGCTGATCAACTTCACGGACCGAGCTGCGCGAAGGATGCGGAATCACAGGCTAGGAGCGAGGAGTGCGCCTGCTGTTGGCAAGCAAGCGACGAGCGACAACGCATGTGATTTC
>JAHJCH010000336.1 GCA_018813065.1 Myxococcota bacterium
ACCGCTCAGACCGCATCCAGCATTTTTGGGATGCTCTCATGCCCGATTTTCGCACTGATTTCGCCGTCGATCCTGATATCCGCAGGCTCAAGCCCAGGAGGTTCGCTGCATAGTTCCATCCGCCATGGCGGATGAGCACCCGAGCTGTATCGCGACATCGAAGGCGCGCCCTTCTCCGAGGCGGCGCTGGCGAAGATCGAGTTCATCCTCAAGGAGGACACGATGCCGCCCATGCGCTACCTGGCGATGCACTGGAATCACGGCCTGAGCGCGCAGGATAAGCTGACGCTGAGCAAGTGGATCGCGGCGACGCGGGCGGCGCGCTTCCAGTCCCCTGGGGTCGCCAAGCCCTTCGCCACCCACCCGCTCCAGCCGCTGCGCCCCCTGGCGAGCTTCAACGCCGACAAGGTCGAGGTGGGCGAGAAGCTTTACCATGACGTGCGCCTCTCCGGGGACAACACCGTCTCCTGCGCCAGCTGTCACGATCTGGCGCGGGGCGGCGTCGATCGCCTCCAGTTCTCCAAGGGGATCAAGGGCCAGGTCGGCGGGATCAACGCGCCGACGGTCTATAACTCAGGCACGCAGTTCGTGCAGTTCTGGGATGGCCGCGCCAAGGATCTCAAGGATCAGGCCGGCGGCCCCGTGGAGAACCCCATCGAGATGGGCGCCAAGTGGGCGGATGTGCTGCCCAAGCTCAAGGCCGATCCCGAGCTGAACGCCAAGCTCGTCCAGCTCTACGGCGAGGACTACAAGGCCGAGCATATCCAAGACGCCATCGCCGCCTTCGAGGCGACCTTGGTGACGCCCTCACGCTTCGACGCGTTTATGCGCGGCGATGACAAGGCGCTGAGCGCCGAGGAGAAGCAGGGCTTTGAGATCTTCACCGACAAGGGCTGCGCGCGCTGCCATGTCGGCGAGGCCCTTGGTGGCCAATCCTTTGAAAAGATGGGGCTTTACAAGGACTACTTCGCGGGACGCCAGGTCGGCGAGGCCGATCTGGGCCGCTATAACGTGACCAAGGATGAGCATGACAAGATGCGCTTCAAGACGCCCATCCTGCGCAACATCGCCGTCACCCAGCCCTACCTGCACGACGGCTCCACCAGCGATCTGCGCGAGGTGGTCAAGATCATGTCCACGCATCAGCTCAAGGCGCCGCTGACCGAGGCGGAGATCGACGCGGTGACGGCCTTCCTCAAGAGCCTCACGGGCACCTGGCGCGGCGCCCAGCTGCAATAGCCCCGCGCCCGTCCAAACGGGGCGCTTAACCCACCTCGCCGCGCGCCGCCCGCAGCCGCTCCATCACCTGCTGATAGCGGATCTCCCAGTCCTGGGTGCCCTCTTGGAGATTCTTGATGTGCTTGCGCACCTCCACATCGAGGTTGTCATTTTGGTTCATGTGGCGCTTGAGCACAGGGGCGAGCACCGCGCGGACCTCATGATCATCCCCATAGATTTCCTCGACGTGATGTGTATAGAGCAGCGTCTCCAAGAGCTGATCGGAGAGGTACTTAATCGAGTCCTCATAGAGCCCGAATTTGCGCTTCTCAGCGAGGGTGCGCTTGATCTTCTGATGCGCGCTGTAGTCCAAACCGCGGCTGTGGGCCAGATCCTTGGCCTCCTCGGTCAAGGCCCGCTCCGCGCGCAGGTACTCCTTGAGCACCGACTCAATGTCCAGCTCCACCTCGGGGATATTATTGGCCTCGATCTCCACGATCTGCGCGTCGAGGAGGCCCTTGACGATGTCTTTCACGATCGAGGGGATCTTATTGCCATAGAGTCGCATGGACGCCCTCCTCAGGGTATGGTCGCCTTGGGCTTAGGTGGGCCGCCGGGGGCGGCGCGAGGGCGCGTCGGCGCGGGTATGGGAGGCCCACGACGCGCGGCGGGGAGCTTGTAGCATGGTCGCCCCAGCCTCGCAACGCACACGGGCGCGGGGGGGCTGGCCTTTTGCCGCGCCGCGTGATACTCAAGCCGGCTCTCTGGTTGAGGATTTAGATGTACACGCTCTTGCTCTCTATCGGGATTGGGCTGGGGGTGATCGCGCTGCCCAGCTTCGTTGGCCTCAGCGTCACCTGGACCGCCCTGCCAGGCACGCTCGTCGGCGTCTTCGCCTTTGTGTGGATCAACCGCCGCGTCTCCAAGCGCTTCGAGGCGGTCATCGGCGCCGCTGACGCGGAGATGGCTGATCTACAAAAGATCGCCCAGCGCCCAGGCCCAGGCGCCCAAGCGGCCATGCTCAAGCGCTTTGATCGCGCCATCGAGCTTCTTCATCGAGGCTTCCTCTTCCAGAAGTGGCAGATTGGGATCAACACGATGCTCAACGCGCGCATCGGCATCCTCATGTTCACCCGCTGGATGACCCTCCAAAAAGACGGCCTCAACGAGTCCATCCCCTATCTGGAGCGGGCGCGCATCAAGGGCTATAAGGCCAAGCTGCTCACCTCGCTGTGGCCCGCCTGGGTGATGCTGGCGGTGGCTTACTACAAGGGTAAGAAGGATCTCAGCCGCTGCCTCGGCGTGCTTGAAGACTCGGTCAAGATCGCGCCCAAGGAGAGCCTGCTTTGGGCGGTCTATGCTTGGATTTTGTGGAAGGAGAAGCGGCTGGATGAGGGCATCGATGTGCTGGCGCGCGCGGCGGCGGCCTTGCCCGATGACCCGCGCATCCAAGAGAACCTCACCTCCATGCAGAACAAGAAGGGCATGAAGATGCGCGGCTACGGTGAGCAGTGGTATCAGTTCGGCCTTGAGCGCCCCAAGGTCGGGGCCATGCAGCCTCAGATGGGCCACCCCCGAATGCGGGCCAAGGGTCGCCGCCGCTGAGGCTTCTATGAGCCGTCTGGGTCGCTATACGCTCCTGCGCCGCCTCGCCGAGGGGGGCATGGGCTCGGTCTACCTCGCCGAGATCCAGGGGGCGGCCAACTTCACGCGCCGGGTGGCCATCAAGCGCATCCTGCCTCACCTCGCCCGCGACCCCGCCTTCCTCTCCAAGTTCATCGACGAAGCCAACCTGATGGTGCAGCTGCACCACGGCAACATCATTGGGGTCCAAGAGCTGGCCGACGCCGACGGCGAGCTGTACATCGTCATGGACTACCTGCCTGGGCGGGATCTCAAGGCGGTGACGCGGGCGCTGCGCCAGTCTCAGCGGCTCATGCCGCCTGACCTCGCCGCTTGGATCATCGCCGAGGTCTGCGCGGGGCTAGACTACGCCCACCTCAAGACCGACGAGCAGGGGCGCCCGCTCCACATCGTCCACCGCGACGTCAGCCCCTCCAACATCCTCCTCGGCGCCGATGGCGAGGTGAAGGTGGCGGACTTTGGCATCGCCCAAGCGCGCGGCGGGCTGCACAAGAGCGTGACGGGGGCGCTCCAGGGCAAGTTCGTGTACATGAGCCCCGAGCAAGCCGAGGGGCAGCCGCTCAACGCCCGCAGCGATGTCTTCTCAGCGGGGCTGATCCTCTATGAGCTGCTCTCCAACACCCGCCCCTTCGCGGGGGAGAGCGAGACGGACATCCTCAGGCGGGTGCGCGCGGGGGTGCATCAGGGCCCGGAGGCGCTGCGACCGGGGCTCGATCCGGGCCTCAGCGCGCTGGTGATGCGCGCCCTCGCCTATCGCCCCGAGGATCGCTTTGAGTCCGCGGGGGTGATGCGCCGGGCGCTGCTGCGTTATCTCGCCGAGGCGCACAGCGAGGCCGACGCCCGCGCGTTAAGCGGCTTCCTCCACACGCTCTTCCCCGAGGGCGTGGTGCCCGAGGCCTCGCCGCCGACCCCGCTGTCGATGGATGACGCGCTCCTGCTCCAGCTCAACGGGCTGACCCCCTCAAGCCGCCCCGCCCACGTCGAGGGCACGCCCAGCGCGCTGGCGGCGACGCTGTCCCGGCCCGCGCTGACGCCCTCGGCCCGCTGGCAGCCCCCGGAGGCGCCCTCGGGGCAGTGGACGCCCTAGGGGCAGCGGACGCCCGATGGCCCGCCGGGCGCCTCGGCGCTGCTGACGCCCTCAGGGCAGCTGATCTGGGCCACGCCCGCGCCGCCTCAGCCCGCGCGGCTCAGCCGCCGGGCCCTCCTCGCCGCGCTGGGGTTGATCACGCTGACGTTGGCGCTGCTCTGGCCGCGCCCCGCGCGTGTCCAGTTCGCCTTGAGCCCCCAGGGCCTAGAGGCGCCGCGCTTCAGCTTGATGCAGGGCGAGGCCCTGGTGGAGATCCGCCCAGGCGCGCGGCTCCCGGCGGAGGAGGGGGCGACTTTTTGCGCCGAGGCCAAGGGCTACCCCCGCCGCTGCCTCTGGTTCACCCTCTCGCCGGGGGAGAACACGCTGCGCTTTGAGCTGGAGCCGGGCCTCTACCTGCGGCCCATCCTCGATCCCCCCGATGTCCCCGCCCAGATCCTGATCGGCGAGGCGCAGATCCCCGTCACGATCCCCTTCCCCGTCGTCGATGAGGGCAAGGCGCTGTGGGTCCGCGTCCACGCCGAGGGGTACATCAGCGATCCCCCTGAGCTGCTGTGGTCTGTCTCCACGGCGCAGCCGCGTTTTCGGCTGATCAAGGAGCCGGATATGGGCGTCAGCGACGCGGGCGCGCGGGTGGAGGACGCGGCCACGGCGCAGCCCCAGCCCCAACCACCGGCCAAGCGTCGAGCACACACGATGGCGCGGCTCGACAGCGCGCCTTTGGGCGCTGAGGTGCGCTGCGATGGCGCCTTGATCGGGCTGAGCCCGGTGAGGATCGACACATCGACCGGGCCGCGCCGCTGTGAGATCCACGCCGAGGGCTACCTCACCGCCACCCAGCGCCTTGAGCGTCACCAGCAGCGCCCAATTACGGTGACGCTACGCCGCCCCATCCCCTTGACCATCCGCGTCGAGCGGGGCTCGGCGGAGATCTTCATCGACGGCGCGCGGGTCGGGCAGGGCGTCGTGCGCGATCACCCGCTGGCGCCAGGGACACACACGCTGACGGCGCGCTTTCGTAGCGAGGAGATCGCCCGTAAGGTCATTGAGCTGCGCGAGGGGGAGCGCCCCCAGACCGTGCACCTCAACCCCAAGCCTTAGAGACACCACCCACCACGAGGAGATCAGCTTGAGCGAGGTCACTCGAACCCAGATCGGCGTCGGCGTCGATCGCCTCACCACCCGCGCGTACACGCTTGAGATCATCCAAGGGCCAGATCAGGGGCGCACGCTGAGCACCCGCGCGCGGGTCGTCGTCCTGGGCGCCAGCCCCGACTGCGATCTTGAGCTTGATGATCCCCTCGTCAGCCGCCGACACGCGCGGATCGAGGTCGATCCGCGCGGGCATCGGCTGATCGACGAGGAGAGCAAGAACGGCCTCTTCATCGGCAACCTGCGCGTGAGCGACGTCTACCTGGCCGCCGGCACCACGTTCATGGTCGGCCAAGACCTGATCCGCTATCAGCCGGGCGAGGAGGTCGTCGAGATCGCCCTGTCTCGGGAGGCCCAGTTTGGGCGGATGCTGGGGCGATCTGCGGCCATGCGTGAGATCTTCGCCATCCTCGCCCGCGTGGCGCCGACGAGCATGAGCGTGCTGGTGGAGGGCGAGAGCGGCACAGGCAAGGAGCTGGTCGCCGAGGCCATCCACGCCCACTCCAAGCGGGCACAAGCGCCGCTGATCGTCTTTGACTGCTCGGCGGTGGCGCCCAACCTCATCGAGAGCGAGCTGTTTGGGCACGTCAAGGGCGCCTTCACCGGCGCCAGCCAGAGCCGCAAGGGCGCCTTTGAGCAGGCCCACGGCGGCACCCTCTTCCTCGACGAGATCGGCGAGCTGCCCTTGGATCTCCAACCCAAGCTGCTGCGCGCCTTGGAGCAGGGCGAGGTCCGGCCTGTGGGCGGCGAGCGCCCCATCAAGGTGGACGTGCGGATCATCGCCGCCACCAACCGCGATCTACAGCGCGAGGTGGAGGCCAAGCAGTTTCGCCAGGATCTGTTCTATCGCTTGGCGGTGCTGCGGCTGGTGTTACCGCCGCTGCGGCGGCGCATCGAGGATCTCCCGCTGCTGGTGCGCCACTTCCTCGACGCGCTGGAGACCGAGGCGCCGGTGCAGGTGGGCTATGAGACGATCATCAAGCTCCAGCGCCACCGCTGGCCGGGCAACATCCGCGAGCTGCGTAACTTCGTCGAGCGCGCGGCGATGCTCTCGCGCGAGGATCGCCTGGAGACGCGCTACCTCCTGCCGCCCAGCTTCGGCGACGCCCCGACCACCGACGACGCCGCCCCGGCGCCGCCCAGCGAGATCGACGTCACCCTGCCCTTCAAGGACGCCAAGGCGCGGCTGATCGAGGGCTTTGAGCGCCGCTACTGGTCGGCGCTGCTCAAGGAGACGGGCGGCAACATCAGCGCGGCGGCGCGGCGAGCGGGCATCCACCGCAAGAGCGCGGAGTACCTCCTCAAAAAGCTGGAGCTGGATCGCTAAGGGGTTGGCGCCTTGAGGGCTTCATGAGAACCTCCGCCCCATGCGCCGCCTCCCCGCCTTGGGCCTCCTGGCCCTCGCCTCAACCACGCCCAGCTGCGGCCCCGAGCGCGATCTCTCTGGGGTCTGGCAGCAGATCTGCGCCGAGGAGGACGCGGCGTGCCTCGCCGCGCCTTACCGCTATGAGCTGCACCTGGGCCGCTACGGCGATGACCTCAGCGGGCTGATGATCCGCTACGTCAACCTCGGCGTGGGGGGCGACAGCTTTCAAAAGCCGCTGGAGTGTGGCTGCTTCTTCTTACAAGGGGGGCGCGCCGACGGCGACGCGCTCTACTTTAGCCTCTTCCAGCCCGACGCCCCCGGCGCGCCTGAGCACCCCTCGGAGGATTGCCCGCGCGTGCCGGGCGAGGGCTGCGCGGGCTTCGCCCTGCGAGGCGAGGGCGATCTCTTGGTGGGCGAGCGTCGCTGCGAGCAGGGCCAAAGCCAAGCGATCACCTTTGAGCCGGGGCGGGGCAGCCCACGCACGCGCTGTGGTCAACAATGAGCCTGGGCCGCGCCGCGCGTCGGTGGCCTTGGAGGCTGCTCCTCGCCCTCGCCGCGCTCAGCGCCGCGCCCGCCACCACGCCCGCCGCCTTCGCCCAGCCGATCAGCGACGCGCGGCGCCTCCAAGGCGGCCTCCCCCCGCGCTTTCAGCGCCCGCTCGTGCAGATCTACCCGCTCTTGGATCAGCGGCTCTTGAGCCTCAAGGGCGATGAGGCGGGGCAGATTCAGCCTGAGCCGCCCCCGGAGGCCTGGGCGCGCTTCCTTGAGGCGCTGCCTCGCGCCATCAACCTCAACGTCACCGCCCCCCAGGCCACCGCGCGGCGGCTGGCCCAGCGTGGGCAGCGGGGGATTGAGATCGCGCAGCGGACGCTCAAGGCCGCCTACCTCGACTACAAGGAGGTGCGGCTGGAGGCGGCCTTGCCGCGCTTTGAGGCGGCCATCGCCGGGCTCCTGGCTTGGCGCTATGACGCCGTGGCCCCCGCCGCGCTGGCCCACGCGCTGTTGACCTTGGGCTTAGCCGCGCGCGAGGCCCAACACCCCGAGGCGGCGCGGCGCGCCTTTGAGCGGGCCTTACAGATGGACCCGGCGATCCGGCTGAGGGCGGGCTACGATCACCCCGAGGCCGTCGCCGCCTTCGAGGACGCCCGCGCCCGCCTGCTCACCGCGCCGCCGCGCCCTGAGCGGTTTAACCTCGCGGAGGTGGGCGAGGGCTTTACGCTGCGCGCCCGCGCCTTACCCGATCGGCTGGAGATCGCCATCCAGAGCCCCAGCGGCGTGCAGCTCATCGAGCAGCCCTTCAGCGACGATCCCGAGGACGACGCCAGTCGACTCGCCAGCCGTGTCTACGCCTGCCTCCCCTTTGGCCGCGCCCCCAAGGCGCCGCGTCACCGTCGGCGGCTCTACCTCGACGGCGGCTTCAGCGCGCTGGGCTTCCTCAAGAGCCCCGTGGGGCCGCTCTACAGCATGGGCGCGGGCATGGGCTTGATGTGGAACCTGGCGCCGAACGTGGGGCTGAGCGCCTCGGCGGCGTTGACGAACAGTGGCCGAGACGAGGCCGAGGATCTGCGCGCCGACATCCCCACGCTGGCGCTCTTTTTTGGCCCGGGCGTCTATCACCGAGGCACGCGACTGCGGCTGTCCGGCCAGCTGGGGGGCGCGCTGACGATCATGGGCGAGGTGGAGCGCACGACCAACGCGGCGTGCAAGTATTTCTCCGCAGAGGATGCGATCCCCAAGGCGCTGTGTGATCCCGAGATCGACATCGAGCAGATCCCCATGGGGCTCTCCACGGGCGCGGCGCTCCAGCTGGAGGCGGCGCTGCGCGTCGTCGATGAGATCTACCTCACGGGGCGGCTCAGCGCGGCGGCCTTTATCTTCGAGAGCCAGGACAACGGCCTGGACTACCCCGCGCTGGCCTACTTTGGCTTGGGATATCGGCTCTTCTAGATATCGGCTCTTCTAGACCAAGCCCGCCCGCCGCAGCGCCGCGCTTGGATCGGGAGCGCGCCCCATAAAGCGCCGATAGAGGATCACCGGATCTTCGGTGTTGCCAGGCGCCAAGATCGCCTCACGGAAGGCCGCGCCGACCTCTGGATTAAAGACCCCCTCGGCCTCAAAGCGCGTAAAGGCGTCGGCGTCGAGCACCTCAGCCCACTGATAAGAGTAATAGCCCGCCGCGTAGCCCACGGCGTCGGCGAAGAGGTGGGTGAAGCCCGTGATCATGGCGTAGCCCTCGGGCAGAGGGCTGGGGCTAAAGCGCTGCATCAAGGCGCAGGCGAAGGCCAAGAGATCGCCCTCACCGGGCTTAAAGTCACGATGCAGCGCCAGATCGACGGCGCAGAAGCCGAGCTGCCGCGCCTGCGCCGAGGCCGCGCGGAAGGTCCGCCCCGCCTTGAGCTTGGCAAAGAGGGCGTCGGGGATCGGCTCATCCGTCTCAAAGTGCCGCGCGAAGAGATCCAAGGCGGGCTTGGACCAGCACCAGTTCTCCATGATCTGGGAGGGCAGCTCCACGAAGTCCCAGGCGACGTCTGTCCCCGCCAGGCTCTCCACCGTCGCCTCGGTCAGCAGGTGATGGAGGAGGTGGCCGAACTCATGAAAGAGCGTCTCGACCTCCATATGCGTCAACTGGGCGGGCTGACCGTTGAGCGGCGCGGTGATGTTGGCGCAGATGGTGGCGACGTGGGGCTGCCCCTCGCGCGGCTGGCCCACCCACAGGGGGTGCATCCAGGCCCCGCCGCGCTTGCCCTTACGGGGGAAGAGATCAGCGTAGAAGACGCCGCGCCGCGTGCCCGCCTCGGTGAGCGCGTAGACCCGCACATCGGGGTGCCATGTGGGCCAGCCCTCCAGCGGCGTGATGGTGACGCCATAGAGGCGCTTGGCGATCTCGAACATCCCCGCCAAGACCCGATCCACGGAGAAGTAGGGCCGCAGGGCCTCATCATCGAAGCCCAGCGTCTCGCGGCGCATCGCCTCAGCGCACCAGCGCAGGGACCAGGCGGGGATGGGCGGCGCGAGACCAAAGCGCGTGGCGCAGAAGTCCTCCAGCGCCGCGCGCTCTTGCTCGAAGTAGGCGCGCCCGCGCTGAGCCATCTCCTCGACGAAGGCGGCGGCGGCGGCGCCTGTCTTGACCATGCGCGGCTCAAGGTGGAGATCGGCGACGTCGGCGTAGCCCAGCAGGCGCGCCTTCTCCGCGCGCAGCTTCAGGATCTCCTCGATGAGCGGGACGTTGGCGTCCACGGCGCGGCGGTGATAAGCGCGATACATCGCCTCACGGATCGAGGCGTCCTCAAGGTGGCTCATCACCGCCAAGAAGCTGGGGGCTTGCAGTGTAAAGCGCCAGCCCGCGCGCCCCGCCGTCGCCGCCGAGGCCGCCGCCGCGTCGATGGCGCTCTGGGGCAAGCCCGCCAAGCGCGCTGCATCCTCGATGATCAGCTCATACGCGTCCGTGGCGTCCACCACGTTTTGGGCGAACTCGGTGGTCAGGGCCGAGAGGGCCACGCCGATGGCCTCTAAGCGCGCCTTCTCCTCAGCGCCGAGGGCGGCGCCCTCGCGGCGCAGATCATCGAGGGTCAGCTTAAGGAAGCGGGCGCGGGCGGGATCGAGGGCGGCCGCCTCAGGCCCCTCGGCGTAGGCCTTGAGGGTGTCATAGAGGGGGCGTGAGAGGGACAGCGTGGCTTGAAAAGCGGAGACGCGCGGCAAGACCTCGGCCTGCGCCTCGCGCCACGCCGCGTCGCCAAGGACCCCCTCCAGGTGATCGAGGAGGCCCATCACCAAAGAGAGGCGCTTGGTCAAGGTGTCGAGGCGGCCCGCCGTGGCGCTCCAGCTCAGCGTTGAGGCGCTGGTGATGGCGTCGAGGCCCGCGCGCGCGGAGGCCAGGAGGGCGTCGATGGCCTCAACGACGTCCTCGGCCTTAAAGGCGTCGAAGCGCAGGGGGAAGGCGTGCTCGATGAATGGATTTGATGAGCTGATCATGGCCGGGGAGCATACTCATGTTTTCACCTCAGGCGAAGAGCTGCGCGCCGAGCCTGGGATGAGGTCCAACGAGGAGCGGTGATGCACAAGAAAACCCAACCCGCCAAGGGGCGCGGCCTCGGCGAACAGCGGCGGAGGCCTCGGACCTCAAGGCGCGCCCCGATCAGCGCCCCGCCTGGCACCCTCCGCTGTGATCCAGACGCCGTCGCCTCGCGGCTGCGCGTCTTCACCTATGACGCAGAGGCGTTGACGGAGGTCGAGTCATTGGAGGCCGCGCCGGCGCGGCGCGCGGGGCAGATCTGCTGGGCGCGGGTGGTGGGCCTGGGCTGCGTCGAGACGGTCCGCGCGCTGGGCGCGCGCTTCAAGCTCCACGCCCTCGCCTTAGAGGACGTGCTCAACCTCGGCCAGCGCCCCAAGGTCGAGGACTACGACGATCACCTCTTCATCGTCAGCCAGATCATCACCGATGATGGCGGCGCCGAGCAGATCAGCCTCTTCGTCGGTGAGGGCTTCGTGCTCACCTTCGAGGAGCGCCAGAGCGCGTGCTTTGACGCGGTGGAGCGGCGGCTACGCAAGGGACGGGGGCGGATCCGCGCCGCGGGCGCCGACTACCTCGCCTACGCGCTGCTCGACGCCGCATTGGATCAGCTCACGCCCGTCGCCGATGCCCATGGGGCGCGGCTTGAGGCGCTGGAGGCGGAGATCCTCCGAGGCCGCGACGACGGGATCATCAGCGCGCTGCTCAACGCGCGCCAGGACCTCCAGTGGCTGCGGCGCCTGGTGGTGGGGCTCCAAGACAAGCTGGCGGCGCTGCGGCGTGAGGATCTCGCCATCATCTCCAGCGAGACGCGAGTCTACCTGCGCGACAGCCACGATCACGCGATTCGGCTGGTAGAACGGGTGGAGCACTGGCGTGAATATGGGGCCACTTTAATGGATGTACACCTCGCGGTCGCGGGTCAGCAGCTCAACGCGGTGATGAAGGTGCTGACGATCATCGCCACCGTCTTTATCCCACTGAGCTTCATCGCGGGCGTCTATGGGATGAACTTTGACCCGGATGTATCAACGCTCAATATGCCGGAGACGCGCTGGAGGTGGGGATACCCGTTCGCCCTGAGCTTGATGGCCATCACCTTAGCGTTACAGCTGGCCTTCTTCTGGCGGCGGGGCTGGCTGGGTGGATCAAGGGCGCGGTCGAGGCGCTGAGCCTCGGCGACCTTGAGGCGGGGCGCCCTTACGGCGGGCGTGCGGCGCGCCCGCGTTCCCTGTGGGGCGCGTGCCGGGCTTACGGCGGGGCGGCGGCCCGTTACGCTCGGCGCGCTCCGTGGCCAAGGACATGGGCGCCTTATGCCCCTTGAGGAAGAGATCGGGGGCGTGCTCTAGGAGCTGGACGGCGACCGCCTCGGGCATGGAGACGAAGGTGCCCCACTCGGTGATATGAACGCGGCCGATGGCGCTGCCGGGCAAGCCCGCGCCGTGGGTCAAGGCGCCGACGATGTCACCGGGGCGCACGCCGCGCTTACTGCCGATGGGGATAAAGACCTCGACCTCATCGGCGGAGGCGCCGAGGGTATCCCAGCGCGGCGCGCGCGGCGCGCTTGAGGCGCTGGGGCGCGTGGGGCGAGCGGGCGGCTGAGCCCAGCTGGGGGGCGCCGGGTTGGGCGTGGCCTTGATGATCAAGCGCCGCTCGGCGCTGAGGAGGGCCAGGAGGGCCGCCGCCAGCCCGGCGTCATCCCCGATCCAGGCCTCGCGCAGCCGCGCCAGGTAGACCTCGACCTCCTCGAAGCGCGCCTCGGCGGTCGTCGCCTCCAGGGCGGCGAGGAGATCGGCGCGTTGACGGGCGGCGATGTCCGCCTCCGAGGGCACCTGCATCTCCTGCATCTCGGCCTTGAGGCGGCGATTGATCTGATAACGGCGGCGCTGCTCGCTGGGATCAACGAAGGAGATCGCCGCGCCCTCACGGCCCGCGCGGCCGGTGCGCCCGATGCGGTGGACGTAGCTCTCGGTGTCGGTGGGCAGATCCAGGTTAATGACGTGGGTGATGTGCTCAACGTCGATGCCGCGCGAGGCCACGTCGGTGGCCACGACGACATCGAGGGACTGATCGCGCAAGCGGGCCAGGACGCGCTCACGGGCGGGCTGGGTGAGATCGCCGTGGAGGGGCTCAGCGGCGATGCCGCGCTTGACGAGGGCCTCGGCGACCTCCGCGCAGGAGACGCGGGTGCGGGCGAAGACCAGGGCGGCGCCGCGTGGCTCTGCCTGAAGGACGCGCACGAGGGCGTCGAGCTTATGGGCTTCGGGCACGCGCACCCAGCGCTGCTCGATATGGCTGGTGGTCAGCGCGGAGGTCTCCACCTGCAACTGCACTGGATCATTGAGATATTTACGCGCCAGCTGCTGATACTCGGGGGGCATCGTCGCCGAGAACAGGGCCACTTGACGACCGGGCGGGGTCGCGGCGAGGAGGCGCTCGACGTCCTCGATAAAGCCCATGCGCAGCATCTCATCGGCCTCATCGATGACCACGATCTCCAGGGCGTCGAGCTTAAGGGTGCCCTTGTCGAGATGATCGATGAGGCGACCGGGGGTGCCGACGACGACGGGGACGCCGTGGGACAGGGCGCGGATTTGGGGACCATAGGCGGCGCCGCCGTACACGGTCTGGACGTTATCGCCCAGGTCGGTGGCGAAGCCGCGCAGGGCATCGGAGACTTGAAGGGCCAGCTCGCGGGTGGGGGCGAGGACGAGGGCGCGGGTGCCTTGAGCGGAGCCCTTGATGCGTTGCAGGAGGGGCAAGCCGAAGGCGGCGGTCTTACCGGAGCCTGTGCGGGCGCGGCCGATGACATCGCGGCCAGCCAACAGGGGCGGGATCGCGGCGGCCTGAATGGGCGTGGGGGTCTCAAAGCCCAGGGTAGAGATCGCCTCAATCAAGGCGGGATCGAGATCGAAGTCAGCGAAGGTCATGGTCGGCGGCGTGGTCTGTTCGTTCATGGAGGCCATTGGCTTGAGGCTGCGCGGGGGCTGCATATGAGGCGCCTTGATGTGGGCTGACCTCGCCCGCGTCTTGGGTCACGCAGCGGACCGACGTATCGCGGGGGCAAAGGGGCGCGGAGTATAACGAAGCGACGGCGGTTTGTCTCAGGTGTCGTCGATGCGTGTGGGGCCAAGCGTGTTGGCGGGGGCTGGCGACCCGGAGGATCATCGGGTTTTGACTTGCGTTGTCATATTCTGGGCTGCTTTTCTCTGACGCTGGCGAAAACAAGGAGGACAAGAGATGTCGAAAGTTTGGTTAACCAGCCTCGCCCTGGGCCTCAGCTTGAGCTTCAGCGCGCAAGCAGAGGACGAGCTCTTCACGGTCCGCGAGCAGAAAGTCGGGCCGTGCGTCGATCTCCCCAAGGCGAACCTCGTGCAGACCGAAGAGCTGGCAGGCAAGCGCTTAACTGGGATCAACCTTGAGGGCGCGCGGCTGATGATGGCCAAGCTGATGAAGGTGGATCTGACCCGCGCCAACCTGAAGGGGGCGGATCTCAACAGCGCGAACTTAGAGGACGCGGTCTTGGTGGGCGCGGATCTCAGCGGCGCCAAGCTGGACCGCGCCTACCTCATCGGCGCCAACCTCCAGCGGGCGAACCTCAAGGGCATCAGCGCCGAGCGGACGCGCCTCCAGCGAACGGATCTGCACCGCGCGGATCTCTCGGGCGCGCGCTTTGAGAGTGTGTCCTTCGAGGGCGCGGATCTCCGTGGGGCCAACCTCTCAGGGGTCACCTTTGGGCTCGGCGCGACCTTCACCGACGCCAACCTCAAGGACGTGGAGTGGGGCAACACCGATCTCAACGGCTGCTTCATAGGCAAGCGCAAGTGCAAGCCGGGCAGCATCAATGGCGTCTGCAAGTAGGACTTGTCCAAGGCGTGGATGAGGCGACGATCAAGGCCGCCGCGAACACGCCCTCCGCCGACATAAGAACAACAACCCCAAGCACAAAAGCCAGGGCGCGCGCCCCCCGCCCCCGACCGCGCAGCCATCATCACCGGCGGCCCCGCCGCGTGGCTCATCGGCGCCCGCGTCGGCTTGGGGCTGATCGGCATCGGGCGCGCGTTGGGGCGGGGTAGCACCCGCGCCATCCGCCTGTGACCCTGCGCCATCCACCTTCGCCCCCGCGTCCTCCGGCGCAGCCCCCGCGTCCTCCGGCGCAGCGCCCGCGTCCTCCGGCGCAGCGCCCGTGTCCTCTCGCGCAGCGCCCGCGTCCATGACGGGCGGGGGCAGGCTGGCGTCGGGGGGCGCCGCCGCCCAACCCGCCAGGCGAATGATCCCGAACTGCCCTGGCTGCTTGGCCCAGCCGATCCCGGGCGTCCACTCCAGCCAGCCCTCGCGCCCCGCGCCATCCGCCTCATTGACGAGGAACGAAGCGCGCAGCTCCAGATCCGCCTGGAGCAGCCCTGCCATGGGCACGCGCAGCTCATAGCGAGTCCGCGCGCCCTCGCGCTTCACCACCACCTCCGCCTCGCGCGCCCCGTGCTCGGTCCGCGCCACGCTCTGACCGCGGCTCAGCGCCAGGGTCCACTCCGAGTCATCCTCGTCATAGCCGTCATCGCCGCCGTCGGCGTCCACGTCGAGGGCCAGCTGAACCGAATCCCCTTGCCACAGCAGCGCCGCCTCCAAGTCATTCTCGTGGGTGTCATCCTCCACCTCCACGGCCAACCAGAGGGCCTGAGGGCTCCAAGCCGCGCAGACCCGCGCCGTGAGATCGCCCAGGCCGGGGCGCGGCGCGCCGTCGATGGCCTCCCAGCGCCCCAGGGCCGCGCAGCCAGCGTCATCCCAATCATCCAGATCGCCATCGGGCACCCCCACCGAGCGGATGGGGGCGGTCAGCGTGGGGCGCTCCACCTCCACGGGCGGGGAGTCATCGGGATCGGGGGGCGGGGCCATGCCCCCCCACTCTGGCCCCGCCAAGGTCGCCTTAAGCCAGAGATAGGCGGGCTTGAGGAGGAAGTTATCCTCCCAGGAGTCATCAGGCCCAGAGACGCGCCGCATCAAGCCGTAGCCGTCGATGGGGCAGCCGGGCTGGGTGGGGCCGCAGTCGGCCAGCTCATAAAAGAAGGTGTGGGTCCACCAATCATAATCGCGCTGGAGCCGCAGGACCTCCTCCACCATCATGCGCTGCTTCTCCTGCTCATCGGCGCTGTCCCAGGGCGTCGTGCGATAGCCCGTCTCGGTCAGCCACACGGGGCCGTGCCAGCCGGCGTTATCGAGCACCTGACGCAGCCCGGGCTTATAGAAGCAGAGGAGATCATCGCCGATATCGAGGGCGTGGCGGAGATCATCACAGAGCCACTGCCCGCCGCGAACGCTTGGGGGCTTGGCGTAGGTGTGATGAGCGACGATATCGAGGGCATCACCGGCCTCGCGTGTGACCGCCTCAAGATACCCCTGCCAGCCCGAGACGCTGGCGACATCGGGCCCGAGCACCAGACAATCCCCGCAGGCCGCGCGCACAGCGGCCGATCCGGGCCTCAAGATCCGCTCGATATAGAGCGCGCGGCTCCCAGCCCAGAACTGCTCAAGGTTGGGCTCATTCCAGATCCCGAAGTGGCGCACGCGCCCCTGATAATGCTCAACGGCTGCGCGAACGAACGCCTCATAGAGCCCGGCCCGTGGCACATCATTATGTGGGTGTTCATCATCATTGCCCTCGCTGGCCCAGGCGGGCGTATAGGCCAGGGTCATAAAGACCTCAAGTCCCCGTGCTTGCGCGCCATCGACGATGCGATCCATCTCCCCCCAGTCATAGCGACCTTGAGAGGGCTCCATGGAGAACCAGTTGGCATCGACGCGGACCCAGGCCACCCCGAGATCGGCCAAGGCGTCGAGGTGATCCTCAGTGGGGAGGTGGGCGTTGATCCCGACCGCCTCCTGAGCCACAGCCGGGGCGCCGAGCGCCCAAGCCAAGAGCATTGAACCGACGATAAGGCGCATCTCTCCTCCTCTCCTGAGTGGCAAGCCGCGCTGAGTGTATGACAAAACGCGGGGGCAACGCCCCACCCTGCTTTGCCCCCGGAGATCAGAGGTCGGCGACCTCTAAAACGGCGCTCAACCGAACAATAATTGACGCGCGCAGCGCTCGGCGAAGGGCATCAGGGCGCTGAGGAGCGCCGCGCGCGGCGCGCCCAGTGCGCGCAGCAAGCTCAGGAAGCGCGCGCCGCAGTCATAGAGCGCCGCAACCAGCTCGGCGCGGTTCAGGATCAACCGCGGCACGTCGCCGCCCTCCAAGAACACACACGCGCCCATCGGGGTGAGGCTGAGTTCAAAGCCTGAGCTGAGGTAGCGATAGTGCAGCGGCGTGGGCGTGTCCCCAGTCAGCGCGTAGGCGCCCTCAAAGCACAACACCTGGACCAGCTGCCAAAGCTCATCGACGATCTCTGCCGGTGGCTGGTCGTCGTTGGCGATCCACAGCGCGCCGTCGAGCACCTCATCGGCGTTGAGCCGCGCTCGGAAGGCCGCCGGTTCGGCGGCGATCTCGGCCTCATTCAGCTCAATGAGATCATGATCTTCGATGAGTAAGACACGAAACTCGACCTTCACCATTGCGCCCTCTTCTTGAGGAGAGGAGATCTGCACTTTTTCGTCGCCCCATCGCCTCGATATCTCAGCGCGCTTGACCGATACAAGGCGCTCTTTAGGCTCGCCTTCACCACGCCCCGCTGGCGCGACGCGCCCGCGTTCAACGCGAGATGATCATGCGTCATCTGATCTTATGCCTCAGCCTCCTCAGCCTGCCCGCGCTTGGGCAAGAGGCGCTGCGCCTGCGCGCGCCCCTCTATGACAGCCCCTATAACCACGCCTATGGCGGCGCGCGCGCGCCTTCCATGGCCCAGGCCCTCGCCTTGAGCGCCGATGCCTATGAGCTTGTCCACTATGGCATCGATCAAGGGGCAGGCTGGATCGTGGGCGAGGCGACATGGCTGAGGGAGATCATCGCCACACCCACGGCCCTGGCCCTTGATCTCCTCACGCTCGGCGCGCCGCTCTCCGCCACCTGGCTTCATGAGGAGTGGCACCGCGCCGCGCTGGGGCGGCGCGGGATCGACAGCAAGAACGGCATCTATGACGGGGGGGACGGTCAGACGGTCAGCGTCTACGGGCTCGATGACGCCGCGCTGATCCAGCTCAAGCGCGATCACCCAGCGGAGCTGACCCGCCTGGCCCTCGCTGGCGATGAGGCCCTGATGGCGCTCAACGCCCAGCTCCAAGAGGACGCCTTCTTCTTCGGTCAGCACCCACGCGGTGAGGTGGCGCCGATGAGCACGCGTCGCCACATGGGCCTCTATACCCTCAACTGGCTCATGCACGCGCTCTATCTCAGCGTGATCATCAACGGGGATCTTGACGCCGAGATCGAGAAGGCCAACGCCCGCGAGGACACAGAGCAGGCCCGCGACTTCGTGGGGCCTGATTTCACCGGCTGGGTTCATGATCTTCATCACCCCGATGAGCCTTATGAGGCGCGCGGCGTTCACCCCAGCGGCGTCGGCGTAAATCGTTATATCAAATACGCAGATTTGAGCACAGAGGAGCAGGATTACCTAAAAAAGCAGCAAACATTACATCTGCTTAACTTGCTAAATCCGCAAATTGTTGGCTTTGATCGCTTTAGTCTGGGGAAGAAGCTGCACTTTAATGCAGCGATTGAGCATCAATTAGCGCCCTTTGGTCACAGCATCGCCGCGCGTTTATTGGTTCAACATAAGAAGTATCGAGTTAAAGCGCGCCTGTTGACCTATAACAATCAAGATCACACCTTCCCTGGCCTAGAGATCGCCCTTATCGAGCGCGCCTTGAGCCCCAAGCTGCGCCTCTCCGCGCGGCTGATGGGCTGGGGGCAGCCACAGGCGCAACGGTTTGACGCCGATGAGGCGGCCTGGAGCGGCTTGGGCGAGCTGGGGCTCAGCTACGCCCTCTATGGCGGGCTGCGCGCGGCGGTCTACGGCGGCGGTAAGGGCGCAGGCTGGGTGATGGGTGATCCTGATCTCGACGCCCACGCCTGGGCGCGCCTCAACCTGGAGTGGCTGATCCGCTGACGGGCCGCGTGGTCAGGTTGCGGCGTGATTGAAGGGGTAAGCGGAGGCGCATGGGAATCGAACCCACCCGGGACAGGATCGCTGCCCCACATCGGTTTTGAAGACCGAGGGCCGCACCAGCGCGCCGAGCACCTCCGAGGCGCTTGTAGCACACCCCCGAGCGCGCCGACCAGGTTCTTGTCATCCAAGGCTCAGCCACATAGGCCCAACATCAAGGTCGCGATCTGCTCCACGAGATCCGCGCTGATGCTCCCCCGCAGGCTCAACAGCAGCGCCGCGAGATCCTGCGCCAGTTGACGATCACAGCTGGCCGCCGAAGCGCAGCGCGATACGTCGTCGGGGCTCATCTCGTTGAGCGCCTGCGCCGTCACCTCGCCGTTGCTCACCCCCGCTGTTAAGTACGCCTCACACGCCGCCTCGATCTGGCCGCTCAGCGCCGCTAAGGCGTCGGCGCAGCCGTCTAGGCCGCCCGAGAGCGCCGGGTAGCGCGCCGCGCAGGTGTCGGCGACCACACACAGCCCCTCCACTAAGGACACGCAGCCCGCTGGGTTGATCTCCACAGGCACGACCGCGTCTGGATCAACGCCCATGTCCACCCTCATCCCCGCGTCTCGCTGGTCGTGCGGGCGTGGCTCGCCAGGGTGGATGCCCGGCGCGTGATCGTCTCGCTCCAGCCAGAAGCGCCCCCGCCACGGGTAGACCGGGCATCGCCCCCCCACCACCAACTCGATGTCGCACTCCCGCCACTCGCCCTCAATGCGGTCGCCGCCGCGCTGGCAGACCCCCTCGGCGATCCCAATGTAGTTGGGGAAGCCTTCCTCCCAGTGGAGGTCCGATTGGTAGTCGATGGTGAAGCCCTCTCCCTCTTGGCGCCCCGCAAACCACAGCGTGTACGGCCCCTCGTCGCTGTCCTCGCCCTCGGCGATGCCCGTCACTTGCTCGCCCTCGACGAAGAAGCGGATCGTCGTGTCACCTCGATCCGTGCCAAAGAAGTCACCCGTCCAGGTGCCGTGGAGATCGCAGGGCGCGGTGGGCGCGGCGTCTGGGCCAACGCCCGCGTCGAGATCTTCGCCGCCCGCGTCCGCTACGCCGCCATCCTCCCGACGCGGCGGCGGGATCAGCCAGCGACCGCTGTCCTCGTCGAGCCGCACCACGGCGGTGAAGAGGTGATCGCGCGCCTCAACGGCGACGTAGGGGATGGCGTAGAAGAGGTCCATCACCAGGCGGTAGAAGGCGCCGCCGTCCCCCTCACGCTTGAAGTCGGCCAGCGTCAGCTCGCCAAAGGGGTAGTGTTCGGGATCGCAGCACTCGTCTTGTTTGTCCGTCAGCGCCTTGCAGACAAACTTGCTCATGGGCGCGGGCGTGTAGAGCAGCTTGCTGAGCAGCCCGTCGAGCAGGCCATCGACGATCCGCCGCGTGATCTTGTCCCCCGCCTGTTGCGTGACGTAGTGCGCCTTGCCCGTTAACGGCGCCACCATGTAAATCCGCCGCGTGGATCGGGTCCAGTCAGCCTCAAAGAGCGTCTTGATCTGAAGCTGCGGGTGCTCAGGGCAGCGCGTGGCCGCCTCTGGATCAGGCGTAATCTCCGTGTGGCTGTGGATCTTGGCGTCCACGGCCAGCCGCAGCGAGAGGTAGGGGATAAAGGCGCCGTCGAGGAGGTCTGAGTCGGCGTCGAGCCCAAAATGGGCGTCAAGCCAGGCCTCGCCCCGCGCCTCCAACGCCTTGATGTGCGCCGCGACCCGCTCCACCGTGTCCACCGGCGCGCCCTCGCCCACCTCGCGGATACGCAGGCGACGATCATCACGCCGCTCACCCAGCCGTAAGAGCCCCTCGCGGCCACCACGCTTGTCGAGGTAGGCGTTGAACGCGGCGAGATCCACGCCCAGCGCGCGCAGCTTGTCCAGCGCGGCTTGGCTGAGCCCGTAGACGTCCACCGCCGCGTGGTTGATCTGCACATGGAAGGTGTCTGGGGCCACGTCGCCCTCGGTGTCCGCCCGCAAGCACAGCGCCGGGCGCGCGTCGAGGCGGCTGTCGCTGGGGCAGGCGGCGATGGGCTCAAGGTGGTCGGGCAGGACATAGTCCAGGGGATCGTCAGGGGCCGTGAGGTAGGCGTCGATGAGGATGGGGCTCGACGCCTCCAGCCACGGGCAGAGCGGCAGATCCGGCAGCTTGTCATGGGCCAGCTCGCAGGCCTCCGCCGCGCGGTCGCCCTCGACGCTGCAACGGCAAACGTCCAGCAGCAGCGCTTTTAGCTCGTCGCCGGCGATCCCTTGGCTGTGGAAGGCCCCCGCCTCTTGGAGGTTGAGCAGCGTGTTGTTCAGCGCGGCCTCTTGGATCGTGACGTCGGCGAAGCCCTCGGTCATGTCCTCGCCGCCCACCTCGCCCAGCGGCCCCGCCACGAAGGCCGGATCGTAGCTGGCGTAGTCGCCCGGCTCGGCGCCCGTGTAGGCCAAGGCCGTGTCCACTGAGGCCAGGGTCGCGCCCTCGTCGGCGACGCTGGAGACGCCCTCGTTGACCTTGATCTCGCTGAGAAAGCGCGGCGCGCTGAGATAGGCGTCGGCCCCCTGGACCTTGAGGTAGGCGCGCACGGCGGGCTTCTGGCTCAGCTCGGCGGCGGCGTTGTCCAAGAGCGCCTTGAGCGTGGCGTCGAGGCTCTCCAGCGCAGCCGGCATCGCCACCTCGTAGGCCAAATGTTGGATCATCGCCTCCGCTTGGTCGGCCAGCTCGCCCCGCTGCACTAAGAGCCCCTCGGGCGGCGGGTTGAGCCGCAGCGCCTCAGCACAATTAAGGCTGGTGCCCACATTAATTGCCTCGCCCCAGCACACACCAAAAATTTCATCAGGCAGCGCCACATCCACTTGATCCATCAGTGTTTCGTCTGGTGGCGTATCAAGCAGCAGATCCGCCGTGGGCAGGATCAGCGGGATGGCCCGCAGCGTGGTCAAGGCCGCCTCGCGATCGCGCTCATCGGGATCGGCGCCGCCGCAGACCCGCCGCGCGCAGGCCGTCAAGAACGAGAACGTGGCGCACTCGCCCTCCTCGCCGCAGTCCTCGTCGGTGGCGCAGGGCTGGTCAAAGACCAAGCCCGGCTCGCAGGCGATCCCCTCGGGGCAGTCGGCGTCCTCGGCGCAGGGCGTCAGCAGGCTGGTGTAGGGCGCGTAGCGCAGCTGAAGGTTCATCCGCGCCAGCTTTAATGCGGTTTGTTTTTGCCGTGGTGTCGCCTCAAATCGGGGCTGTATCTCTGATTCAGGCATAAAGGGCGCGTCGAGCGAGGACATCGCCTCATCGAGATAGGCCTCGGCGATGCGTTCGCCCATCGTTTCATAGAGATCGATCAGCGATGAGCCATCGGTGAATTGCATAGCAGAGTAAAAAAAGTAAAGTATTTCATCTTTTGCGGCTTGTTGTTGCGCCTCACTGCATCCCCAAGGCTGCATCTCAACTGGAAATGCTTGAATTGGGATGATTTCATCAGTCGGCACCTCAAATTTCAGATCTCCTTCGCGCACCGTGGCGTAGAGGCGGCCTTGGAATTGAGGGTGGATGATAAACTCATAGCCAAAGCAGCTAAACCAAGGCAGCTCATGCAGTATCCATATCTTTTTTTTGACTTTTTTCTTGGCGAGGCGCGGATAGGAGACACGCCAATCCGTTGGCTGCACATCCTTGAGCTTGACTCGCACTCGCATATCTTCAACGCCTAATTGTGCCCGTATTTGTACTGCATTTGGGTTATCTTCAAATTTAAAATCTGCATGAAGAAGATTTGGCGCATTTTGTAAAAGTGTGATGGCTAATCGACCAATTTTCATCCCAAGATGAGACACTTTGACATCTGATAAGATGCGAATTTTAACTTTTCCGCTTGCGCTCATCTCCAGATCTTCACCCACAATGCGTAATGCAGGTTGTTGTGGATCTTTATCCAGCTCCACGCGCCACTGGCCCGCTGTCTTGATCTTGAAGTGCGCGCCTTTCATAAAGAGGCCGCCGATGAGCTGCTTAAAGAAGCCGCCCAGCGGGCCATCGACCTTGCTCAGCAGCGTGTCAGTGAGCCCCGAGAGCTTGACCTCGTGGCTGAGGTCATGCCAGCCACCATGATCCTCCAGGGATTGATAGGCGCCGTCGAATGTCTCAAAGCCATGCTCGCTGAGGTAGCCACGCAGGCAGGCCGAGAGGTTTATGCAGGGCACCCCGCCGAAGTCGGCGAAGTAGAGATCAGGGCAGGCCTCGTCGGCTTGGTCCACGCAGGCCGTGGCCTCGCCGCAGCGCAGGTGGCTGGCGCCGTGGGCCTGGGGCAGATCGCAGATGCCCTCGGCGTAGAAGCTCGGCCCGCTGGGGAAGGGCGGGCGGTCCTCAAAGCAAGCCGCCTCGTGGTAGGCCGCCTCGATGGCCTCGGTGATGCCCGCTACGCAGGCGCAGATGTTCTCTGAGAGCGTGTCATTGGCTTCATCGACCTCGCTGATCGGTGAGGTGATCTGGAGCGGCGCGCAGGCCTTGGCCTGGGCAACCTCGGCGATGACTTGTTGTGGCAACGGCAGGCCCGCGCCGCTCCAGGCGTCGGGCCAGCACGCTTGGAGCGCCTCGCCCCAAGGCAGCCGGACCATCCGCGCCGCGCCCACCTGGAGCAGATCGAGGAAGCTGAGGCTCTGGCCCAGCTCGGTGAGCAGGTTGAGCGTGGCTTGTTGGACATGGACCCGCAGCGCGCCAGGCACCCGCCGCTGCGGCAGCAGATCAAGGCCGCGCCCTTGGATGGCGTGGAAGCGCAGCCGCCGCGCGCCGTTGAGCCAGGCCAGGTAGAGCCGATCCGTCTCCAACGCCACCAGCTGGGCGCGGCGGCCCTGGGCCTGCGGGCGGTGGAGGACAGGGAGCCGGTGCGTCAGCCAGCTTGATCCGCCGCGCGCGTGGTGGTTGAGGCCCTCGTCGATAAGGGATATCTCGCCGTCACGGCGCAGCCCCAGCGCCAAGATCTGCGGGATCGCCGCGCCGGGCTCGTCCATCCGCGCCACGCCTTCGCCGCTCAGCGTGTGCGTGTCGATAATCAGCCCCTCGGCGGTCGGCAAGGCGGTGATCCACGCAGGATCACGGTCTGCTGAGAGCGCGTGATGGGCCAGCTCCAGGCGGGCGTCCTCGGGGTAGCCCTCGATCAGCGCGTCGAGGCGCAGCGAGCGGCCCGCGTCGAGGTCGATCAAGCGCCGCCCCGGCGCGAGATCGCCCGCCCACACGTCCTCGCCCGCCAAGGCGCAGCCCATGGACATCAGCGCGTCGTGATCCGTGGCCCATTCATCGAGCGTGGGCGCAAAATCGCCCGCGTCGCTGCCCTTGAGCAGCGCCGTCAGCGCGTCGAGCGCGCCCGCGGCCATGCTGTGCGCGCGGGCCTGGGCCGCCTCCGGCTCGGTTAAACGCAGGCCCGCCTCCTCGGCCAGCGTGGTCCGCCACGCCGACCAGTCGCGCGCCACCGCTGTGCTGCCGTGGACGTAGCGGCTGGGGTGCTCATCAAGGGCGTAGGGCGGCGCTGGGTAGGCCATCGAGGCGGCGCCGAGGGCGTCGAGGCTGGCGTCCGTCGGCGTGGGGTAGGCGAAGCGGGGCAGATCGAAGGGCGCCAGGTCGGCGCTGAGCCCCAAGGTGTCCGCCTCGGGGGCCACATGGAGCGCGCGGGGCAGCCAGGCGACGGCGAAGGGCGCCTCGACGCTGACGATCCGGGTGTGCTCATGGGTGTCTACGCGGCTCCACGCCCCCAGCTCATAGCGCCAGCGGCGCAGGCTCGCCTTGAGGGCGTGGCAGTCGAGGGGGTAGGGCGCGCCGGTGAGCCCAAAGGCGTCGCAGTGTGTACCCTCGCAGCTCAACCCCGAGGGCTGGGTGATGCCCTCCACGTCGCCATAGAGGATCTCCAAGGCGCCGCCCCGCCACGCGGCCACGGCCCGGCTCTCCTGGCGCAGCGCGCAGGGCACGGCGGCCACGGCGCCCTCGGGGGAGATGTCCTCCCAAGCGCCCTCGTCCCCCGCCGCGCGCCGCAAGACCACCACGCGCTGCCTGCACAGCCCCGCCGCCTCCACGCCGCCGCCCTTGAGCGGCCGCGCAGGCGCCTCCGGCCAGAGGTGATCTGGGCGCGGGTCTTGGCGCGAGAGGGTCGCCACCACATAGAGCGCGCCCGCCTCGTCGAAGAAGGCGTGGGGGGCGCTGTAGACACCAGGGCTCAACAGCGCCTCGGCCCTGGTCGTCGCGCCCGCGACGCGGCTGATCCCGCTCCAGCGATTGTCCGCCGCCTGCCAGCGCGTGTAGCCCAGCCGCGCCCCGCGCAGATCCACGGTGATGAAGTGCGGCTGCTCAAGGGCATCGACGGCCATGGCGAAGTCGAGGATCGGCGCGCCCGCCTCGCCGCTGGGCGGCTCAAGCAGGGCCTCGGCGGGGTTGGCCACCACGCAGAAGGTGAGATCCTCCTGAGATTGAACCGCGCGGCCCTCGCCCAAGGCATAGGACACCTCCAGGCGCGCGTCATAGCGGCCAAGCTGGGTGGGCGCGAAGCTCAGAGTAGGCGCGGTGAGATCAAGCGCCGCCAGATCAGCGGCTTGGCCGCCCTCGGGGGGCGTGTGCGTCAGGCCCCAGCGGAACGCCACCGCCCAGGTGCCCACCGCTTGAGGTCGCAGAGCCACGCGCTCCCCCGCGCGCACCAGGTAGGCGGGGCTGCGTCGCCCGTCCAGCTCGCAGATCCGGTGACGCCAGCGCTCCTTTGTTTCGTGGTTGAGGGTGATGATCGGATTGGGGATGAGCAGGTCTTGGATCGAGTCGATGACGCCGCTCTCCGCGCCGCCGTCTCCCCGCAGAGGGCGGCGCTCATCCTCATCCTCATCCCCCCAGCAGCCCCAGAGCAGCACACCCAGCATCAGCAGCGCAGATCGCATCGGCAGCGCAGATCGCATCACACCTCCGAGGTTTGTCATGGGCTCACTTACGGTATGCGTCGGGGCGAAATGAAGCCAGGGCAGGTGACCGCGCAGAGAAAATACGTAAACTGTACATCCGAATCGTAGGAGCCCTGATATGGCGAAAACTCGGACGGTCTTTTGTTGCCAATCCTGTGGACACAGCGCGCCGAAGTGGATGGGGCGCTGCCCCGCCTGTGAGGCGTGGGGCACGATGGAGGAGGAGGTTGAGGCGCCCAAGAGCAGCGCGGGCGGCAAGGGCCGAGGCGCGTTTGGCGCCATCACCAACAGCAAGCCTCAGCGGCTCAATGACATCGCCGAGTCCTCCATTCAGCGCAACTCCACGGGGATCGGCGAGCTGGATCGCGTGCTGGGCGGCGGCCTCGTGCGCGGGGCGCTGGTCCTCGTCGGCGGCGATCCGGGGATCGGCAAGTCCACGCTGATGCTCCAAGCGGCGGACAAGATCGGGCTCTTGGGCGGGCGCGTGCTCTATGTCACCGGCGAGGAGTCCCCCGCGCAGACCAAGATGCGGGCGGTGCGGCTGGGGGCCACGGCCGAGGAGCTGTTCTTGGTGGCGGAGACGAGCATGGAGCGGGTGGAGCAGCACGTCGCCGAGATCAAGCCGCAGGTCTTGGTCATCGACTCTGTGCAGACGCTCTTCACCGAGTCGGCCACGTCCACGCCCGGCAGCGTCAGTCAGCTGCGGGCGGTCACGGCGCGGCTGATGGTCTTGGCCAAGGGGCTGGAGATCAGCACCTTCCTCGTCGGGCACGTCACCAAGGACGGCAGCATCGCCGGGCCGAGGGTCTTGGAGCACATGGTGGACACGGTGCTCTACTTCCAGGGGCAGCGCGGCCACGCCTTCCGGGTGCTGCGGGCGATCAAGAACCGCTTTGGCTCCACCAATGAGATCGGCGCCTTTGAGATGCAGGGCAAGGGGCTGGTGGAGATCAAGAACCCCTCGGCCCTCTTCCTCGCCGAGCGGCTGGCGGGGGCCTCGGGCTCGGTGGTGGTCGCCAGCTTCGAGGGCACGCGGCCGATCCTCGTCGAGGTGCAGGCCCTGGTCAGCCCCACGCCCTATGGCACGCCCCGGCGCACGACGATGGGCGTCGATTCAGGGCGCGTGGCCCTGCTCTTGGCCGTGCTGGAGAAGAAGGCCGGCCTGGACGTGGGCGCCTCGGACACCTTCGTCAACGTGGCGGGGGGGATGCGGCTGGATGAGCCTGCGGTGGATCTGGCGGTGGTGGCGGCCTTGGCGTCGAGCCACATCGATCGGCCCGTGGACGCCGAGACGCTGGTGTTCGGCGAGGTGGGCTTGGGCGGCGAGGTCCGCGCGGTGGTGGCGGCGGACGCGCGCATCGCCGAGGCGCGCCAGCTGGGCTTTAAGCGGGTGATTATGCCCAAGAACAACCTCAAGCCAGAGGAGCCGATCGAGGGGATCTTGGTGGTGGGCGTGGAGAAGGTGGAGGAGATGCTCGACGCGCTGTTCTAGGTCGTAAACAACAGACAAACGTCAGGTGTTTTAATCGGTAACACTAGACGTCTGTCGCTTTGTTGGCCGCCAAACGCAATCTCCTTGGGCCATCCTTCACGCCGAGAGGCTCGCCGAGGCACCTTCGCCTCGAAGCCGATCCGCCGATGCCGAGTTGACGACCTCGCCAACGCGCCCTATAAAGAGCACCCCGTCTGAGGCGTCAACCTCCTCAGCTGAGGCCCTTTCGAGAAACCCAGAGCAATTGATGTCACCTGAGGGGTGTGGTGCGCCCGCCCGCCAGGTCAACGTGGCCCTTTGGGCCCTGCTCGGCCCGCGCTCATGTGCGGAGATTGGGGTTTCGCTCGATGACTCAGCTGCTCACCTTCCCGGCTTGGCGGACGCTCTCCCCCGAGATGATCTCGATCCCCGCAGGCGACGTGGTCCTCAAGCGCAAGCAGCGCCCGTTCCCCGAGATCGACTACACCGATCACCAGATCCACGTCGATGCGTTCGAGTTGATGAGCATGCCCGTGACGCAGTGGCTCTACGAAGCGCTGATGGGCGAGAACCCGAGCACCTTCGCGGGCCTCGATCACCCCGTCGAGAGCATGAGCTACTTCGAGGCCATCAAGCTCTGTAACCGCGTGTCGGAGATCCACGGCTTCGAGCCGCACTACATCATCATGCCAGGGCGGGTCGTCATCAAAAGGGCGTCCAATGGCTTCAGGCTGCCGACCGTCACCGAGTACGAGTACGTCTACAAGAGGGACGGGTTTATCTACGGCGAGCGGGTGGACCTTGAGATGGCGATCGCCTTCGGCGCGACCTTGGGGCATTACGCTTGGTTCAATGAGAACTCGGACGGATGGACCTCCCCCGTGGGGCAGAAGGGCTGCTTCCACCTCACCGGGCTCTTCGATCTCTATGGGAACGTCTCGGAGCTGACTGAGGCGAACTTCAGCCTCAGCCACTTCGAGCCGGGGAGCGGCGAGGTGATGTTCATGGGTGACGGGATCTTCGCGATGTCCCAGGGCTCCAGCTTCCTCAGCACGTGGGAGGAGGTCCTCACCCAGCGCTACTTCTTCCATATGGAGGCGCGTTGGGAGGCGACGGGGTTTCGGCTGGCGCGGACCCCCACGCGCCTTGGCGGTTCGGAGGAGTCGCTTGACCTTGGCCTAGATCAGCGGCCCTTACGCTCGCTCTGGGACTTCATCACTGAGCGATAGAGGCGCGCGCGCGCGCGCTCTGCCCCGCGACGGGCGGCCTCGTCGCGCCGCAGCGCCGCGCTGGCCAGCTCGCGGCTGAGCTTGCGCTGGCTCTCCAGCCGCGCGGCGTCCAACGCGCCCGAGGCCACCGCCGCTAAGACCGCGCAGCCCGGCTCATCGACGTGGCCGCAGTCTCTAAAGCGGCAACCCTGCGCCAGCGCGTAGATGTCGGCGAAGACCCCCTCATCGTCGCCCGCCCACAGCCCCAGCTCGCGCATCCCGGGTGTGTCCAAGAGCAAGCCGCCGCCAGGCAGCGGGATCAAGGCGCGGGCGGTGGTGGTGTGGCACCCTCGGCCATCGCGGGCGCGCACGGCGTTGGTCGCCAAGCGCGGCTCACCCAGCAGCGCGTTGATCAGCGAGGACTTGCCCACCCCCGATGAGCCCACCAGCGCGACGGTCTGCCCCGCGTGGATGTCAGGGCGCAGGGCCTGGCAGCCCTCCGCCGTCTCCGCGGAGGTGAGCCGCACCGGCACGTCCAGCGCGGCGAGCTGCGCCAAATGAGCGGCGGGGTCCTCGATCAGATCGAGCTTGTTGAGCACGAGGATGATCCGCGCCCCTGAGCCCTCAAGGGCCACCAGATAGCGCTCGATTCGGCGCGGATTAAAGTCATGGTCGAGCCCCACCACGACAAAGACCGTGTCGATGTTGGCGGCCACCACCTGAGGCCGCGCCCGGCGCCCCGCCGCGCGACGCGTGAACACCGAGGCGCGGGGCAGGACGTGCTCGATCAAGGCGAGGTCATCGAGGGGCCGGGCCGCGACCCAGTCGCCCACGGCGGGCAGCGCGTCCTCATCGGCGTTAAAGAGGAGGCGGCCCGTCACGCGGGCCTCGCCCACGGCGCCGCCCATCAGCTCAAGCCGCTCGCCGCGCGCGGCGGTGACGCGGGCGGGGCGGAGGTCGGGGCTCAGGTTGAGATCAGCAAAAGCCGCTTCGAGTCGGGCGTTCCAGCCCAGGGATGAGAGATCAGACAAGATCGGGCTCCAGCGCGCCCAAGGCTTGGGCGCACGAAGGGTGTCAGCGTACCAAAGGAGGTCGCGGGGCCGTCGTGCGCTGGAGCAGGGGCGATCAGCGCGCGCGTCGGCCCAAGGTGAGGGGGCGTTGGCGGTTGAGCGCAGTCATCAAGCCTCCTTGGCTCCGCGATCACGCCGGGAGCCTCAATCAAAGAGCGTCGTTGGAGAAGTGGGCGGGGTGAAGATACGCGCCCTGCCCAATGACATCAAGGGCGCGCGGCGCGCCGCTCAGAGGAAGTCATAGGGATCGACGTCTACGATCAGCGACGCCTCCCCCGCGCTGTCCAGATCTGCGGTCAAGACGGCCTCCACCAGCCGGTGCAGGATGGGCCGGTGTGTCGCCGTCAAGAGCATCGCCCAGCGGGCGCGGCGGCGCAGGCGCTCGATGGGCGCTGGCGCTGGCCCGCGCACGCGCCACGTCAAGTCATTGGCCCCCGCCACCTCGATCACCTGGGTCGTCGCCCGCGCCAGGCGCGCCACCTCCTCGGCATCGACGCCCTGAAAACGAAATGAGACGGCGTAGTGGAAGGGCGGGTAGCCCTGCACGCGGCGCCACACCAGCTCCTGCTGGGCGAAACCCTCCGTGTCATGCGCCGCCACCGACTGTAGACAGAAGTGCTGAGGGTCCCAGGTCTGGATCAGCACGCGCCCAGGCCGATCCGCCCGCCCCGCCCGCCCCGCCACCTGCGTCAAGAGCTGAAACGTGCGCTCCGCTGAGCGGAAATCAGGGAACTTGAGCGCCGCGTCGGCGGCGAGGACCCCCACGCAGGTGACCTTGGGGAAGTCATGGCCCTTGGTGACCATCTGCGTGCCCACCAAGATGTCCAATTCCCCCTCGCGCATCTGCGCGATCAGCGTCTCCAGCTTGCGCCCCGTCGCCGTGTCGCGATCCATCCGCGCCACGCGGGCGTTGGGGTAGAGCCGCCGCAGCGACTCCTCCACGCGCTCCGTGCCCTGGCCGGGGATCTCCAGCTTCGTCCCCCGGCAGCGTGGGCAAATCTCCGGGCGCGGGCGGATCAGATCGCAGTAGTGACAGCGCAGTTGGCGGTTATGGGCGTGCCAGGTCATGGAGATGGCGCAGTTGGGGCAGTGGAGCACCTCGCCGCAGCTGGCGCAGAGCACCACGTTGCTGTAACCCCGGCGGTTGAGGAAGAGGATGGCCTGCTCCCCCCGCGCCAGGGTGCGCGTCAGCGCCTCGCGCAGCGGCGGCGAGAACAGCGGCTCATCCGGGGTCGGGGGCTGATCGCGCAGATCCACGAGATCGACGACCGGTAAGCCGCTCTGAGTGGGCCGCTCGGTGAGCAGGAGCCGCTGGAGCTTGCCTTGAGCGACGTTGTGGACGCTCTCCATCGAGGGCGTCGCTGATCCCAAGACCACCACGGCGCCCTCCCGCAGCCCTCGGGCGAGGGCCATGTCCCGCCCCTGATAGCGCACGCCATCGCCTTGCTTAAAGGACGGATCGTGCTCCTCATCGACGATGATCAGCCCCAAGCCCTCGACGGGCGCGAAGACCCCCGAGCGGGCGCCGATGATCACCCGCACGTCGCCTCGGTGAATGCGCCGCCACTCGTCAAAGCGGGCGCCTGCGCTGAGGCCGCTGTGCAGCACGGCGATGGCGTCGCCGAGGCGGGCGCGGAAGCGGCGGACGAGCTGGGGCGTCAAGGCGATCTCGGGCACGAGCACCAGCGCGCTGAGGCCACGGGCGAGCGCGTCGGTGATGACGCTGAGGTAGACCTCGGTCTTACCGCTGCCCGTCACGCCGTGGAGGAGGAAGCCAGCGAAGCCGCGCGCGGCGGAGATGGCCTCCACGGCGGCGCGCTGCTGGGCCGTCAAGGTGGGGGGCGTGTCACGGGCGACGGGCTCACCGAAGAAGGGATCACGCAGGACCTCCACCCTCTCCTCTACGGCGGCGCCCTCCTCGATGAGCTGGCGCAGGTGTGGCCCGGCGTTCTTAAACGCCTCGTGGATCAGGCTGGTCCGTGTGCAGCCTCGAAGCGCCAGCCAGGCGTGGATCTCATCGCGCTTAAGGGCGCGCCCCCCCGGCCCTCGCGGCGCCTCGGGGGGGGGGCGCGTCGCCCGCAAGGCCCGCTCATTGCGCACCTCGACCTTCGGCCCCTCCACGATCTGCTCGCGCTCAATCCAGCCCTCGGCGGCCCACTGGCGCAGGCGCGCGTCGGAGGGGCGTGGGTCGAGGGCCTCGGGGGGCAGCGCCCCGCCCGCCATGGCGATGGCGTCGAGGGCGCGCTGAAGGGCGTGGGGGAGCTTGCCCTTGACCGTCCGCGACTTCTTGGTGATCCGCAGCACCCACACGCCCTTGCCGCTTGTCCCTGGTGGATGGGCGGCGCGCAGCACCTCGCCGATGGGGGCGTGATAGTACTCGGCGATCCAGCGCAGGAAGGCCAGCAGCGTGGGCGAGAAGAGCGGCGCGTCGTCGATCACCTCGATGATGGGGCTGAGACGGACGCCGGGCGGGGGTGGGGCATCAACGCTGAGCGCGTAGCCGATGAGCTTGCGGTGGGCGAAGCGCACCAAGACCCGCGCGCCGGGCTGAGGCTGTGGATCTTCGGGGGGGGGCGCGTAGTGAAAGGTGCGCCGCAGCGGGACCGGGACGGCCACCTCGATGGACATGCTCTACTCTATCGCTTCTGTTGGGGCCTCGAATTTGGCGTCAACGCCGAGGAACCTCAAGCCCTATCTTCTCAGCCTCGTGGCCTGATCAGCTCGATTGACAGCGCCTCGCTTGATCCCTTCAGCTGAGCCCCCAACCACCACGAAGGTGCTCAAGATGCTCCACCTCCTCTTGCTCCTCAGCTGGCACACCGTCGAGGCCCCCGCCGAGGGGCCGAGCGAGGCCATCGGGGGCTACAGCGCCGGCTGCCTCATCGGCGGGGTGGCCGCCCCCGCCAGCGGCCCTGGCTTTGAGGTCATCCGTCGGCAACGGCGGCGTTACTTCGCCCATCCCACGCTCCTGACCTGGCTGGAGGGCTTCGGCGCGCGGATCGTCGAGGCCAAGCAGCCCCCGATCTTGGTCGGCGACATGGCCCAGGCGCGCGGCGGGCGGATGCCGCGCGGGCACCGCAGCCACCAGAGCGGCTTGGACGTGGATCTATGGTTCACGGCGCCCAAGGCGCGGCGCGGTGAGGATCAAAGCTTCGCCTCGATGGTCACGGCGCGTGAGACGATCTCCAAGGCCTGGGGGCCGCTCCAAGCGCAGCGCTTAGCCTGGGCGGCGGCCTCGCCAGAGGTGGCGCGGGTCTTCGTCAACTGGGTGATCAAGCGTCACCTCTGCGCGACCCAGCCCGACGCGCCTTGGCTGGGCAAGATCCGCCCTTGGTTTGGGCATGATCGCCACTTCCATGTGCGCCTGCGCTGCCCCGAGGGCAGCCCCGACTGTGAGGATCAGCCGCTCGTGGAGGGCTCAGGCTGCGGGGAGGAGGCTTGGTTCTCCCGCGCAGAGGTGCTCAAGCGTAAGCGCAACCCGCCGCCGCCGCCGCCAAAGCCCGCCCAGGCCAAGCGTGGCCGCCCCGCGCGCTGCCAGGCGGTCCTGCGCGCCGCCCCCCAGGCGAAAAAAACCAAGGCTCAGCCCGCCAAGCGCACGCCCGCCAAGTCCAAACCCGCCAAACGCACGCCCGCCAAGCAGGAGAAGCGGTGATGGGGGCGCGTGAGCGGGCCTTGAACGCGCTGCTGAGCGTCGCCAGCGCGCAGATCACCCTCGCGGCGGTTCAACGCGCCTCGGCGGCGCGCGCCCGAGGGCGTCGCTGGGTCGATGATCGGCTGCGGTTGTTCTTTGAAGAGGCGGGCGTGGCCTCAGGGCGGGATCTGGCGCGCGTGGAGGCGGAGATATTTGAGATTCGCTTGACGCTCCAGGCGCTTGAGGCGCGGCTCACGCCCGCTGAAGGCGCAGCGCCCAGCGCCCCCAAAGCAGGAGCAGGAGCCCCACCATCACCGCCGTCTTGATCCCAAAGAGATCCCCCAGGTTTACACCTCGGGGCGGGGCCATATCGGGGGGGGGGCCACGCCCCACGAAGGCGCCATCTGTGTCCACCGAGAACCGCGCCTCATCGCTGAGGTCAACGGAGATCAACAACGCGCCCTCCCGCAGCCGAAAGCGGATCTGATCGGCGCCGATCTCCAACCCCGCCGCCTTAAAGCGCGCCTCCAGCGCGGCCTTGCCTTGGCGCTGCACCCCCTGGAGCTGCGTGAGGTTCTTCGACTCAAGCCACAGCCCCAGCTTGGGCTCCTCATTGAGCCGCTGGGCCTCCTCCAGCGTAATCTCATAGGCGCGTCGCAGCGTCGCCGTGGTGTCCGCCTCGCTCCACAAGAGGGGGGCGAAGGCGATGAGGGCGTAGAGCGCCAAGATCACCCCGCTCGCCTTCAGCGGCGGGCCGTGATCGACGGCCTGGGCGACGCGAGGGCGCTTGAGCTTGAGCGGCGGGGCGTCGGCGGGCGCGGGGATCGCCGCCGTGGGCGTGGCGGGCGCGGCCTCCGTCAATGGCGCGGGCGCCGAGGCCGCCGCGCGGTTGACCGGGATGGCCCGCTTGGGGTGGCTGGCGCGGCGATCAAGCTTGCGTCGGGCTTGGCCGATCATCCCCGACTCAAGGCTATCCTGCCTCGGCAGCCCGCGCGCGGGCGTCGGGCGAAGCGGCGCGCGGCTGTTCTCCTCGCTCGGAGAGGGCCTCGGCGGCGCGCGGCGCCGGGGGGGGGCGACGCTGGGGCCTTCCTCTCCGGCCTTACGTTGAAGGTGCGCGCCCCACGCCGCCGAGGCGCTGGGCTTCTCCTCTCCAGGCTTCCTCGATATGGGCACCTTGCTCACTCCTCTCCTTGACAAACTCGCGTGCTTAAGTCGCAGACCTCACCGGCCTGGCAGCCCCCACGCCGACAGCCCACTTGGCATAAGGCGTCAGCGTCGCAGTAGCGATCTGTATCGCAGTCGGCGTCCATTGAACAGGGCAGGGCGAGCACGCAAGCGCGTGTGGCCAGATCGCAGGCCTCACCCTCGGGGCAATCGCCCCGCGCGCAGCCCAATACGCAGTCGCCCGCCTCGCAGTAGGTGCCCACCCCGCAGCCCTCATCCTCCACGCAGCGGCACTTGCGGCTGACCTCATCGCAGCGCCGCCCCAGGCCACAGCCGCCCACGCGGCAGCCCTCGACGCAGGCCCCCTCGGCGCAGTAGTCGGCGGCGGGGCACTGGGCGTCCGCCGCGCAGCGACACTGATGCAGCCACGCGTCGCAGGTCTGCCCCAGCGGGCAGGCCTCAGGCGCGTCGGCCCGGCAGCCGGGCAAGCAGGCGCCGTCATCGCAGTACTGATCCTCGGGGCACTGGGCGTCGCGGGTGCAGGGCGCCTCCAGGCAGCGCCCCTCGATGCAGATCTCACCCGCCGCGCAGCCATCAAGGCAGACGCGCTGGCAGCGGCCCTCCAAGCAGAGGGCGTCGAGCGGGCAGTCCAGATCATCGACGCAGGCGACCTGCTCGCGGCATCGCCCCTCCAGGCAGCGCAGGCCCTCGCCGCAGTGGGCGTCGCTGAAGCAAGCGTCGGCGTCGCGGCATTGCCCCTCCAGGCAGCGCAGGCCCTCACCGCAGGCGGCGTCCTCGACGCAGCCTTCATCCGCCGCGCAGAGGCCGTCGAGGCAGCGCTCGCCCGCCTCGCAGTCTGTGTCGGCCTCGCAGCCCGCCTCGCAGCGGCGCGTCTGGGGGTTGCAGCGCTGGGACCCACAGGCCCCCGGCTCCAATCGGCAGCCCGGCGCGCAGGCGTAGCCCTCAAGATCGCAGTAGAGCCCCGGAGGACAGCGGGCGTCCTCGACGCACTCCACGCAGCCCCCCGCCACGCAGCCCCCCGCGCAGCCCTCGCACGGGTCAACGCCCGTGTCCGCGCCCAGCCCCCCGTCCGTCATCGGCGCCGCGCCGCACGTCGGCGCGCCCTGCCCCGTCGCCAGGCAGCGCCGATCAGGCCCGCAGTCGGCGTCGCGGCCACAGGTCAGGTAGAGGCAGCCGCCGTGAACACAGGCGCGATCCTCCGGGCAGTCCAGGTTGGCTTGGCACTGGACCTCCGCCACCAAGCAGGCCCCCCCGAGGCAGTGGGCGCCTTGAGGGCACTGGGCGTGGGCGGCGCAGCCCTCGCCCGCGTCCGGGGCGGGCGCGGGGATCGTCGAGGCGCAGCTGAGGAGCAGGAGGGGGAGGCTGAGGACGGCGCGGGCGTAGATCGACATAAGGCTCAGCGAAGCGAGAGGGGACACCAGGCCAAGATCCGCTCTCGGCGTTGAAGATCAAGCAGATCGAGCTGCGCGCGGGCCTCAAGGCCCAGGCCCAGCTCATCCAAGGCGCGCATCAGGGCGCTTTGGGCCGCCAGCGGGCCCAGGAGGCGGCGCAGGAAGGGGCGCCTGGGGGCGAAGAGGATCACCCTGCGCGTGGGCCGCTTGATCTGCGCCCGCTCATGGAGCCGCGACAAGGCCGCCTCGAAGTCGCCCAGCCCGTCGATGAGGCCGTGGCTCAGCGCTTGGGCGCCGGTCCAGACGCGGCCCTCGCCCACGGCGTCCACCGCCGCCTCGCTCAAGCCCCGGCCCTCGGCGACGCGCCGCAAGAACAGCTGGTACATCTCGGAGAGGGTCACCCGCAGCGCCGCGCGCTCAGCGTCCTCATAGGGGCGGCTGAGGGAGAACATCCCCGCCCGCGCCCCGCGCTCGATGCGCGGGCGATGCACGCCGAGGCGGGCCAGTAGATCGCCGATGATGGGCTTGCTGGCGATGACGCCGATGCTCCCCGTCAAGGTCCGGGGCGTGGCGATGATCTCGTCGGCGGCGCTGGCGATGTAGTAGCCGCCGCTGGCGGCCACGCCGTCGAGGAAGGCCACGACGGGCTTGTCTTCACGCACCTCGCGCACGGCCCGCCAGATACGCTCGCTGGCTGTGGCGCTGCCGCCGGGGCTGTCGATGTGCAGGATGACCCCCTCGACGCGCCGATCCGCCTTGGCGGCGGCGAGGGCCTCGCAGAGCGCCAGGGTCGTCGCGCCAGCGGGGGCGGGGTCCTCGCGCAGCCCCTCGCGGATCACGCCGTGGACCTGGATGAGCGCCACGCGGGGCGCGCGGCGGACACGAGGGAGGAGCCGGGGGCGCCCTTGATAGCCCCCCAAGGTGCGCTGCGCGCCGATGAAGTGCGCGTCGAAGCGCTCCTCTGGGCAGATCTCATCGGCGAGGCCCAGCGCGATCATGCGCGCGGGGCTGAGGGGGGCCTCGTCGATGGCGGCGCGGATGGCCTCCACGTCGCGGCCTCGGGCGGCGGCGATGTCAGCGATGAGGCGATCAAAGAGATCATCGAGGAGGGCGGAGAGCGCCTCGTGGTTCTCGGGGGAGGGCGTGGCGCGCGTGTAGGGCTCCATCGCCGACTTGTAGCGACCGGCGGCGGTGACATCCATGCCCGCCCCGATCTGGCGCAGCCCCTCGCCGTAGAAGCTCATCTCCAAGCCCATGCCCGTCAGCATCACGGGGACGTGCGGCGGCAGCCAGATCTCGCTGGCGGCGCTGGCGAGCCAGAGGCTCTGCGTGTCGGGGTTGAGCGGGAGGGCGATGACGCGCTTACCCGCCGCCTTGGCCGCCGCTAAGCCCTCGCGCAGCGCGTAGAGGCCCGCGCCACTACAGCTCAGGGCGCTGATCCGACAGAGGATCACCTTGAGGCGTGGATCACGCGCCGCCCGCCACAGCGTCTGGCGGATCTCGCGCTGGCTGATGGGGCTGGGTCGGAGGGGGTGGTCTTGGCTCAAGAGCGGGCAGGCCCCCTCAAGCGTAAGGCTGAGGAGGCGCGGGGCGGCGCTGAGGCGATCGAGGCCGCCGCGCAGGAGCTGCCCAGGGAGGCGCAGGGGCCAAGTGATGAGGCTCAGGCGTGACATTCAGCGCCTGGGTACCACTGGGTGTCTTGGGGCTCATGGATCTCATTGAGCTCAATCCACAGGTTGTCGGGGCCGACCAGGATCGCCACGTCATGGCGCAGATCCCCCGCCTTGAGCCGCTCAAGGGTCAGCGGCGGGGCCACATACGTTGTCTCCAACAAAGGCTGCCCGCCTTGGCCTTGGCTGCGCTGAAGCGCGCGGACACGCGCTGGCGTGAGCACGAACCGCGCGCCCTTGGCCTCCAGCGCGGCGATGGCCTCGTCGAGCGAGGCGACCCGCAGGCCCAGGTGATCGTTGTAGAGCCACTCCTCGCCTGGCCCGGGGGGGGGCTTGAAGTTGGGGTCTTGGCGGAAGACCAGGGTGACGCCACAGACCAAGACCCGCGAGAAGGGTTGATCCATCATCCGCCCCTTGAAGAGCACCTTAGCGTCAAAGAGATCACACCAAAACTGGGTCATGGCGTCGGCGTCGCTGCACCGCATGGAGACTTCAATAAAGGGGTAGTTCATGGGGGCGGATCTTGTAGTTGGGCAGCCGTATGGGCCGCGTGGTGGGCGTGATGTGGATTAACGACGCTTTTTAGAGTCGCTTTTCTTGGTTTTGGTGGGCTTCTTGTTCTTTTTGTTTTGGCGCTTGGTGGTCTGTGTTTGCTTTAGATTATTTTTACGTTGTGGGCGCTGCTTGACCCCAGAGACGTAGCGCGCCGCCTCGCCTGAGCCTGCTTTGTCGATCCAGTAATAAGACTGACTGCGGGCATCCATATGTATAAATTGGCTCTTGGGATAGTAACCCAAGCCAACATTGTCAAATCTTTTGCAGTGTTCCCAGAGAACTTTTGGATTAACACCCTTGATTTTGAAGTCAATCGCTTTGCCTTGGTAATGTCGGCTGGTTTTGCGCGATTGCGGTCTGTAAGCGCTGACAATCTCGATGGGTTCATCGAACTTTTGTCCTATGCGATACAAATACATGATCAACTTTTCATCGATGTTGATCTGCTTGCCTGTCTTGGGGTCTCTAAAGAATCGTTTGAGCTTTTTATATGCTTTTTTATTAAGTGATAATCCGCCATGTTTATTGGTGTCGTAAATTTTAAATTGTTCGAGCTTCTCATGTGTGTGTGTATGATAAAGCGTGATATGGTTCTTTTTGATTTTAAATGTTTTTTTCTTCTTTTTATCTTTGGTGGTCGCCTTCTTTTTGTCTTTGGTGGTCGCCTTCTTTTTGCTTTTGGCCGTCGCCTTCTTCTTGGCGGCCTTCCCCGCGCGCTGGCTCTGCGCAGCCTTGGTCGATGTCTTGGCGGCCACCACGCTGGGCGCGGCGGCGAAGAGGCACAGGCTCAAGCTGATGAGGAGGCGCCGCATACGTTTATCCATGTAGGCAAAGGTGAGGGAGTGTAACCCGGAAATGATCACGCAGCAAATTGATCTCCAGAGTTTAAATTGATCTCTAGAGTTTGCGGATCAAATCTTTGGCCTCCGCGGCCAAGCACTCCACCTCGGTAAAGGGCAGCACCTCCTGGGCGATGAACAGGAGGTAGCGCAGGTATTGAAAGAGCCCATCGCGCAGCGTCTTGAGCTTGTCAGGGGAGTGGGCCACCTTGAGGTTGACGAAGAGGGGCTCCGGCGGCAGCCGCCCCCCAGGCCCAGGCGTGACGCCCTCAAAGAGCGGCTTGATGTGCGGGGCGCGCCGCTCAAAAAACGAGGTCATGCCCACCCGGTAGTCCTCGCCCTTGAGCTTGGGCAGGATGGCGGCGTGGATGCGGGCGAAGCCCTCGTTGAAGGCGGCGATGATGTCGCCGACGGAGCAGACGTCGGTGGTGGAGGCGGGCTCATGGGCCTCGATGATCCCCTTGTCCAAGAGCGCCCGCAGCGCCGAGAGCGTCTCAAACTCGCTGAGCGTGGGGTTTTGGATCATCTCCTCGACGGTCCGCGCGCCGTTGACCCGCCGGAAGATCAGGCGCTCAGAGCGCTGCAACATCCCCTCGTTGTACTTAGGGTTGCGCTGCAACACGCAGCTGGCGTTGGGCAGCTGATCCAGGATGTGCTTGATCTCATCCTTGCGCCGCAGCCCCTCCATCAAGAGCTCATGCGTGGAGAGCGCGGCGTGGCTGGGCAGGCTCTCTAGATCATAGGAGGCGAAGCTGAACTGCCCACGCTCGATGCGCAAGAGGGAGTAAAAGACCTCCTCCACCTGCACCTGCACCGCCTTCCACAGCTCCGCGCGGTTCATCACGCCGTCATCGAGGAGGATGCGCCCGATCTTGCGCTCGCCGTTGATCTGCGCCAAGGCGTGCTTGAGCTGCTGATAGGAGATGATGCCCTTGCGATAGAGGATATGCCCAAAGCGGTCTTCCGGCTGATTGCTCGTCACGGCGATGATGTCGCCTTGATGAAAATACAGCATCTTGCGCACATCACCGTCAGAGACGGTTAAGGCGATTGTGCGTCTTGACTGTTGCAAGAAAGCGATAATATCGACGAGGAAGTCCCCGTCGATCAGCTCACCTTGCGCGAAAACCGCTCTGTCTTTCATGCGCTCTCCAGCGGGTAGGCGGCCCTTGGGGCGCGCTCAGGCCTATGATAAATAGGCGCAGCCCTCGATAATTCACAGCCTCAATTTTACCCCAAGGAGCTTGAGGATGGTTGATGTTCAAACGCAGCGCTTCCGCGAGCGGGTCTACGCGGATCGTCAAGGGCTGGTCAACCGGCTCAGGGGCGAAACTTACGATGAGGGCTATGTGCTCTACCCCGCCGCTGAGGGCGAGGCGGATTTAATCATCAAGGACGCCTTTCAAGAGCAGATCTCCGAGCCCATCGAGGCCTTTATGACGCGGCTGAGCGCGCAGTGGTGGGCGCATCGTCAGCGCCGCCAGGGCGTCGCCGCGCGCAGCGCCTTCTACTGCCGCTACTTGCCCGAGGTGGGCTTCGATTGGATGGTCGAGTTCGGCGAGGAGGGCGCCATCTGCTGTTGGCGGCGCGATCAACGCCAGCGGGCTTGGCGGCTGGCGCTGCCTGAGGACGAGGGCATGTTCCATGACCAGCTCGGCGCCTTCTTCAACGCCCGCGCGGGCTGGCGCTGGCTCCTGAGCGCCTATCGCGCCGAGGCCGAGGCGCTGACCGTCTCCGAGATCCAGCCCGGCTATGTCATCGGCGCGCGGCGCGGCGTCCCCGGTGATCTGCACCCTGAGGCGCGTGAAGATCCAGACTTGGAGATCGCCTTCAGCCGCTGGGACACCACCCACTATGACACCCTGGAGTTCCTCGGCGGCGGAGCAGCGGAGGGCTACCCCTTTCATGAAGAGCGCTATGACGCGTGGATCGGGGCCGAGGCGGAGGCCATTGAGCGCGGCGAGGTGGAGATCTTTGTCTTGGCGGAGTCGCGGCGCTTCGTCGAGGCCGTCGAGGAGCTGGCCTGTGGCCGCGCCATCGGCATCGACTGGATCGACATCGACGATGATCCCCACGCCGAGCTGTATCACGGCCCCCTGCGCCTGACGATGCACTTCGCCTACGCCTACCTGCGCACGATCCACACAGGGCTGAGCTTCCCCGAGGGCGCCCGCCGCTTCTATGGCCCCGTGATCGATCAGCTGGAGGACGCGGGGGATCTGCTCGACGTCGCCCGCCGTCGCCTGGAGGGCTATGACATCCAGGTCGAGGCCCGCCAGGTCTTGGTCATCCGCCAAAGCCCCAACGATCCGCCGCTGGGCCGCTGGGGCTTGATGAGCCTCGCCGGCAGCCACGCCTTCCGCGGCCAAGAGGGCGAGGACGCCTTCCTGCGCTTCCTCGGCTTTGATCCCGAGGCGGGGCGCTTCACGGCTCAGCGGCCCGCCCTCGACCGCTGCCCGATCACCGGCCAGCCCGCCCGGCTCACCAAGCTGATCCGCCCCAAGGCGCTCTTGGGCTTTGACTACAAGCTGCTGGCGGGGGTCGATCTGGGCGAGCACTTTGTCTACTACGCCCTCGAAGGCGAGACGCACACCATCCCGCTCCACGCCGATCAGCCGCTGGAGGCGCTGGAGACGGCCTATCAAGCCCAGCTGCCGACGGCGCGCGCCCACCTCCAGGCGGTCATCGAGGTGGGCGCGGCGCTCCTCTTTATTGGGCCGGACGTGGGCTCCTTGATCTTGGAGCCTGGGCGCGTCCGCGCGCTGCGGCGCGGCGAGGAGGTGCGCGGCGAGGGGGAGCGCGGCGAGCGCGGCGTGGCCTACGCCTTCTTCTCCGACGCGCTGCTGCTGAGCCTCAGCCCGCTCACCCGCCCGGCCCGCGAGGCGGCGCGGATGCGCGCCTTCGAGGCCGTGCTCAAATATGCCCCACGGCGGCTGTGGGCCATTGATCGCGCCGAGATCATCGATCTGCGTGGGCCGAGCATCGGCGAGGTCGTGTGGCCGCAATGAGCGCCGCGCTCTTGTGGCTCTTGGGCTTGATCGCGCCCGCCAGCGCGCCCGCCAGCGCGCCCGCCAGCGCGCCCACGCGGCTTCATATCCCCAACTCGCCCCCGCGCGTCCTTGAGCCGCCGCGTGATCCCATCGCTTTTGCGCCTTGGCCGGCGGTGGCGCCGCCGCGCCGCGCGCTGGGG
>JAHJCH010000337.1 GCA_018813065.1 Myxococcota bacterium
ACGCTGGGGCTTGAGCGACTCCAAGCGGTTGCGCAGGAGCCGCGCCGCGCCCCCCTCCACCACCACCGCCGCCTCTGCTTCGCTGCGCGGATCTGCCCGCAACGTCGAGTCGATGATCGCCAGCCGCTGCGCTTGGTGAGACACGAGCGCCACGCGCGCCCCCGTCACCTCGCTCTGGACGAAGGTAAAGGAGACGACCCGCTCCAGCCATATCCCAGATTGCGCGCTCTCTATCCGCGCTCGACGTAAGAGGATCGCCCCGCTGTCGGTGATGTGTACCCCGTCCACGCCGCTGAGGACCACGCCATCAAGGGTCAGCGCGTCTACCCGATGCGCGACTAAAGACACCTGTCCCTCTAATCGCAGATGACTCAATGTGATCGCCCGCGCCCCCTGGAGCCGCAGCCCGCCCCCCAGCGTCGTCCCCACCCGGCCACGCAGGGCCACCACGCGATCTCCTGAGATCGTCAACGGGGCTTCATAGCGGCAGCCCGCGGCCAGTTGGAGCGTGGCGGGGCCAGGCAGCCGCTCGATCAGCGCGCCGAGGGGCTCGTCGCAGGGGATCTCTAAGGTGGGCGCGGCGAGGATCGTGATAAAGAGCGCGGAAAATAACATTGCTCTACTCCAGGCAAAGACGCCCCTAGAGACGAGCCCGCAGGCCACACGCTCAAGTCATGCGTCATGGGTGACACAGGGGCTCAGCGGGCGGCGCGGGTCAGCCAAGCGAAGGCCGGGGCGGCGAAGAGGGCGGCGAAGAGGAGCGTCGCCAGCTGCGCGAAGACGCCCGTCAGCGCGGCCTCGTCGATCCCCAGGCCCACCCACATAAAGGCGCCAACCCAGCCCGCCTCAAGGGCGCCGATGCTGCCGACGGTGAAGAGCGGTAAGGCGCTGGCGATGGCCGCCCCAGAGACGCCCACGATCAGCTGGGCGGGGCTGACGTTGATGCCGCAGGCGGCGATCAGCGCGCCAAAGAGCGCGAACTGCGCCGACATCACCACCACGGTGCCGCCAATCAGCGCGCTCCAGGCCCTTAGGCCATATCGCGCGCCCACCTGGAGGGCGTCGAGGAGCGCGTTTAAGGCGCGGCGCTGCCAGCCCTCGGGGGCGAGGCCCAGCCGCCGCGCGGCGGCCAGGAGCAGGCGCGCGGCCAAGGCCGCCCAGGCGCGGAAGCTCAGGAGCGCGAGGCTGGAGAGCCCAATGACCCACCACAGGGGCGCCAGGCGCGCCCCACCCGCGCTAAAGACCCACGCCGCGCCGCCCAGGGCGAAGATCCCTAAGACCCAGATCTCGACGAGGCGCACCAGGGCCAAGGCGATGAGGGCCGGGGCGGCGGGCTCACCGGCGATCCGCTGGAGCGTGTAGGGCAGGCTCAGCTCTCCAAGCCGAAGCGGGGTGACGCGCGTTAGGAAGTTTTGCACGGCGATGGCGGCGATCACTTGCCGGAGGTCGCTGCGCTGGCACAGCGCCCAGAACCGCGCGCCTCGGGCGAGGAGCACGAGCGCGGCGAGCCCAAGGGCGGCGAGGAGGAGGCGAGGCCGCGCGGCGGCGAGCTGGGCGTGGACACGGGCGAGATCGAGCTGGGCGAGGACGAGGGCGAGGAGCCCCAAGGAGGTCAACGTCCCCAGGGCGATCACCAGGCGCTTTGACATGAGTGGCTCCGCTGGGCTGGGCGGGGCATTGAGCCATAAGCGGCCGCTCAAGCCAACTCACGCCGTGATCTCATTCGGCGTTGGGCGCGCCACGCGGGTTTTGCGTTGATCTGCTCGGGTGTTTAAACGAGTGTGTCGCCGCTTGAGCGACTCGCCTGGAGGTGGATATGCGTGTTTTGTTTGTTGTTTTGACCCTCGCCTTGGGCTGCTCTGAGCCCTCAAGCGCGGCGGATGAGGACGCCGGGGCGATCCCTGCCCCGCGCGTGGACGCTCAGCTGATCGTGCGCCCAGACGCAGGCCCCCCCGGCGACGCGGGGCGGCCTGGGGATGACGCGGCGCGGCCTGGGGATGACGCGGCTCTGCCCCTCGACGCGGCGCGGCCTGGGGATGACGCGGCGCGGCCTGGGGATGACGCGGCGCGGCCTGGGGATGACGCGGATCTGCCCCTCGACGCCGAACGACCTGGGGATGCGGCGCGGCCTGGGGATGACGCGGCTCTGCCCCTCGACGCGGCGCGGCCCAGCGATGTCGGCGTCTCGCCCGATGCCGGGGATGATCCCTGTGAGGGCCTCACCCTCTGCGCGGAGCCCGCTTGGTCCTGTGAGGGCGATGTCGCCGTGGCCTGCTGGTACGACGACAATGATTGCTTGGTGGCCACGCGGACAGACTGCACGCTTCAACTCAATGGCTATTGCTCCACGGAGGGGGTCCTCCCCGGCTGCCGCGAGGGCGAGGGGATCTGCGGCGGGATGGGCTTCTGCCCCGCTGAGCGCTACTGCGAGGGCGACACCCTGCACGTCTGCATCAGCGATGAGGAGGGCTGCGCCAGCACCCGCGTCGAGCAGACCTGCGCCAATGAGGGCAAGATCTGCGTCGCCACCCAGGACGGCGGCGCGGACTGCGTGTTGGCTTCCCCTGAGGCGGTGTCGGCGCAGATCGCCGCAGCGCGCGCCGCCATCGATGGCGCGGCGCGGCTGCCCCGCGCGGGGGATTGGGATATCGAGCACGCCCTCGTCACGCGGGTCAAGGCGCCCCTGGGCGCAGACGCGGGCGGCTTTATCCTTCAAGGAGAGCGCACCGGCCCCGCGATCTTCGTGCTCCATGAAGATCCCGTGGGCGTGGTGGAGGTCGGCGATGAGGTCAGCGTCTGGTTCGAGGAGGTGGATCTGGATCAAGGTCGGCGCGTCGCCAGCGGCTTGGGCTGGATCGACATCTGGAGCCAAGGCAATGACGTCAACGGCTGGGCGCAGGAGGTCAGCGGCGTTGATCTCGTCACCGCCCTCGATGACTACGAGTTTGAGCTGATCACCTTGGAGGCGCAGGTGATCGCCCCCTTCGCCTCGGCGGGGCCACGCTTCGTTGACGCGACCTTGCGCAGCGCGGGCGTCACCGAGGGGGATCTGCGCCTGCGCGTCCCCACGACCTTATCGACGAGCCTGCTCGGGGATCGCGCGGATCTGGTCGGCTGCATCGTGCGGATCGGCCCCAGCCCCCTCTGGCGTTATCTCGATCGCGCTCAGCCCACCGCGATGGACATCAGCGAGATCGCGGTCGAGTGCCCCTGAGCCTCGACGTCGGAAAATACGGCGTCGGAAAATACGACACGTGTCATATTAAACTGCCGTGAGCGCCCGCTGAGGGCGCTGACATGGAGATCAATGATGCTCTTGAGATGGCTGTCCCTGGCCCTTGTGGCCCTCTTGGGCTGTGATGACGGCGCGCACTCGGTCAACGCGCTCGACGCCACGCTCGACGCCACGCTTGATGCCACGCTCGACGCCACGCTTGATGCCACGCTCGATGCCATGCTTGATGCCACGCTCGACGCCACGCTTGATGCCACGCTCGACGCCATGCTTGACGCCCTCGCCGTTGAGGATATGGCCGCTGATGCGCCCGCCGCTGAGGATGTGGTTGTGGTGGATGGCGCGCCGCCAGTGGACAGCATGGCGGACAGCGCGCCGCCAGTGGACAGCATGGCGGACAGCGCGCCGCCTGATGGCCCGCCGATGCACGCTGAGCCCGACAGCGCCGAGGCCCCCTTTCACCTCGACCTTGATCCAGAGGGCGTCGGTGAGGCCCTGTTCGCGCTCGATCCCGCCGGGGATCAGGACTTCTTCTCCTTTGATCTGGAGGGCGTCGCCGATGTGGAGGTGGAGACGCAGGCGGCGGATGATCCGACCTCATGCGCAGGGGACACGATCCTCGATCTGTATGACGCGGCGGGGCGTAACCTGGAGCACAGCGAGGATCGCATCGATCTGGGCAACCCTTGTTCGTTGATCTCCCCTCGCTTCGGGGCGTGGTCTACGCGGCTGCCGCCTGGGCGCTACCTCGCCCGCGTCTCCGCCGCGCCCAATGCGGTGACCGGCCTCAACCGCCTGATCGTCCGCGCGCGGCCCTCCCTCGCCTTTGACGCGCCCTGCGATCCCGCTGATCCCGCGCGCCCTTGCCCCCCCGATGGCTTCTGCGACGCGCGCGGTGAGGCCCCCATCTGCGCCCCCCACGTCTGCGGCGATGGGCTCTTGGGCGGCGCCGAGGCCTGTGATGATGGCGGGCGCGTTGACGGCGATGGCTGTGATCCCCAGTGTCAAATCTCGCCGCTCTTCATCGGCGCGGTCTGTGATCCTCGCCACCCCGATTATCGCTGCGCGCCATCCGCCTTCTGCGACACACGCCTCAACCCCCCCGTCTGCGCGGCCCACCGCTGCGGGGACGCGGTGGTTGGCCCCGGCGAGCGCTGCGATGACGGCGACGCCGAGGACGGCGACGGCTGCGATGTCCACTGTCAGCTCGATCCCGTCAACACAGAGCCAGACTCGATGGCGAGCCCCAACCCCCTGGTCTTCGACGCTCAGGGCGTGGCGCGCTTGACCTTTGAGCTTGATCCACGCGGGGATGAGGACTTCTTCGCCTTCGAGCTGGCGACGCCCTCGCCCGTGCGCGTTGAGGTGTTCGATCTCTCCGAGGCGGCCTGCGCGGGCGGCGATCCCTACCTCGAACTCTATGATGAGGCCGGCGCGCTGTACGCCGAGGATGATGATCAGGGCTTGGAGGATTGCCCCATGATGTCACCTGATCTCCTCAACCCCCTCCCCGCCGGGCGCTGGCGCGTCAAGGTGCGACATTACAGCCTCGATAACCCCCTTGAGGTCTACGGTTCGTGGCTGCAAGTGACCGTCCTTTAAGGTGATCTCGTAAGGTCATCTTGCTCTTTGGGGCGCTCAGTCTACAGGGCCCAGCGTGTAGCGGCGCGTGTAGCCCCGCCGCGCGTTGCTGATGATCGCCTCGATGCGCCCATCCGGGTGATAGAGGTACGTCTCCTCGATCTGCTCGCCGCCCAGCGCCTCGGAGGGCTTGAGCGGCGCCTCGCTGAGATCGTCGAGGTCGGCGAGGGCCGGATCGTAGGGGAAGTGGATCTCCCGCCAAGGCACGATGTCTCCGTCCGGGCGCCCCTCGCCGCTGAGCTGCGTACACTCCAAGAAGCGCAGGTGGCCGACGTTGTGGCTGGGCGTGTAGCGGCGCGTGATCTTGATCGGCGCCGCCTCGCCCTCCTCGTGCCGCGTGCCTTTGTTGAGGATCGGATCAAATATCTTCTCTTCGCCCCCCGCCGCCTCACGCCAGACGCCAAAGTAGCGCGTCGTCGCCTCGCGGATGAGCACGTCCCCTTGGGGATCGTTGGCGATCGCCAGCCCAATGGCCGTCGAGGCGTGCGCCTGGGCGGCGAGCTGGATCTTGCGGCCATAGCGCTTCTTGAGCGCCCGCGTCACCGGCGGGAACGCGCTGGCCCCCCCCACCAGGTAGAGCGCCCCCAGCTCGCGGCTGCTCTCCGGGTCGATGCCAAAGGCCCTGACGCTCTCCAGGATGCGGGCGATGGGCTCCAGCGTCCGCTCCACGAGCGGCTCGCAGCGGGCGAAGATCTCTTGGGCGTCGAGGACAATCGCCCCCTCCTCCCGCCACGGCGAGAGATCCACTAAGACACCCCGCGCCTTGGGCCGCATGGACTCCTTGGTCTGTTGGCAGGCCTCCAGCGCCCCTTGCAGCGCCGTGGGGCTCAGCTCATCGGCCTCGATCCCGATCTTCTCCAAGGCGAGCTTGAGGATCTCCCCGTCAAAGTCATCGCCTCCCAGTCGAGCGATGCCCTCAGAGGCCAGCAGCTCAAAGCGCTGGCCCATCAGCGAGACGGCGGAGGTGTCGAAGGTGCCGCCGCCGAGGTCGTAGACGATGATGTAGCGCTTGGGGCTGCGGGCGCTCAGCGCGCTGAAGTTGCGCTGGGCGTACTCGATGGCCGCAGCGGTGGGCTCGTTGAGCACCCGCGTGACGGTGAAGCCCGCGCGGCGGGCCGCCTCCATCGTCAAGTAACGCTGCCGTGAGCTGGCCTCCGCCGGCACCGCCAGCGCGGCCTCCAGCGGCTCGCCCTCTTTGATCTTGAGGTTGCTGCGCGTCAGCAGCATCTCGCGGACATAGCTGAGGAAGCCCGTGGCCACGTCCAAGCCCGACGGCGCGCCCGGCAGCGCCTCGATCGGCGCGTCGGGGCTGCGCTGGGCGATGACGCGCTTGAGCGAGCGCAGCCCCGCCTCGGCGCCGCCCGCCAGCAGCTCCGCCGCCTCCCAGCCAAAGCACAGCTGGCCGCCTGCGGAGGCCACCAGCCCCGGGAGGTAGTCGCGGAAGTCGCCGTCGATGTCAAAGCTGGCGAGGGGGAAGCGGCCGTCGATGGCCGCTGAGATGACCGTGCGCGTGGTCCCAAAGTCAATGCCGAGGCGCATGGGGGCTCCTGTGTAGCGTCATTCCCCAAGCGAACGCGCCCACGCCCAAAGTGGACGACGCGCGGCCGCTTACTCCACCTCGCGCGCCACCCTCAACCCCAACTCAGGCCCCCAAGCGTGGTTGGGGAAGTCGCCGCTGCGCTCTGATACCCGCAGCTGCTTGGCGGTGCTGCGGTAGCTGCCCCCCCGCGCCACGCGCACCACCGAGACGGATTGGTAGGCCCGGCCATCCAGCGGCGTCTGGCGGTAGTCATTGGCGTAGCTGTCGGCGACCCACTCCCAGACGTTGCCCGCCATGTCACACAGCCCTTGGCGCGTGTGGCCCTGGGCTTGGGCGCAGACCGGCGCGGGGCGCCCCTTGGGCGCGTCAAAGCGGGCGTGGACAGGCGTGGGCGGCGCGCTGCCCCAGGGGTAGCGCACAGGCAGCCCCTTGGAGCGCGCGGCGTACTCCCACTCGGCCTCGGTCAAGAGCCGCCCCCCCACCCACTGGGCGTAGATATGCGCCTGATCCCAGTCCAGGCAGTTGATGGGGTGATCTTGGCGCCCCGCCTGGCCCCAATGGCAGGCGGGATCGTCGTCGATCGTGCGCGGGCGACGGCAGATCCCCGCCTCGACGCACTCGCGGTATTGCCCCACCGTCGTCTCCGACTTGGACACCGCGAAGGGGCTCATCTCCACGCGGTGTATCGGCCGCTCGTCCGCCCCGCCGTCCTCGGCGCCCATCATAAAGGCGCCGCCCTCCAGCGTGATCCACTCGATGGGCTGGTGCGGGGGGTCCGGCGGCGGCGGCGGCTTGGGCGCCTCTACCCCCCGCGCGGCGGGGCTTGGCGGCAGCGCAGGCGGCTCGACGCTGGCCGTAAAGTAGATGTAGCCGCTCAGCCCCAAGGCCAAGATCAGCAGCCCCCCGATCAGCTTGAGCCACGGGCCTTGGCTGGGCGGCGCGGCCCAGCTCGTCTCCAATGACAGCGGGTCGATCTCATCCGCCGAGGCCGGCGCCAGGCAGCGCGCCAAGGCTTGACCAAAGGCCGTCATGGACTCAAAGCGCGCGGCGGGGTCTTTGTCTAAGGCCCGCAGGAGCGCGGCGCGTAAGGGCGGGGTGATCTGCGGGCAGCGCGCGCTTGGATCGGGCGGCGGCCGCTGGACGTGGCCCGCCAGCACATCGAAGTCGCTGGTCGCCTCGCCGCCGAAGGGCGGCTGGCCCGTCAACATCTCGTAGAGGATGATGGCGCAGGTGTAGAGGTCCGAGGCCGGGGTCAGATCCGCTGGCGCGGTGATCTGCTCCGGGGACATGTAGGCGGGCGTCCCAAAGAGCACGCCCGTCTGGGTGATGCGCTGCCCCCCCGTCAGCTTGGCGATGCCAAAGTCGGCGATCTTGACCTCGCCTTCCTTGGTCAAGAGCACGTTGGCGGGCTTGAGATCGCGGTGGATGACGCCCTGGGCGTGGGCGTAGGCGACCCCGTCGATGATCTGCCGAAAGTACGGCCACGCCGCCTCAAAGGTCATGCCCTCCTCGGGGATCTGATCCTCCAAGGTGCCCCCCCCGATGTACTCCATGATGATCGCGAGGGGATCTTCGCTGATGTTCTCGACGCTGAGGATGTTGGGGTGGCGCAGCTGGGCGAGGATCTCCGCCTCTTTGATAAAGCGGGTGACGAACTCGGCGGAGGCGCGCAGGCGCGGATCGAGGATCTTGATGGCCACGCGCCGCTTGAGCCGCGCGTGCTCGGCGCGCCATACGGTGCCCATGCCGCCGCCGCCGATCTTGTTGATCAACGCATAGCCCAGGATGTTCTCGCCGCGCTTGGGCGCGTCTTCTCTCTGCATCATGACTCGCGCCTCTCTGCGCTCAGCGCATGCCCTTGAGGACTTGACGCACGTCGGTGGCGAAGGCGCCGGAGGGGGCCAGCTTGAGGTAGCGCTCATAGGCCTCGATCGCCGCCTCCTTCTGCCCCAGGTTTTGCCGCGCCGAGCCCATGATCAGCTGGGCCTGGGCGCTGGCGGCGTTGACCTCCGCCGCCTTGACCGCCATCTGCAAGGCGCGCTCGTCGTGACCATCCTCAAGCAGCGCGCTGGCGAGCGGCAGCAAGGCCCGCTCGCTGTTGGGGGCGACGCCCAGGGCCTCCTCAAAGCGGGCGATGGCGTCCCGATAGCGCCCCTTCTCTTGTAGCTGCTTGCCCTCGGCGATCAGCGCGTCGAGGGCCGCCGCGTCCACCTCGGGCGGCGGCGGCGCGGGGGGCGGCGCTTCGGTGAGCGGCGCCGCCTCAGGCGACGCCTCGGCCTCATCCGCATCCGCCGCGCGCGGGGCGGTGGCCCCCTCAGGGGTCTGCCAAGGGGCGTCGATGGGCGCGATCTCCTTGGGCAACACCCGCTGCTTGAGGATCTGGGTGTGCCAGTCGTGGTTGAGCGGCGGCAGCTCCGAGGCGCGCGGCGTCACCGTGTCTTGGAGGGCGAAGAAGAGCACCCCGGCGATGACCAGCGCCCCCAAAGCGCCAAAGGTGAAGAGGGCGATGCGGGAGATCGGCTCATGGTCGAGGTGATCCTCCATCGCCTCGATCTCCTCCAAGGAGCGCTCAAAGAAGCTGGCCTCTGAGGCGCCTTGGACGATGTTGGAGGTGGAGGGCAGCGCGCCCATGTCGCCAAAGCCGAGGGGGTCTTCGTCGATGGCCGCCTCGCTGATCTCCGCGACGGCTGCGGGCTTGGCTGCGGGCTTGGCTGCGGGGGCGATGGGCGCCTCAAGGGCGTCTGGATCAAAGAGGAGCTGATCGTCATCGGGGAGGCTGAAGCCGTCGTCGAGCACGAAGGCCCCGGTCTCATCGGGGGCGACGACGCCCGTCGCCGAGGCCAACAGATCGTCCATCAGATCCCTCGGCGGGGCGCCGGAGGCCGGGGCGGGCCGCAGGCCCAGATCCTCATCGGAGAGCTGGAAGTCCACGGGCTCGACGCGCAGCGGCTCCTCCGCGCCCAGGGGGGCGTCGGGCAGCCAGTCATCCAGCGCGTCCTCCTCGGCGGGCGGCGGCAGCGCCGCTTGCTGGCTCTGCTCGTAGAGGATGCCCTCAAAGTAGAGGCGGCTCAGGGCGGCGAGGGCCTCGAGATCGTCAAGCTCAGACTCGTCGATGACGCTCAGCGCGTCGTGGCGGCCGTCGAAGAGCTTGAGCAGCGCGTTGACCTCCGGCGGCAGCTCCGATAGCCGCTCCGCCAGCTCGCTGAAGTCCACCTGGAAGGCCACCGAGAGCGGCGGCAGCTGCTCGCACATGCGGCTCCACTCATCGGCGCGCCGCATCCCCTCGAAGATCAGCTCTTGGATAGGCGTGTGCAGCTTGGTGGGGTGCTTGGCCGCCTTGAAGTCGATCTCAAAGGTGCCCTCCTGCCAGGTCAGCATCCGATAGATCGCCTCGGCGCCCTTGCGGTGGTTCATCGCCGCGTCGATGATCGCCCCCTCATCGAAGGCCAAGCGCCCCAAGAGCTGCCCCGACTCAATCGTCACCACGCCCCCACGACGCCAGCCGGAGATCAGCTGGAGGAGATCGACGACGCTCAGCTCAGACAGCCGCCCAAAGAAGCGCGCCTCATCGGGGCGCTCAAGCGCTTGGCGGCTGCGCCGCTGAAGCAGCAGCTTGATCTGGGTCAGCAGCTCTTGGGTGAAGATGGGCCGGGTGAGGATCTCATCGGCGCCAGCGGCGCGCCCCGCCGTGGGATCAGCCCCCGCCTCCATGATCAAGAAGATCGGCAGGGTGTTCATGGCCGGGTGCTGCTTGATCCGCGCGCAGAGCGTCAGGCCGTCCATGACCGGCAGCGCGGCGGCGGCGATGATCAAGGCGGGGTGGATCGCCTCGATCTTGACCATCGCCTCGGCGCCGTCGCGGGCGGTGGTGATCGAGAAGCCCGCGTTGCGCAGCGACACCTCAAGGATGCGCGCGTGGTGTAGATCGTCGTCCACCAAGAGGATGCTCTGTTGCGCCATGTCCCATCGCTCGTGTTGAAAAAAAACGCTGTATTGTTTCGCTCGCCCCAGGCTGAGTAAAGGGCTTCGCGTCAGCCAACGGCCTCAAGTCGGGGCAGACGCTTCACCGAAACCTTCGCCTCCGGCGCGGCGCGCCCGTAAGGTGAGGCGTCTTGTGAGCCACGCCCCCATCCATCACCGAGGCCCAATGAACCCAGTAGAAAAACAGCTGCGCGCCCTGCTCGATGAGCGCGTCTTACTCCTCGACGGCGCCATGGGCACCCAGATCCAGACCTTCTCCTTGAGCGAGGCCGACTTTAGAGGGGATCGCTTCACCGCGCACCCTCGCCCGCTCCAAGGCTGCAATGATCTGCTCAACCTCACGCGCCCCGAGGTCATCAGCGCCATCCACCGCGCCTACCTCGACGCCGGCGCCGACATCATCGAGACGAACACCTTTAACGCCAACGCCATCGCCCTCGCCGACTACGATCTCCAAAGCCACGCCCGCGAGATCAACGCCGCCGCCGCGCGCCTGGCCCGCGCCGCCTGTGACGCCGTGGCCGGGCCGCGCTTCGTGGCAGGCGTGCTTGGCCCCACCAACCGCACCGCCTCGATCTCCCCCTCGGTGGAGGACCCCGGCGCCCGCGCCGTGACCTTCGATGAGCTGGTCGTCGCCTACGCCGAGGCCGCTGAGGGGCTCCTCGACGGCGGCGCGGACTGCCTCTTGGTGGAGACGATCTTCGACACGCTCAACGCCAAGGCGGCGCTCTACGCCATCGATCAGGTCTTCGAGGGCCGCCAGCGCCGCTGGCCCATCATGATCTCGGTGACGATCACCGACGCCAGCGGGCGCACGCTGTCGGGGCAGACCATCGAGGCGTTCTGGTACGCCATCCGCCACGCCGCGCCGCTGACCGTGGGCATCAACTGCGCCTTGGGGGCCGAGGAGATGCGCCCCTATGTCGCCTGGCTGTCGCGGATCGCCGAGACCTACACCAGCGTCCACCCCAACGCGGGCTTGCCCAACGCCTTTGGCGGCTACGACGAGACACCGCAGGACATGGCGGCGACGATGCGCACCTTCGCGGGGGCGGTCAACCTCGTCGGCGGCTGCTGCGGCACCGGGCCTGAGCACATCGAGGCCCTCGCCGCCGCCTTCAAGGGGGTGGCGCCGCGCCCGATCCCGGCGCTCGCGCCCCACTGCCGCCTCAGCGGCCTGGAGGGCTTCTGCATCACGCCTGACAGCCTGTTCGTCAACATCGGCGAGCGCACCAACATCTCGGGCTCGGCGCGCTTTCGGCGCATGATCCGCGCGGGGGATGATGAGGGCGCGCTGACCGTGGCCTTGTCCCAGGTGCGGGCCGGGGCGCAGATCATCGACGTCAACGTGGATGACGGGCTCCTCGACAGCGCGGCGGTGATGCGCCGCCTCCTCAACCGCCTCGCCGCCGAGCCCGACATCGCCCGCGTCCCGGTGATGATCGACTCCTCCAAGTGGTCGGTGATCGCGGCGGGCCTGCGCTGCTTGCAGGGCAAGGGGATCATCAACTCCCTGAGCCTCAAGGAAGGCGAGGCGCCCTTCTTGGCCCAAGCCCGCGAGGCGCGCCGCTTCGGCGCCGCCGTGATCGTCATGGCCTTCGACGAGGCGGGCCAGGCCGACACGCTGGCGCGGCGCTTGACGATCTGCCGCCGCGCCTGGGGGCTCCTGCGTGGGATCGGCTTCCCCGCCGAGGACATCATCTTCGATCCCAACGTCTTCGCCGTGGGCACGGGGCTGGAGGCCCATCGCCGCTACGCCCTCGACTTCATCGAGGCCACGCGCCAGCTCAAGGCCGAGATGGGGGCGCTGATCAGCGGCGGCGTCAGCAACGTCTCCTTCGCCTTCCGGGGCAATGACGCCGTGCGCGAGGCCCTCCACGCCGTCTTCCTCTACCACGCCATCCAAGCGGGGATGGACATGGGCATCGTCAACGCGGGGCAGCTGGCGATCTACGACGCGCTGCCGCCGCTGCTGCGCGAGCGCGCCGAGGACGTCATCCTCGATCGCCGGGCGGACGCCACCGAGCGGCTCTTGGAGGTGGCCACGCGCTTCAGCGGCGAGGGCCGCGCGGCGCTGGTGGACGAGGCCTGGCGCGAGGGGTCGTTGGCGGCGCGGCTGGGCCACGCCCTCGTTCATGGCGAGACGGGCTTTATTGACGCCGACGTGGCCGAGGCGCTGGGGGTGATGCCGCCGCTGTCGATCATCGAAGGCCCGCTGATGGACGGGATGAACCAGGTCGGCGATCTCTTCGGCGCGGGCAAGATGTTTTTGCCCCAAGTGATCAAGAGCGCGCGGGTGATGAAGCGCGCCGTGGCGCAGATCACGCCGCTGCTGACCGAGGCGTGCCAGGTGGCGCGCAAGGCCAAGATCGTGTTGGCGACGGTCAAGGGCGACGTCCACGACATCGGCAAGAACATCGTGGACGTGGTGCTGCGCTGCAACGGCTACGAGATCGAGGATCTGGGCGTGATGGTGCCCGCCGAGGTGATCTTGGATCGCGCCGAGGCGATCAACGCCGACGCCGTGGGCCTCAGCGGGCTGATCACCCCCTCGCTGGATGAGATGGTGCGCGTCGCCGAGGAGATGGCCCGGCGGGGGATGACCACGCCGCTGCTGATCGGCGGGGCGACGACCTCGCGCATCCACACGGCGGTGCGCATCGCCCCCGCCGCGCTGGGGCCGGTGATCTACATCGCCGACGCCTCCCGCGCGGTGGGCGTGCTGGGGCGGCTGTTTGGTGAGGAGCGCGCCGCGCTCTTGGCCGAGATCGCCGAGGAGTATGAGGGCCTGCGCCGTCGTCATCGTGATCGCAGCGCCGCGCTGGTGCCCATCGAGGAGGCCCGCCGCGCGCGCCTTCAGCCGCAAGGCCAGACGCCGCCGCCGCCGTGGGTGGGGCGCAAGCTCTTGTTGGATCACAGCCTCAGCGCGCTGCGGCCTTGGATCGACTGGGGGCCATTCTTCCGCGTCTGGGGCCTCAAGGGCAGCTACCCCGCGATCTTGGAGGACGCGGTGATGGGCGAGCAGGCGCGCAAGGTCAAGGCGGACGCCGAGGCGCTCTTGGATGAGCTGTGTACCTCGGGGGCGATCAAGGCCCACGGCGCGCTGGGCTTCTACCCCGCCGCCCAGCGGGGCGATGACATCGTGATCTATGAGGACGCGCGCCGCAGCGAAGCCGCCGCCGTCGTCCACACGCTGCGCCAGCAGCTCCAAAAGCGCGGCCCCAGCGTGGCCCTGGCCGACTACATCGCGCCAGCGCCGGGCCAAGATCACCTGGGCGTCTTCGCGGTGACCGCCGGGGTGGGCTTGGAGGGGCGGGTGGCCGAAGCCAAGGCGGCGGGGGATGACTACCGCGCGATCATGCTCGACGCCGTGGCCGATCGCTTGGCCGAGGCCTTCGCCGAGTATATCCACAGCCTCGCCCGCGCCAGTGAGGCCGAGATCCGCCCCGCGCCGGGCTACCCCGCCTGCCCGGATCACAGCGAGAAGGCCACGATCTTTAACCTCCTTGACGCCGAGGCGACGCTGGGGATAACCCTCACCGAGAGCTTCGCCATGAGCCCCCAAGCCTCGATCTGCGGCTACGTCTTCCTCCACCCCTCGGCGCGCTACTTCGGGGTGGGTCGGATCGGGCAAGATCAGCTGGAGGACTACGCCGCGCGCAAGGGCATCGACGTGGAGGTCGCCGCCGCTTGGCTGCGGCCCAACTTGGCGACCCTGAAAACCACGCGGGGCTGAAAACCTGATGACCTCTCACATCAGATAACGTAGACTCCCCGCGCAATTGGAGGACGGCTTACATGCGCTTGTTACAGCTCTTAGCGATCGCGACGCTCACCGTGTTTCTCAGCTCATGCACGGGCGCGGAGTGCTCAACGGCGGCGGACTGCGACGCCGTAAACAATGAAATTTGCGCCGACATCGATCCCGCGACGGGCAAGGGTGAGTGTAGGCAAGATGACAATGGCCGGCGGTGTACGGAGGACAAAGACTGCGCCGACGGTGAGATGTGCATGAACACCTACTGCAAGAACAAGCCAGGGGAGTCATGCATCCGTCACTCTGAGTGCTCCAGCGGGCTTTGCAGCGTCGGTCGCTGCACCGAGTAAGCGCGCGTGAAGCCCACCTCGGGTGACGTCGCCAGCGCCGCGGCGCGCATCGGCCCTTGGATTCGCGACACCCCCCTCATTGAGATCCAAGGCCCCGGCGCGCGCGCCGTCCACCTCAAGCTTGAAGGGATGCAGCGCTCTGGCTCCTTTAAGCTGCGCGGGGCGCTGAACAAGGTGCTCTGCCTTGGATCACAAGCCGCGCGTGGGGTCGTCACCGCCAGTGGGGGCAACCACGGCCTCGGGCTGGCCTGGGCGGGCTGGCTTCTGGGCCGCCCAGTACACGTCTGCGTCCCTGCCCGCATCCCCGCCTCCAAGCTGGCGCGGCTGCGCGACGCCGCCGCCACCGTCGAGCTGGTGGATGGCGCCTACCCGCACGCGGAGATCGCCGCCCGCAGCTACGCCCGCGCCAAGGGCCTGCCCTATATCCACGCCCATGACGACGCCGATGTGATCGCCGGCCAAGGCACCCTGATCAGCGAGATCCTCGACGCGCGCCCTGACATCGCCACCCTCGTCGTCGCCGTCGGCGGCGGCGGCCTGGCGGCGGGGGCGATCCTCGCCGCGCGGGGGCGGCGGATCATCGGGGTAGAGCCGCTGGGCGCGCCGACGCTCTATGAGGCCCTCGCCGTCGGCGCGCCGGTGCGCGTCGAGGTCGAGAGCGTGGCCGCCGACGCCCTCGGCGCGGGGGAGGTCGGCGCCTTACCGCTGGCCCTCTGCGCGGGCAAAATCCACCGCGTCGAGCTGATCCACGACAGCGCGATCATCGAAGCCCAACGCTGGCTGTGGGCGCATCTGCGTCTCCTCGTCGAGCCGGGGGCGGCCATCACCTTGGCGGCGCTGGCGGAGGGGCGCTTCGACGCTGATCCTGGCCCCATCGCCCTCGTCCTCGGCGGCGCCAACGTTGACCCTTGCTTCTTGGATCTCTAAGCCCATGCCACGCCGCCCCGCGCCCCTCGCCCTCGCCGTGCTGCTCTGCGGCTGCCACCTCGTCCTCAGCGATCCGGCGCCCTTCAAGGCCAAGCCGGTGGCCGTCGAGGATCTCGGCGTCGAGGATCTCGCCGTGCGCGATCTCTTCATCCCCCCTGACACGCTCGGCTGCGTCCCCGAGGAGGAGATCTGCGACGGCTTTGACAATGACTGTGATCGTGAGATCGACGAGGCGCCGCCGGGGGAGTGCGCCCCTTGCCTGACGGAGCGGGGGGTGGGGCGCTGCGTCATCGGCGGCCAGATCTGCTTTCGAGGCGAGCTGATCTGCGCCCGCTGGCTCCCCGAGGGTGGCCCCTCTGCCCCCTGCGATCTGCTGGATAACAACTGTGATGGGCGCGTCGATGAGGAGGGCGAGTACACCCCGCTGCGGACGGACGCCGAGGCGCTCTTGGTGACGCGCTGCGGGGCGGGGCCGGAGCGCTGGGAGCCCTCGGCGGTGGAGGACTGCGACGTGGCCAACCCGCGCCGCGTCGGCTGCCAGCCCGCCCACCCCTGCTATGACCCCGACTGCCGCGCCCGCGCCGAGAGCGCCCGCGCGGCGGGGGAGGCGGACTGCTTGATCATCTGCGCGCGCCCTGACGCCGCCGAGGCGGGTGACTGCGCGGTGGGCTGCCGCGCGGCGGTCTTCGATGAGTTCATCGCCCAGCTCTCGGCCTGCCCTCGCCAGGGGGGTGAGGCCGCCACGCGCTGGTCTTGCGTCAACACGGTCACGGGGCCAGCCTGCGAGGTCGTGGAGTGATCCACGCTTGTCCACGCTTGTCGTGCCCTACAGCCGCCCCGCGAGGCGCCTATGCTCTTGCTCCTGCTCGCCCTCTCCTCCACGCCGCTGCTGACCGCCGATCTCGTCGAAGAGGCGGGGGGGCTCAGCGCGCGGCTGCGCGCGGCGGTGGCGGCGACGCCGCCGGACGTTGACGCCGCCGAGGCGCTGATGACGCGCGCGGAGGTGATCCTCGACGCCTACTTCCACGCCCCCAACCTCAAGGCGGAGGCGGCGCGCCCGTTGGCCTTGAGGCTGAGACCGATCATCCATGACTGGATCAGCGGGCCTACGCCCATCGTGGCCTTGTCCGCCGATGCGCTGCGCTTTCGCCCCGCGCTGCATCGCCGCTTAGCCGAGGCCCATGAGGCGGCGGGGCGCCTCGACGCGGCGCGCCGCCACCGCGCGGAGGTCTTGGCGGTGATCACCACGCGCGCCGACTTGGCCGCCTGGGACGCCCTGGAGCGCGGCCTGGGGCGCACCTCCAAGCGCGCCGAGGCCTGGGTGCCGCGCCCTTGAGGAGCCCGTGAGATGAGAACAACCCGCCTCGCCGCCTGGATCACCCTCATCGCCCTCAGCGCCTGCGATCCTGAGCCGCGTCGATCCACCGCCTTCACCCTCGACGCCCAGGCCTTCACCCCGCTGCAGGACGCCAGCGTGACGGGCGATGGGGGCAGGCGCCCGGCGTTTCGCTTCCCCTTCCTTGAGGGTGAGGACGAGGCTTTGCTGCGGCTGGGGCTGATCAAGCTCTCCGCTTGTGGGCTGCCCATCACCTTTGATCAAGTCCTGGGCGAGCTGTTCTTCGTCGAGCGCCTGCGTGAGCGACAGATCCGCGTCGAGGCGACCCGGATGAGCGCCCCTGGGCGGAGCGTGACGAGCCTCTACCCCCTGCTCGACGCGGCGGCAGAGCTGCGCTGCGTCGTCGAGGCCGCGCGCTGCGATGTGGTTTTGGGCTGCTTGGGCCTTGTCCCTGACGTGCCCTGCGAGCCCACGACCTTTGAGGACTACTGCGGCGAGGGCAAGGCGGTGCTCTGCGCCCAGCTCCTTGATCTCAGCGCGCCGGTGATGGAGGCGAGGCGCTCCATCACCATGGTGCGCGACTGCGCGCGGCAGGCCGAGGGCAACCACACCTGCCATGTAAACCTCGACGCCGACTTTCGGCGGGTCGAGTGTGTCTACGCCACGACCTGCGAGGGGGATTTCCCGCGCTGTGACGGCGAGGCGGTGCTCACCTGCGAGGCGGGGCGGGTCTTTCGTCGGCGCTGCGATCGCTTCGGCGCCGTCTGCGTCGAGGGCGCCTGTGTCTATGGCCCGGATCACCACTGCGCGCAATATGACGGCGCGCTGCGCCGCTGCGCGGGCGGGCTCGTCGAGGCCTGCGGCGTATTGGAGATCATGGAGTCGGAGTCTGGCCGAGATCGTGGGGCCTTCAGCGGCGGCCTGGACTGCGGCGCCGAGGGCTTGGCCTGCGAGGGGATCGACGACTGCGCCCTCGACCCGCCAGAGTGTACCCTCCTGGGCAGCGCGGCCTGTGATCACGACGTCGCCACGCTCTGCGTCAAGGGCCGCGCCTACGCCGTGGACTGTGGGCAGATCGGCGCCAAGTGCGAGGAGAACGGCGGGCGCCTGCGCTGCCGCCTCGATGACTTTTAGAGCAGCTCAAAGGCGCGGTTAAACAGCATCAGCCAAGCCGGGACGCTGAGGATCGACAGCCCCAGCGAGGCGATCACCAGCTGGTTGGAGACGGGGACATCGCCTCGGGCGCGCTCGACGATGATCGGGATCGCCGTCAACGGCGGCACGATCGTCATCAGGAAGATCAGGAAGGCGATCTTGGGTGGCGGGCGCGTCGCCAAGAGCAGGGCGAAGATCACCGCCGGGAAGATCACGTTGCGCAGCGCCAAGAAGGCCAAGATCAGCCGCCCGCGCAGCTGCCCCCGGCGCTTGAAGTCCACATAGAGGTTGCCGCCGATGAGGATCATCACCAAGGGCAAGGCCAAGGCCCCCAGCATCCGCGCCACGTCCAAGATCACCCCAGGCAAGCGCGGCTTAAGCCCGCTGAGCACCAACAAGATCGACAGCAGCGTGGCGATAAAGATGGGGTTCATGAGCTTTCGCCATTGAAAAGATCGGCGCGCGACCGCCCGAGGATAGAATAAATAGGCGCTGTTAAAGAAAAAAGCGGGCGCGAACAGCGTAAAAATAAAAAGCTCTACGAGGATTGTGCTCTCTTTGGGGAAAATCTGAGGAATGACCGCTAATGGTAGAAAAATAAAGTTTGGATAGAGCAAACCTAAAGACAGCTCAGGCTTTTTAATAAATATTCTCGCCAAAAAAACCATAAAAGAGATGATGACTGTATATCCAAGCCACCATACTGGCAAAATATACCAATGTTTAAGGCGAGATGGGTCGAACCGGGAGAGAATGTTGACGAAGATCAGCGCGGGCACGGAGACATCGATGATCAACGGCGAGAGCACGTCGAGGATCTTTAAAGGGACGACGTCGCGCGAGATGATCCAGAAGCCGACGAGGCCGACGGCGAAGATAAGCGTGATGGCTTGGAAGGTGGCGAAGAAGAGGTCCATGGGGGCTCTTGGGGCGTGAGAGGGGGAGAGGGATGCGCGGAGGCGGTGTTGCGTCGCGGCTCAGGGATCGAAGCGGATGCTCTCGACGGAGTAGGACTGTCGGCGCGAGGTGGTGAGATCGCGCAGGGCGAAGTCGCCGTAGTCGAAGTCGCCGTTGACCCGCACCGAGGTCAACGAGAGCCGCGAGCCGGCGGTGATCTCCTCGGTCCAGACCTCGGGGGGGAAGTCGGGCAGCGTGTACTCCATCACCGCGCCGGGCAGGGTGTGGCTCCACAGAGGCAGGCCCTCGCCGTTGTAGATATAGAGCACATGCAAATGAGGCTGCTCTTGCGGCCCGTCGAGGCCGGGGTAGGTCGTCCAGGCGATCCGCCGATCCTCGGGGAAGGCGCCGCCGTCCTCGGGGCTGATCATCCTGGGGGTGCCGATGAAGGGGCCGATGACGATCTCCTCAGGCAGCGCAAAGAGGCGCGTAAAGGTGACGGTGTAGGGCTGCCAGACCGAGGCATCCACGCGGGCGATCCCCATCCAATACAAGGAGATATCGGGGTCCCAGCCCGCCAAGTCGGGCAAACCGGTTTTGTCGAAGCGGGGCAGCGGCTCGACCTGATCGGGCTCCAAGGCCCACAGCCCCTCGGGGCCAAAGTCCAAGAAGGCGCGGATCTCATAGGCGGTGTCGAAGCCCGTCGAGGGGTTCTCAAGGCGGACCGGGCGGGTCTGATCGAGGGGGCGATCCAAGGTCACCTCCAGGCCATCGATCTGGATATTGGGGCTGGCGCTGATAAAGCGCTGATAGCCCATCGCCAGGGGGAAGAAGCGCTGGCGCATCCGCGCGTAGGTGATGTCGCCGTCGAGGTAGTCATCCAGGGCCTCGCCTTCGACGTAGCCCGCCACGGCGATGAGGGCCAGCTCGCCGGGGCGGGTGGTGATGCTAAAGGGGCCATCCTCCAACAAGATCGCCGAGGGCGAGGGCCAAGGCAGGGTGTTGCGATCATAGATCGAGGTGTGCGTCGTCTCCACAAAGGCGGCGAGGACGAAGCCGGGCTCGCTGGGCTTGCGCAGCGCTGACATCCCCCGCAGCTCGCCGCTGAGATAGGCGGGCGCCGAGGGCGTCCCCACGCTTGGATCGCCGCCTTGCTGGGGATCGGGATCTTCATCGGAGGGGTGGGGCATCAGGAAGATCGTCAGGTTTTGGTGGGTGAGCCGCTCATAGGTGCTGACCTCGAAGCCCGCCTTGCCCACCGAGAGGGTCAGCGGCGCGCGCAGGGCGCCATCGCCGACGCTGGCCTGGCCCGCCTCATCGGTCTTGGCGCTCAAACGCACGCCGCCGGGGCCGGTGACATAGATCGAGGCGCCCTCTACGCGGCTGTCATCGACGGCGTTGACCACGGTGAGGTTGATCGAGTGGCCGATGGGATCGCCCCAGACGCCGCCGAAGCGGCTATAGGGATCGAAGTACTCAAAGGCGTCCTCCAAGAAGCCCTGATCCTCAGCGGTGAGGATCTCCAGGTTGGCGGGGCCGAGGCGCCCCGGCGGCGTGCGCGCGGCCGCGCGCTGCTCATCCAAAACAACCAGGTCTTGAAGGGCCTGACCATTGAGGCGCAGGCTCATCCCCTGGGTGAAGCCCGCCCCTTGGATCTCCACCCAGGTGCCCCCGGAGACGGCGCCGCGCGCGGGCGTCAGCTGATAGATGTCCACCTCCCGGAAGAACGTCAGCCCCCCTTCGAGGCGCCGCGTCATCGCGCCTTGGCGCGCCAGCACGTCCACGGCGCCCGGAGCGTGCGGCGGCGCGAGGCAGCGCAGCAGCTGGGGGTGTTGAAGATCACAGAAGACCCGCGCCCCATCGACCTCCACCGTCGTCTCCTCGGTGAAGCCCGCCCCGCCGAGCAGGAACTCGACGCCGCCCGACTGAGGGATCTGATCAGGGTGAACGCCCACCACCTCGAAGCCGCTGGCCTCGGGATCGAGGTAGAGGTAGGCCAAGGGCAGCCGCGCCGCGCCGTTGAGGTTGTCGATCTCCACGTCCACGCGTCCGGGCGCTTGGGCGGGGGGCGCGCGCACGATCAAGCGTTGGCGCTCAAAGCCCTCAGAGACCACCTCCGCCGCCGCGTCGCCGAAGCGCGCGGCGCTGTCGGCGAGGAGGCCATGCCCGAAGAGGGTGATCGACTCACCGCCCGCCAGCCAGCCCCAAGGGGGATCAAGCTCAGAGAGGACCAGGGCCTCGTAATAGAGGAAGGGGGCGTCGAGGACGGCCTCACCGTTGATGTTGCGCGCCGACAAGGTCACGGCGCCGGGGGCGTGGGGGGGGGCCAGCACGCGCAAGCCGCCCTCCTCATCGAGCCGGGTGTTGGTGCCGGCCACCCCGCCGAAGCGCACCTGCGTGGACTCCAAGAGCCCCTCGCCGAGCAAGAGCACCTCGACGCCCCCGGAGGCGGGTGAGGCCAGGGGGCTGACCGCGCTGAGGCGCACGGGGGCGAAATAGGTGAAGCCCTGGGCCAAGACCCCCGCCTCATCGCCGACCTCCACGCGCACATCCACGACCTCAGCGGGCGCGGGCGGCGCGACGCAGCGGAGGTGATTCTCGCTCTCAAAGACCAGATCCCCGCAAGGGCGCTCGCCGAGGAACACGCGGGCCTCGGGGGTGAAGTCCCGCCCGACGAGGCGCAGCGAGGCGCCGCCGGACACCTCGGCGCGGTTGGGGATGATCGAGTTGAGGAGCGGGCCACGGATGGAGGCGTCGGGGGGCGAGGCGTCGCCGTTGAGGCGCCCTGCGTCGTCGAGGCCCACCTCGGCCAAGGCGTCACGCGGGGTGGGGCGGGCCAGGCTGACCTCAAGGGGTGAGCCTTGAGGCGGCGCGTCGCAGCCCAAGAGGGCGAGGGCGGCGAGGCCGAAGAGGTGGGCGAGGTGGGGGAGCGGCGCGCGCATCATCATCCTGCGTCTATTCATTCTTTCAGTCTTTTTGTTTTTTAAATCTAATTTTTTGTTCACACAGTGGCGCGTTCGCGAACACGGCGCGGCCCAAGGCGCGCAGCGTAGCAAAGAGAGCGTGTCCGCCGCGCCTTTTCCTTTGACACGCGCGTGGCGCGTGGCTAACTTTCAGAAAGTTCTGAAACATAAGAAACCCGCGAGGCCCATGGACAGCGACAAGCAAGCCGAGTTTATCGAGACGTGGGGTGCCATGGGCGCGCTGTGGGGGATTAACCGATCCATGGCGCGGATTCACGCGCTCTTGATCACCCAAGAGGCGCCGCTGAGCCTCGACGAGATCAGCGAGCGGCTCCAGATCAGCCGAGGCAACGCCAGCATGTCGCTCAAAGATCTGCGCGCCTGGGGGGTGATCCAGCGGGTACACATCAACGGCGAGCGCAAGGACTTCTACGTCACCGCGCCGGACATGTGGGAGATGTTCTTCGCCATCCTGCGTGAGCGCAAGCGCCGCGAGTTCGATCCCGCCCTCAGCGCCGTGCGTGAGGCGCTGGCCGAGGCGAGCGGCGGCGGCGAGGTGGTGGAGGCGCGGCTGAAGCAGATGCTGGAGCTGCTCCAGACGGGGGAGCGGGCGATCAACCGCCTCTTGGCCCATGAGGGCGCCAGCAAGGCGTTCTTGGGGCTCTTGGCGGGCTTTTAGTCCTTACAAGGCGGGCGCGGCGCGCCCTTTTTTTTGCCCATTGCGTTCAGTTTATTCTGAACAAGGAGAATCTTAATGTCCGATCTGCACGCCGTCACCGGCGCCTTTGGCTACAGCGGCCGACACATCACCGCCCGCCTGCTCAGCGCGGGGCATACGGTGCGCACGCTGACGGGGCACACCCACCGCCAGGACCCCTTCAATGGCCGCGTGGAGGTCAAGCCCTTCCGCTTCGACGACCCAGCGGCGCTGGCCGCCAGCCTGGAGGGCGTCAAGGTGCTCTACAACACCTATTGGGTGCGCTTTGAGTACGGCCAGACGACCTTCGCGGCGGCGGTGCGCCACAGCGAGGCGTTGATCGCGGCGGCCAAGGCGGCGGGCGTCGAGCGGATCGTACACACCAGCATCACGCGCCCCAGCGCGGACAGCCCGCTGCCGTACTTCAGCGGCAAGGCGGCGGTGGAGCAAGCGCTGATCTCCTCGGGGATCTCCTACGCGATCCTGCGCCCCGCCGTCTTCTTTGGGGGCCGCGACGTGCTGCTCAATAACATCGCCTGGACGCTGCGCCGTTTGCCGCTCTTTGGCGTCGCGCGTGGCGGCGAATACAGCATCCAGCCGATCCACGTTGAGGACTTCGCCGCGCTGGCGCTCAAGCATGGGGCCAGCCGCGAGGACGTCACCCTGGACGCCGTGGGGCCGGAGACATACACCTTCAACGCCCTGGTGCGCCTCATCGCCGCCTCCATTGGCCGCCCTGCGCGGCTGATCAACCTCCCTGATGCCTTGGTCTTGGCGGTTGGTCGCCTGATCGGTCGAATCACGGGCGATATCATCCTCACCCGCGATGAGATCGAGGGGCTCAGCGCGAACCTCTTGATCTCCGAGGCGCCGCCCACGGGGGAGACGCGCCTGAGCGTCTGGCTGAAGGCCCACGCGGCGGAGCTGGGCGTGGCCTACGCCTCCGAGGTCGCCCGCCACTTTGCTTGATTAAGCCTTGATCCAATCTCGTGTGAATTTAATCGCCAACAAGAACAGCGGCGTGGCGTGCATCAAGAGGTCAAAGATATCAATTGGCTTTTTGAGCTTTCGTTCTTTAAGCATCCTCAGCTTTTCAAAGAGGTGTGGCTCAGGCAGGAAGGGTGAGAGCCCCAATAAGAGGGCGATCATCATCAAATTTGAGTAACTCATCTGATCCAAGAAGTCGAACACAGCGGGCTCCCTTGACTTGAGGCGCCCAAGATAAAGCCTCCTCTCCTTTGCGTCGAACGGAAATTGATTCGCGACATCTGGCGCGATTTCGCTTGGCCCTCTCTGGGCCCTGCGCGTTAATAAGACGGCTCAATTCAAAGGAGAAGCCGATGCGCGCATGGAGAGTTTTACCGTTGTTCCTCCTCACCCTCTGGGGCTGCTCAGGGGGCGAGGAGGAGGCGGCGCCCAGCTGCCTCGATCTCTGCGTCGAGGGCGCCGTGCAGTGCAACGGCGACAGCCTGGAGACGTGCAGGCGATCCGAGGACGGCTGCCTCGCCTGGTGGGGTGAGCCCTGCCCTGGGGGGGAGTCGTGCCAAGGGGGGGTCTGCGGCGCCTGCGTCTCCACCTGCGCTCCGGGCACGGCGCGCTGCGAGGGCGACGCGGTGATGCGCTGCTTCGCCCAGAGCGCGCAGTGCTACATCTGGGGTCCGGCGGAGGCCTGCGCGGCGGGAGAGTCCTGCTCAGCTGGTCAGTGCGCGGCGGGCTGCGTCGATGAGTGCGCCGAGGGTCAGACGATCTGCGCGGAGGGCGGCGTCAAGGCCTGCGGCGCCTTTGACGCCGATCCCTGTCGAGACTGGGGGCCTGTGACCGCCTGCGCGGCGGGCGAGAGCTGCTCAAGCGGCGCCTGCGCGGCGGGCTGCGCCGATGAGTGCGTGGAGGGGACCCAGGTCTGCGACGGCGACGCCTTTAAGCGCTGCGGGGGCTTTGACGCCGATGCGTGTACAGAGTGGAGCGAGCTGACCCCCTGCGGCGTGGGTGAGTCTTGCAGCGCTGGCGCCTGCGCGCCCATCGAGTCCTGCACCGATGAATGCGTGGAGGGCGTCACGCAGTGCTCCAATGACAGCGCGGGCGTGCGCGCCTGCGGGCAGTTCGATGAGGACCCCTGCGCGGACTGGGGGCCGACGGCGCCTTGCGCGGCGGGGGAGACGTGCTCTCAAGGCGCCTGCGCGGCCACCTGCGCCGATGAGTGCACCGCGGGCACACAGATCTGCGACGGCGACGCCTTTAAGACCTGCGGGCAGTTTGACGCCGATCCCTGCGATGAGTGGAGCGCCTTGACCCTCTGCGCGGAGGGGGAGTCTTGCAGCGCCGGCGAGTGTAACCCCGTCGCCGCCTGTGAGGATGAGTGCGTCGCTGGCGGCGTGCGCTGCTCCAGCGACAGCGCGGGCGTGCGCAGGTGCGGGCAGTTCGACGGCGACGCCTGCGCCGACTGGAGCCCCGTCGAGCCCTGCCCTGCGGGGCAGACGTGCTCCCAGGGCGCCTGCGCGGCCACCTGCGCCGATGAGTGCGTGGCGGGCAGCCGCGCCTGTGAGGGGGACGCCTTTAAGAGCTGCGGGCAGCTCGACGGCGACGCCTGCTTGGAGTGGAGCGCCTTGACGCCGTGCGCGGCGGGGGAAACCTGCTCCAATGGACAGTGCTCCGCGACCTGCGTTGACGAGTGCGCTCAAGGCGCGCTGCGCTGCGCGGAGGAGGCCAATGGGCTGATCCGCTGCGGCCAGGCCGATGATGATCCGTGCCTGGACTGGGGCGAGGTGGCGCTGTGCGCGGCGGGAGAGACGTGCTCAAACCAAGCCTGCGCGGCGGTCTGCTCCGATGAGTGCGCGGCGGGCAGCCGCCGCTGCGTGGAGGGGGGCGTGGCCCAGTGCGGCGACTTCGACGCCGATGACTGCTTGGAGTGGAGCCGCCCCAGCCCCTGCGACGTCGGCGAGGTCTGCGCGGGGGGCGTGTGTGAGCAGAGCTGTGAGCACGCCTGCCCGGCGGGGCAGCGCCGCTGCGCGGAGGGGGGCGTGCAGCTCTGCCTCGACACCAACGGCGACGGCTGCGTGGAGTGGGGCTCGGCGGCGCCCTGTGATGCTGGGCTCATCTGCGACGCGGGCGCCTGCGTCGCCGCCTGCTCGGACGCCTGCGTCGCGGGCGCGACCCGCTGCGCCTTGGGTGGCTTGGAGCGCTGCGGGGACTTCGACGCCGACGCCTGCCTGGAGTGGTCTGACGCGGCGCCTTGCCCCGCCGGTGAGAGCTGCTCCAACGGCGCCTGCGCGGTGACCTGCCAAGACGAGTGCGTCGATGGCCGCGTGCGCTGCGCCGATGGTGGGGTGCAAGGCTGCGGTGACTTTGACGCCGATCCATGCTTGGAGTGGGGCGTGCCCAGCGCGTGCCCTCAAGGGCTCGTCTGCGACGCGGGCGCCTGCGTGGCGACCTGCTCCGATGAGTGCGCCGCAGGCTCCGCGCGCTGCCAAGGCGAGGGGGTCGCCACCTGCGGTGACTTCGACGCGGATGACTGCCTGGAGTGGAGCACGTCCGCGCCTTGCGCGGCGGGGGAGATCTGCGCCGATGGCGCCTGCGCGGCGGTCTGCACCCCCGAGTGCAACGCGGGCGCCGCGCGCTGCGCTGCGGGCGGCGTGCAGTCCTGCGGTGATCTGGCGATCTGCCCGCGCTGGGGCGCCCTCATCGGCGAGCGCTTCGTGGTGGGCGAGACGCAGCCATGCGCGGAGGGCACCAGCTGCTCCAACGGCGCTTGCCTCCAGGTCTGCCAAGATGAGTGTACCAGAGGCAATTCTGAGTGTACCCCCAGCGGAGAGCGCCGAATCTGCGGTGATTTTGACCCTGATGAATGCGCCGAGTGGAGCGAGCCCATTGCGTGCGCGCAAGGCGAGAGCTGCTCGAATGGCGTCTGCGCTTCAGTTTGTCAAGATGAGTGTGTTTTAGGCGAGTCTGATTGTGATCAGGCCGATAGCTTCACTGTTTGTGGTGATTTTGATGATGATGATTGCTCGGAGTGGGGGCTTAGCCAGCCTTGCGAGGCGGGTTGGGTCTGCCAAGACGGCGCTTGTGTGGGCTGCGCCGCCGCCGAGGAGGTCCCCGATGGCGTGGACAATGACTGTGATGACATCATCGACGAGGCCCCCCAAGGCACGCTGCCGGGCTGGTGCGTCACCCAGTTCCCCCCCAGCTTGGTGGCGACCGAGGGCTTCCCCAGCCGCCTCAGCTACGGCCAGATCTGGGCCGAGGGCATGAGCGAGGCGGCGGGCGCGCACCCCGCGATCATGGCGGAGATCGGCTATGGCGCCGACGCGCCCGGCGATGACTGGGCCTGGTTTAATGGCCTTTACAATGTTCAAAATGGCTTTAATGACGAATATATGGGTCGATTAATCCCCCTTGAGCGTGGAGATTGGAGCTATGCCTGGCGTTTCTCAATTGATGGTGGATTGACCTGGGCTTACTGTGACACCTCAGATAACGCGGGGATCGATTACGATGCGGCCTCAGCGGGTCAGCTTTATGTTGGCCCATCGATCTGGTGGGGCAACCTACAATGGCCCTATGAGACGACCGTCGCTGCGGGCGCGGAGACAGAGCTGATCTTTGGCCGGGTCTATCAAGAGGGCGTCACCGAGCAGCTTGAAGAGAACCCCGCCTTGTTGGCGGAGGTCGGCTATGGCCCCCTCAACACACACCCTCGCGATGATCTCAACCAGGAGTGGATCTGGTTTGAGGCGAGCTGGAACGGCAACCGAGGCAATGATGATGAGTACATGGCGACGATGATCGCGCCCATGATCGCCGATGAATATGCGTTTGCGTGGCGCTACAGCCTCGACGCGGGCCGCTCCTGGGTCTACGCCGATCGCGACGGCAGCCGCACGGGCTACGATCCGGCCATGTCGGGCTTGATGGTGGTTGAGTAGAGCGGTGGTTGAGTAAGGCTTACTCGGTGGGCTGATCCGCGTCGGCCTCGGCGCGGGCGGAGATCATCTCCGCGTTGGGCAGGCAGACCTTGGCCTCGACGGCGGCGGCGCCGCTCTCGCCGATAAAGCGCGGCGTGACGAGATCCAAGGTCACCTCCAAGTCCGCGCAGTCACCGTTGATCTCATGGGCCTTGCTGACGCAGATGCCTGTCGTGGGGGCCAGCGGATCTTCTGCACAGAAGGTGGGCGCCTTGCCCGCCAGGTCGGGGCAGTAGCCCTCACAGGCTTGCGTGCAGAAGCCAGCCTCATGGCAGAATTGGCCGCTGGTGCAGTCGCCCTCAGCGGCGCAAGGATCGCCGATAAAGCTCAGCGCCACGTTATTGAGCAGCGGGAAGACGGCCTTATCGCCGAGGTGGGTGAACTGATAACCCTCCTCCTTGAGCTTGAGGATCAAGGGCTCGATGGCGTCGATGGTGGTCTGGTGGATGTCATGGAAGAGGAGGACGCCGCCCTCGCGCTGGCGGACCTGGTGCATGGTCCAGTCGCTCATGCTGCCGCGGAACGCATCGGGGACGTGCTGGAACGTGCTGGCCTTGCAGTAGCCGCCGCCCGCCTTATAGCACCAGTCGGCGCTGTCGATGTGCCAGCCGGTGATCTTGTAGCCACGTTCGCGGACCTTGTCGGCGCTCATGCAGCTGGAGGAGCCATAGGGGAAGCGGAAGAAGCTGGGGGCGCCACCAGCGCCCTCGATGAGCGCCGTGACCTTGTCGATCTCGGAGATCACGCGCGCCTCATCCTGGAGCTTCATGTTGGGGTGGCTCCAGGTGTGGTTGCCTACGGTGAAGAGGGGATCGGCGACCATCTCTTCGAGCAAGGCGAGGCGGGCCTCACCCTCGACGCGGTTGACAAAGAAGGTGGCGGGCACCTCATGACGGCGGAGGATCTCGAGCAGCTGTGGCGTGGTGCTGAGGCTGGGGCCGTCGTCAAAGGTGAAGGTGACGAAGCGGTTAAAGCCGCTCTGATCAGGGACGACCACCCCGGAGCAGGTGGAGGTGTCGCCCTTGAGCTCCTCCATCTCCACGAAGCTTTGGTTCCAAAGCGCGGGATCCTCGCGAGGCGCCATCACGTCATCGGGCGACGTGGAGGCCTCCTCAGCGCAGGCCAATAAACTCAAGCTGAGCGGTAAGATGAGCGTGAGGCGGGTGAGCCTTTGCATGGCGACTCTTCCTTTCATTTTTGGGGGACATCGCCGGTTTTAGCAAAACCTGAACCTAATTTCGAGAGCGCATGACGTAGCCGCGCGCGCTGCTCAGGATCAATGGGCTGAGCGCCAAAGCGCGCGCGCTCGTATGTGTCGCAGATCTCCTCCGCCAACGAGAGCCCCGGCGCGCCTCGCGCCCTCAGCAGCGCTAAAATTTCAACGTGTGTCATATGATTTGTGATCATCAATCCCCTTTGAGCATAAAAGTCAATCATCATTTGATATAGGTCCTTTTTAATTTTTTCTTTTTTGAGCGGGTGAGGATGATCAACAGCATTAATGGCAATTATTTTCTCTTTTATCGCGATAATTATCGCGACAATTGAGATGATTAGAATCAATATGGCCATAATTAACTTTAAATCAATATCAAGTTTCCCTATGTAGTTAATTACTGAAAGTATGTGTTGATATTTATTGTCAACGCTATTATTTTTAATAAACTCATGCCATTTTATATTAATAAAATCAATATAGTTGGATATTGGCTGATAAAATAAACCGTTTTGTGTGATATGGCTCGTCGGTGTTGGGTCAAAGATAACCCATCCATATTTATCTGTCCATATTTCAACCCAAGAGTGTGCATTTGCCCCGCTCATAATTAAAAAATTTCCTTGAGGATTCCATCTGCCACCATAAAATCCATTTATATTTCTAGATGGAATGCCCATTTGCCTCAATAATATAATAGCAACCGTGCTAAAGTATTCACAATGACCTGATTTTGTTCGCAAGAAAAAATCATTTACATTTTTATTTTTTGAAGAGGTGCTATATTTATACTGCTTGAAAGCAGTTGATATATTATCTGTTACATCATTCAGAGTTTTAGATTGTTTTTTTATGCTTTCAGATAAAACCTGAAAATCATCGTGTATGTCTGACGGCAACTGCAAATATTTTTGTTTATTTTGTGGGAACTTAAGAGAGTTAATCGATATATCACTTAAACCATAACCATATCCGCTATTTTTAGCAATTACTCTATATGAAAAGTGATTGTTCATATAATCTAGATCTAAACTCTCTCTAAAAAAATCATTTTCTTGATCATAGCTAATCGTATAATAGTTCTGATCGTTTTCGTCAAAAATAACAAGTGGATCTTCAGATGGCTTAAATAATATATTTGATTTTATGTCAATGACATCAATATCAAATTGTTCTAATTTTGTTATACCGCTGTAATCTCGCTGATTTATATGAGCATCCCGATCAGCTCGATATTGGAAGTATTTTTTTTGTGATTTATACCATGATTTCCCATCAAAAAAATCAAGACTTACTCCTTTCCAATAAGAATTATCTCGATATTCATGGTTTTTTATTACTATGACAGGGTTGTAGTTATTTTTAATTAGACCAAATTCACCAATTCTAACCTCATCAGAAAACCCAGATATCTTGTTTTGATTTATTTGACTAAGTTTGTCAAACTTATTTACTCTTGGTATAAGTGTGAATATTAAAAATGAGAGGGCAATGATCAGAAATGAAGTAAAAACACTAATTATATTAAATTTCTTGCTTACTAATTTTTTTGAATGAAGGACTTTATTAATTTTAACCCTTTTTCCTTTTAATGAATCTCTATATTTTAAAAGATAGTTATCTTCCATCTCTTTCTTAAGCTGAAACATGATAATACTAAAGACTGAAAACATCGAGTAAAAACTTAATGTAATGAGATATATCGCATTTGAACCCATTATGCCGGATAATCCGATATTTATTAAAGATGATATATATAATTTTGCGTAATTAGAGTTTATTTTTTCGCTAAACGAAAATTTTAATGTCGTAATTGAGAGTATCAATATAATTACTTTTAAAAAATCAGACCTAGATAGATAAAATATGACAATTGATATAGATAAGGCCACATAAAACAACTTGAATAAATTTAAAATTGGTCTATCACTTTTTGGGTCTGAACTCCAGCTGTGAATCAATAATAAAATTGATATTAAAGGAAATATCGGTGATATCCAGCTTGTTAATGAGATTAGAGAAATCCCAACCATTAAATATGTCGATAGTTTATGCGCAATAATGAATTTCATTAATTTATCCTCAAATTTTCATCTATTAAATACATTGATTGAATATATGACCATAGATTAGAGCTGCTATGCGCAATTAAAATATCAACATTTGCGGGTTTAATGAAACTATCTTCAATCTCTTCACTAAAACTAAGAAATGACATAAACTTTAAAAAGTCATCTTCGTGACCTTCATCAAGATGTATTGTCTCTTGGTTCATAATTAGTTTAATTTTATGTTGTTTTAGTAATTTAATGACAACGCTTGAAGCTAAGCTGATAAGATATTCAACATCTTCTTGATTTTCATTTAGATCCTTTATTTTTGTATTTAAAAAAACGGATAATATTTTTTTATCCTCCGTTATATGATCAACAACGTATAATTCATTTTTTTTCGCAGATATTTTCCAATTTATTAGATGAAGCGAATCATTTTCCCTATATTTTCTAATTAAAAATGGATCATTTTCTTTGATTTTATTTTTATTGATTAGTTGTTCAAAGAACAAATCACTTAAATCGATCAGTCTTGGGAAGACAATTAAATCTGATCCTTGGCTAAACCTGTAAGTCTTCAAAAAGAAGGAAAATGGAAATCGAGTGCCAATTTTAATGTATTTATATTTGTATAAGCCTCTTTTGGGGATTTCAAATCGATAATTTGTCTCTTGGTTTGTTTTAGGCGGTATCTTGAGGAAATAACATCTCTTGGCGATATGGCTTTGCTCAATCCCGTCCTCTACCTGCACGCTGAACGAGGGCATCCAACGCTTCTCATTGCGCAGATCAATGGAGACGAGGAAGGGCGTCGCCGCGAAGACTTGACTGGGGAGGCGCCGCGTGGCCTTGAGGCCCTTGAGGGTCCACTCTGAGAGCAGCCCGCTGACGATGATCATCGCGAGGAGATGACACAGCAGCAGGTGAAGCACGTCGTTGCCCGTGCTCACCGCGCCGAAGCCAATGGTGAGGGTGATGACGCCGAGGTAGCGCCCCTCTTGGGTGAGGTGCAGGCTGCGGCGTGGGCGATCAGCGCGCGAGCGCCGCCTCAGCCCAGGCCATGAGCCGCGGTGAGGTGGACCCTCACCAGCTGGCCTTGACGACCCCAGGGAGGTTGCCCTTGAGCGCCTCTTGACGCAGGGAGATGCGTGAGAGCCCAAACTTGCGGTAGTAGCCGCGCGCGCGGCCAGTAAGGTGACAACGATTGACGATCCGCGTGGCGCTGGCGTCACGCGGCATCTTCGCCAGCTTGGCCTGAGCCTCCCACTTCTCCTCAAGGGTCGTCTCAGGGTTCTTGATGACCGCGATCAGCGCTTGACGGTGCTCGGCGTGCTTAGCGGTGAGCGCGCGGCGCTGCTTGTTCTTCGCGATGCTGCTCTTCTTAGCCATATCGAGGGGGCTCCCTTGGGGGCTTACGCCCGAGATTCAAAATCGCCGCGCATTGTGCATAAGTGTCTCTCCCTTGGCAACCTCTGTTTGCGCGACGATCCACAGAGGCCAAGGCGCCTGATCTCAGCGGCTTAGGACTTAGATCTCAGGGTTGCGCTTGCGCACCCGCACGCCCGGCGTGGTGGCGGGCTCTTCCTCGGCCTCATCGCTCGACGACGCCTCGACGCGCAACGCCTCAGCGGCGAGCGGCCAGCGCCAGAGCTTCTCGCCCGTCTCCTCGATCATCCCCGAGGTGAAGGGCTTGGAGATGCCATATTGCTCCCGACCGATCCGCTGCAGCGGCTCCGTCACGCCCCCAATCGCCTTGGCGCGGGAGAGGTTGAAGTGCTCCAAGACCTCAGAGCGGGTCAGCTGACCACGCGCCTTGAGCAGCTCCAAGAAGGCGCGAGACTTCTCCGGCAGATCCGCGTCGTTGAGCAGCTGCTCCATCTGCGCCGCGGTCGGCAAGGCCCCCATGTCCTCCTCGCCGCCCTCCAGCTGCGTAGGATTGTCGGTCGTGAGCGTCGTCGAGGGCGCCCCGCCCGTCCAACGCCACGCGCGATCACCCCTCACGGTGATGGCCTCGTATGGGATCTGCACCCCACGCACCGGCGCCCAGCGGCCAATCGAGCCGGTGATCCCCCCCATGGCCTTGGGCACTGTGATGCCCAGCTCGTCCATCGCATCGTTGATGGTCAAGGTCCCTTTGCGCTGCACCAGCTCAAGGAAGCGCTTGGAGCGCTCAGGCAGCTGCTCGACGAACTTCTCGTAGCGCTCCTCATCGCTGAGGCTCTGATCGATCGGCTGCTGCGGCTTGGGCGTGCGGCGCATCACCGGGGGCGCGGGCCTGGGCGCCTCAAGGCGGGGGGGCGGCGCGGGTGGGTAGCCCAGCGCAGGGCGAGGGGCGCTGCCAAGCTTGGCAGGCATGAGGGGGCTGGGGCTGAGGGGGCTGGGGCTGGGGCTGGGGGCGAGGGGGGCAGCGGCGACGGGCTTGGTGGCGCGAGGCGCCTGTTGGCGGAGGGCGTCGAGGAGGCGCAGCACGGCCTCGTGTACGGCGACGTCTTTGAGCGCTTCAAGGTCAACTGTAATGTGAATAGACATGGACGATCCTGAGATTGGGAGTCGCTCTTGAGCGCGGGCTGAAGCGGCGCTCAATGTTCGCGGGAGCAGACCGGGCATCTCTATCAGATCAAAGGGTAAATGACGAGTGTTTTATGAGATCATCCGCAAAACATCGCCCCCTCGTGGGCTCACTCATCACCCATGGAGGCTCGCTCTCGTCTTATGCGCTCAATCTGCCAAAGCCAAACGCTCTGCCTCCTCCTCGGCGCCTCGCTCTGGGCGTGTCAAGAGGCGCCCGATCAGCGCCTTGAGATCGAGGGGGAGGAGATCGACGCCAGCGCGCGCCTTGATCTCGGGGCCAGGCTTGACGCCGCGCTCATGGACGCCGCCTTGGACACGCTGCTCATCCCCGACACAGCTGTGATCCCCGACGCGTTGCTTATCTCCGACACGGCTGAGATCCCCGACGCGGCTGAGATCCCCGACGCGGCTGAGATCCCCGACGCGGCTGAGATCGCTGAGGAGGTCTGTGATGGGATCGACAATGATTTAGATGGGCTGATCGATGAGGCGCTCGCCAACATCTGCGGGGGCTGCGGTCCAATCCCAGAGGGCGGCTGTCAGAGCTGGCGGATCAGCTTGCCAGAGGGGCTCATCCAGCCCAGCCGGGTCCTCAGCCTCCAAGGGCGCGTGCTGCGTGAGGCGGCCTTGGACATCGAGGGCGCGCGCTGCACGCTCTTGGAGATCGGCGCCGATGGCGGAGGCGCGCACCTCGGCGTGGTGGATATCCAAAGCCCCCAGGCTGCGCTTCAGCTGGTGCCCTATGTCGATGACGTCGAGGGGGTGATCTATACCCCGTCGCCTGACACGCCGCTGCGGCTCTATGAGGGCGACGCGCCGCTGCGGATCTGGGCGGGCGGCGGCGCGGTCATCCCCGCTTTTGAGGTCAACACGCGCGGGCCAGGCACGATGGCCGACGTGGAGGGGCTGGAGGGCGTGATGGACAAGGCCACGGGGGCCATGCGCGGGGAGACGCCCCTGAGCTGGCGCCCCGGTGAGGGCGCGCTGACGCTCTACATCGGCGGCAGCCGTCCCCTCTTCTCCCGGCCCGAGTATCAGTCCATCGCGCACTATCAGCTCAACGCGCGCTTGGTCGATGATGGCCGCTGCGCCTTGCCTGATCTCTTCGACGGGGGGCTGCTCGACAGCTCAGTCTGGGTCTATCTCCAGCGCGCCCGCCTCCAGCCGCTTGTCTTTGGGCCACACGCGGCGCTGATCGAGACGAGCAGCCGCGTCGAGGCGCGCCGCGCCGGGGTCTTGGAGGGCGATGAGCCCTCGCCCGTGCGCTTTGAGGCGCCCTCGCCCGTCGAGCCGCAGATCACGCCCGGCGCGCCGCTGCGGGTGGCCTGGGCGCCGCTGCCCGAGGGGCCTGGGCCGCTGCGGGTGAGCTTGACGTTGCATGATCGCGCCGCTGGCGTGAGCCGTCAGCTGGCCTGTGAGGTGGTGGACCCCAGCCGTGGCGCCTTGATCTTGCCCGAGGAGATGACCACAGCGTGGCCGACAGGGGAGGGCGACACTCGCCAGATCTCCCTGAGCTGGGTGACACACAGCGCGACGCTGCCCGCCCCCGATGAGGGCACCTTGACCCGCTCGATCTCAACCCTGCTGCGCCTGCCTTAAACCTAAAACAGCCGCCACCACGGGCGATTGGGATCTGGTTGGGCCTCTTGGGTCGGGGATGCCTCCTCAACCTCCTCGATCTCTTGGGCCGCCTCGGGCGGCGTGGGCGCGTCCTCGGGCGTGGGCGCGTCCTCGGGCGTGGCCGCGATCAAGGGCGCGGAGGGCTTGCTCAGGCTGAGGGGCGCCTCGTCGAGGGCCGCGCGCCACGGATAGCGCGCTTGTAACGCGCGGACCTCCGCCCGCAGCGGCGCGCCCTTGGCGGGATCGACCATGTAGACGAAGTCGGCGAAGCCCATCATCGAGGCGAAGAGATCCTCGCCCTGCCCCCAGCGCTTGCCCTTGGGGCCGTCAAGGCGCACTTGGTGTAAGAGCGCGCGGAACCGACGCAGCGCGCGGCGCGGCACGCCGAGCTGATCATTGACGATCAACCCCGTCACCTCTTGGCGCCGCCCCCTGCGCAGGATACGGGTCTTGTCCTCGTTGATCCGCAGCCCCTCGTCCTCAATGATGCGCCGCGCGACCCAGAGCAGCTGGTTGAGATCCTGTCCCTCTCCAGAGAAGGTCAGATCGTCGGCGTAGCGGGTATAGGTCCAGCCATGCTGCGCGGCGTAGCCGCTGAGCCGGGCGTCGAGGCGACGGCAGATGAGGTTGGTGATGCCCGGGCTGGAGGGCGCGCCCTGCGGGAGCCGCCGCTCACCGCCGCGCACATACCAGGTCCGCCCGTCCAGCTCCACCGCCTCGATGTCGGCCTCCGTCGTCAAGAGCGCCAAGATCACGGCCACGCTGGGGCTGTAGCCCATGCTGGCGAACAGCCCCCGCGTCCGGCTGAAGGTGATCGTGGGGAAGAAGTCGGCGAGGTCCATGTTGATGACGACGGCTTGGCCCACATGCGGCGCGGCGTTGCTGAGGATGCCTCGCCCCGCGCGGAAGCCGTGGGCGGCGTCGTGGAGCCCGATGTCATCGATTTTGTTGATGATCTCGTCGAGTATCCAGCGCTGCACGCGCTTGAGCCGGGGCATGGGCGCGGAGATCGTGCGCAGGCCGCCGGTCTTCTTGGCGATCCGAAATTGACGGTAGTGACTCTGGCTGGAGACGACGCGCTGGAAGGCGAGGAAGCGCAGCTCGCCGAGGCTGATGCCCAGGGCGCGGGCCAGATCAGGTGGGCTTTTGAGCTGGGGCAAGGCGGAGGCGCTGAGCCCCTCCAGCCGCTCGCGATAGTCCTCTGGCTCGGGCTCGGCGCCTAACCAAGCGTCCATGTTGTTGGCGGTCTTGCTCAGATCAAAGGAGACGCCCTCGCCGAGGTAGAGGATCTCCTTGGCTTTGCGCTGGCGCCACGCCTCGGCGCGCGCGCGCTTGGCCTCGATGCGCGCCTGCTTGTTCTCCTCGCGCTTGCGCCGCGACTCGGCCATGCGCTCCCTGCGGATGGCCTTGAGCACCGCCTCGCGGTTCTGTGTCCGCGCCGCTTCGCTTTGCAGCGCGCTGAGCCGCTTGAGGATCTCGCCGCGCCGCTTGTGCGCCCCCCCTGGATCGACGGGCCGATCTCCCCAGAAGCCGAGGCGGACCATCTCCTCAAGGATAAACTCCGCCTTGGAGGTCTGGCTGATGATGTCGTAGAGCTCTTGTCTCGTGCGGGGCTGGGTCATATGCGTGCCTTAAAAGGCCAGGGCGCGGCCGAAAACTTCGAAGTTCTCGTCGGAGACTGGACTGTCTCAACTCAATTAAGGCCCCTATGGGCTAGTCCGTAATTGTTGTCGGCAGACAACGCACCGCCAAATACGGACTAGCCCATACTGGGGCCTACCAGTGAAGAGCAGGCCAGTGACGCATGCTCGGTCAAGGTGCATGGACGGCGATCCACCGCCCCACTGCAAGCTTTGCCTCGACCGCACCCTGGACGCCTGGTCTAATGCCGTCGGTGATTGCTCTGACCCTCGGAGATCCTCAACGCGAGGATGTGCTCACAGGGGCCTTTGTAGAGCCGGTTATGACGGAACCAAGCGCAGTCGCACTGGGCCTCTTTGATACGCTCATCGGCGTCAATCGTCAAGGAGATATAGTGCGTCTGTTGATCAGCTTGGATCGCCCCGTCCAAATGTAAATGACCTTCGCTGTCTTGGCGCGCCTCGATCAGCGTCACTTGGCGCCGCATCACAAAGCGGTTGGCCGTGGCCTCTCGCTCGTTGGCGAAGCGCAGCGCGCTGAGCGGCAGCGGCTCACGGCTCAGCTCACGGGCGCGGTAGACGCCCTGCTCCAGATCGTAGATGGCCCGCCCCGCTTGGGTGAGCGTGCCCAGCGCCCCGAGCACCACCGCGCGATCTAAGCCCAGCTTGCGGGCGAGATCATCGGGCGCCGCGCGCCAGTCGGCCTTGAGCGCCTCGAAGACCGACGCGCTGGTCAAGGCGTCCACCTCGGCGCGCGGCGCCATCAAGTCAAAGTTGCCCGCCGTGGACCAGTCATTGGCCGTCCAGCCGCTGAGCCCCAGCGTGAAGGCCATGTCGCCGAGGTGGGCGATGTAGAACGAGGGCAGCCCCGTCCCCAAGAGGTAGACCGTGAAGTAATCGGCGATGGGGATCAGCCGCTCCAAGATGTGCAGCCGCCGCCGCCCCCAGACGCGGATCTCTTGGGGCGTGTCCCCCTCGTAGATCGAGCGTGGGCAGTCGATCTTGATGTTCCAAGGCTCCATCAAGATCTGAACGGGGCGCCCCGGCTTGAGGATGTAGCGCATGGAGCGCGGGCCATGCAGCTCCTGCTTTTGCCGCAGCACAAAGCAGATATTGTGGATGTCCATCGGGTGCAGCTTGATCGCCGTCGCCGGCAGCGACATGGCAGAGCTGACCTGAAGGAACCCACGCACCCAGGAGTCAGGGAGGTCAATCTTGACCTCTTTAAAGGCGTCTGAGAAGGACGCCTCGTCTATGGTCTGAACTTGAAACCCAGATGGGTCAATCGTGAAGTCTGTGGGCTTATAGCTGCGGATCTTTTGAAACTCATTGTAAAGCTCCGCGCTGTAATCGATGTTGGTCGTCCCACACTCAAATTCCTTGACATCCTTGAAGACATCATAGTTGGCGCTGAGGCGACCATAGCTGGATTCATCCTGGCTAAAGCACTCAAAGAAGACCTGGTCTGGGTGTACGGTGATCACCGGGTCTAAGACAAACCAAGCGTTATAGTCTCGCTTGTAGAGGTAGTCAAAGTAGCGACGCTTGGCCTTGTTGAAGGGGACACTGTGCTTTTGCTGCTCTAGGTCGATCTTCCTCAGCTCCTCATGAAGCTGGGCCATCTCGCGCTTGGCGCGGCCATGCTCGGCGGCGATGCGCTCTAAGGCAAACTGCTCCTGCGTCGCCAGCCAGGCCTTGTACTCCTCGCGATCCTTGGGCTTAAACCGTAGATCCGAGACGACGACGCTGTGCAGGGCGCTGATCGCCTCGCGGAAGGGGATGTTTTTGCGCAGCAGGCCCCGAAAATAGGTCGGATCTCGCTGGGTGTCCGGCGAGAAGCGCATGGAGGTCTGATCAGGGCGGCTCTCGATGGCGGTGTTGCCGCTGTATCTATATTGAAACTCCACCCCTCACCTCCGCAGCTTGGACCTTGATGGGCAGCGAGACGTCGGGCCAGTCTCGATGAATTTGAAGCATGATCTCGATGGCGGCGGCGCGGTCGCGGATGGCGATGGTGGCCGACTGGCGTGTCAGGATCTCGGCGATGATCTCGGCGGCCTCGCGGCTGGCGCGGGCCTCGGCGGCGAAGAAGCGCAGCACACGCTGCTTGGTCAGCCCGCCTTGGTTGACCCGCGACAGCGCGGCGATGAAGTAGAGCTTGAGCTGCGCCAGCCGCTGGGGGGCGTCGTGGGCGTAGCGCTCCAGGTAGTGGGTGACGAAGCCCTGCATGGCGGCGGAGGGGTGCTCGCTGAGCTTGAGCAGGTACTCGGGGCCAAAGGCCTCGCGGAAGAAGCGGGTCAGCAAGCCCTGCCCAAAGCGCTGCACGTCCGGCCGCACGCTGTCGCAGAGGCTGACGAGCACGCTGGGCGGGAAGTCGTCGGCCTCAAAGGCGTCGCCACCAAACAGCTCAAAGGCGAACTGGCGGGTGTCCTCCCAGGCCGCGTCGAGGATGCGCACCGCCTCGACGATCTGGGCCTTGAGCCGAGGGATGTCCGCGCGGTACATGGCCCACGCGGCCCGGCGCACGGCGGCGATCTCATGGGTGCCCAGCCGGGCGATCTCGCTGACGCTGAGGTCATCGGGGCGCAGCGCGGTGGGCAGGAGCAGCCCGCCCAGCTCTTGCGCCGGGCCTCGACTGGACTGCAAGAGCCGCATGATCACGCTCTTGGGCACGCCGTCCATCACCGCGCGCAGATCCTCGCTGAGCACCCGCACGAGATGCGCCCCCGCGCCGTCGGGGAGCTTGTGGCGCAGGAGCGCGCGGACCAGCTCCACCGCCAAGGCCTCGGCCTGCGTGGGCGCGGCGGCGACGCGCTGCACCACCAGCCGCGCGCTCTCGCGCAGCTGGGCCTCCGAGTGGATGGAGAGGGCCACGATCAAGCTCATGTAGCCGGCGACCACCGCGTCGGGCATCCGCGCCATCAGCTGCACCCCCACGGCGCGCGCCGTGGAGAACCGAGAGTCAAGGAGCGCGACGAGGAGCGCCTCGGGCGTGGCCTCGCCGTAGCCCGCGCGGGCGAGGAGGATCTCCCCGGCCAGCACATGGGCGCTCTCCTCCTGGCGCTTGAGGAGATCGAGGATCACCGCCTCGCTGATCCGCCGCAGCTGGGCGGAGAACAGCCGCTTGAGCGTGGCGCTGATGTCATCCTTGCGGGCTTGATCGGCGTCGGCGTCGAGCAGCCGGGCGATGAGCCGGGTGACGATGAGCTGGGCCGTCTCCTCGCTGAGCGTCACCGTCTGGAGATAGCCGCGCCCAAAGCGGCGGGCCTCCTGCTCAGGGCCGCAGAGCAGATCGGCGAGGAAGAGGGCGTCTTGGGTGAACACCGCGCGGGCGGCCTCAAGCCAATCACGCGCTTGGTCACGGGCGGCCTTGAGCGGGCTGTGGATGGCCGCCAAGGCCAAGACGACGCTGGGCGAGGCCGGGTTAAAGCGGCTCGTCGCCAGCTCCAAGCCCAGCTGGTTGGTGATCTCGTAGGGCGCGCCCAGGAGCAGGGCCAAGAGCTGATCGTCGAAGCTGGAGAATTGGCCTCGCAGCGCGCGTAGGGTGCGCGCGGCGAAGTCATGGACCGGCGCGCAGCGGCTCTCGACGAGGAGGTGGATGAGCCCCTCGGGGCGGGCGGCCCACAGGCGCGGGTAAGCGCCCTCATGGCTCACGATCGGCGCCGCGCTCGGGCGACGATCATCGCCGCGCCCTCTCGGCCGCGCCGCGCTGGGCGTGTTGCTCAAGGAGAAGCGCAGGTGTGCCCGATCAGCGCGCACCCGCGCGCTGTGGCGATAGAGGATCTGGTTGAAGGCCCAATGGCCGAGGAAGGGCGCCAGCAGGTTGTGCCCCTCGCGGTTGATCCGACCGTAGGCGTCCGTGTCCTTGAAGCGCAGGAGGTAGCCGACGGCCATGTTGACGTAGTGGGGATCGTCGCGCTCGCCGATCCGCTCCAGAGTCCGCCAAGCGCGGCGGCGCAGATATTGGCGCGTCGCCGAGCTGTAGGCCGCCTTGGCGTTGGGCTGGCCCTGGGCCGCGCCCACCTCGACGCGGTGACCGCCGATGTAGGCGATCTTGCCCCAGTAAGGCCGCTGGAAATAGGCGCGGGTGACCTCGAAGCGGTGGTTGAGGATGCCCCAAAGCTGCGCATCCTCACGCAGCTCCGCCGACTTAAGCAGGCCACGCAACCCCTTGAATGTGTTGGGCTTTAACGGCAGGGTCGCCGCCAGATCCAGGACCGCTGGGCGGGCGGGGCCGTCGATGAGATAGAGGCGGCGGAGCAGGGTGTGGCTGTCCTTGGAGGGCGCCTCAAAGGCGGCCAGCGCCGCCGCCTTGATGGCCTGCGGCGCGCCCTCGACCAGCGCCTGTCGCAGCGGCGGCGGCAGCGCGTCGCGCTCGGCGGCGAGGAAGGCTTCGAGCTTGCGCGGCCCATAGAGCGCGCGCAGGGCCTCGCCGGCCACGCGGCGGACATGCTCAAGGGTCTGCGGGCGCTGGTAGATGTGCTCGACGTCGGGGATCACGGCGGGCTCACCGCAGCGGGCCAGCGCGTAGAGCGAGGCGTAGTCGCGCATGGCCGAGCCGTGGCCGAGGTGGGCGACAATCAGCGGCGCGGCGGCCCGCAGCCGCAGCTCACCCGCCCGCCAGATGGCGCGATCCAAGGGCCAGCTCGAGGTGACGCTCGTCGGAGGCGCGCTTGGCGCGCCGCGTCGCCTGCGTCGAGGCGCGCGAGGGATATCCCCCAGCCGCAGCCGCGCCAAGATGGCCCCCTCGCGATCCGCCGCGCGGTGAACCACTTCATAACCAGACAAGATCGCCGCTGGGGCGACCTCATGGCTGGACAAGGGGGCCTCGCGGGCAGCCTCGCGGGCGGCGCGATGCTGAGGCGGCGTCCCGACAGAGCGCCGATCAACCACCCGGATCGGTGAAGGCGCGGCGCCTTGGCCCTTGAGGGTGTAGCCCTTGGCGAGCTGGGTGTTGAGCAGCGCCTCGAAGATAAACTCGGCGCGTTGTCGTGGCACCGGCGCGAGGGTCTTGGAGCCGTCCTTGAGGACCGCCCCCTCTCGGCCATAGCGGAAGTTGACGACGTAGGCGCCTGGGCCGACCTCGCAGAGATCGATCTCGTAGACCTTTCGCCGCGACCCCAGCGCGTAGATAAGCTCGCTTTGTCTGATCACTCTCACTCTGTCACCACTCTCTGAGCCGCGGCGGGTTGCCTTAGTCAGACCACCATTAGATGCCAATGTCAAGGGCATTATCGACAAGCATTTCGCGGTTTTTTTTCGTTAGAAATCAACAGATTAGAGTGAGTGTACCTGGGCGCGGGCGCGGGCTCCGCCGCGCGGCGAGTGCATCCCCCCCTCAGCTCCGCTAGGCTGTCCACCAAGGCTATATTTTTTTGATTTTCAAGGGATCGAGACGCTGGAGGGCGAGAGATGACCTTGTTCGAGATCCGCCGTCAGGCCGCGCCTCAGCGCCCAAGCCCCATCCTCTATGGCCCCGCGCGCGTCTCTCTCTCCACACACCACGGCTGCGATCTCGGCTGCGTCTTTTGTCAGTGCATGGCGGAGGGCCTCGGGGATGGGCGCGGCGCCTGCGCTTTGGCCCCGCCCGCGCAGATCGTCAAGGCGCTCGGCGATCCCCACTCACCGGCGCTGTGGGGGCGAGACATCTACATCAATGAGCACACTGAGCCTTTCCTAGAGGGGGTCGAGGCGGCCACCGTCGCTTTGGTCGAGGGGCTGGCCTCGGCGGGCTTCTCCCAGCGGATGATCATCGTCAGCAAGCGCCCCCCCAGCGCGGCGACGCTGGCGCGGCTGGGGGCCTCGACGCGGCGCGGACAGCTGCGGATCTTCGCCAGCCTCGCCGATCTCGCTGGCGCGCTGGAGCGGGCGGGGCGCGCCCAGCTCTTGGCCTTGATCAAGGGCGCCCGCGACGCGGGGATCTACACCGGGCTGTGCGTCCGGCCCCTCTCCCCGCGCTGGGCTTGCCTCGCCGCCCTCGCCGCCGCCCTGCCGCCCTTCGCCGGCCTCTTGGATGAGGTGATCCTCAGCGGGGTGCGCGCGGCGCCAGAGCTGGACGCGGCCTTGGAGGCCTATGGGGTTGGCCTGATCCCCGCCAGCCCAGAGGAGCCCTTCATCGATCCCGACTTTGAGGCCGCCGTCGAGGCGCTGATCCAGCGCGGCTTGCCTGGCGTGCCCCTCTCCTTCGCCGCCCCCTCGCGTGGCCTCACCTCAGGCCGCAGGGGCGCCGAGACGATCTTTGATGGCCACGATGATTGTTGCCTCAGCCCCATCCCCCGCGCGCCGCTCCCCCTGGGTGATTGACCTCCTCGCTCTTGAGTGCGCCCGCCTAAAGCCCTAAAGTCCCGCCCAATTGATCGTCCCCAGGTTGTGCCTTATGAGCCCCTTACGCCGCAGCGCGCGCGCGGCAGCGTGGCGCCTCAGCGCCCTCGGCCTCCTCCTCCTGCTGCCTCCCTCGGGGGGCTGCGTGCGCGGGATGGCCATCAACGCCTTGGCCGACAGCCTCGCCAGTGAAGGCGGCGCCTGGGCGCGGGATGATGATCCTGAGCTGGTGGCCGACGCGACGGCCTTCGGGCTCAAGACCATCGAGAGCCTCCTCGACGCCGAGCCTGAGCACCCCAAGCTGCTCTTGGCGGCCACCCGCAACTTCACGCAGTACGCCTACGCGTTCTTGCAGATGGAGGCCGATTACATCGAGGAGGCCGATGAGGCCCGCGCTGAGCGCCTGCGCCAAAGAGCGCTGCGGATGTATCGGCGCGCCATCGGCTATGGGCTGCGTGGCCTCGGCGGGGCGCCCTTCGAGGCGACCCTGCGCGCCGACCCACAAGCGGCGGTGGCCAAGCTCGATGAGGACAAGGTGGGGCTGCTCTATTGGACCGCCGTCGCCTGGGGCGCCTCGGTGGCCCTCAACAAGGATGATCCCGAGATGGCCTCGGGCCTCCAGGGCGTCGATGTGATGCTCAAGCGCGCGGTGGCCCTCAACGCGGGCTATGGCCAAGGCGCCCTCTATGACTTCCTCGTCTCCTGGGACGCCAGCCGCCCCGAGAGCGCGGGGGGCTCGATGGCCCGCGCCGCCGAGCACCTGGAGCGATCCAAGGCCCTCTCCGGCGGCGCGCGGCTCTCACCCCTCCTGGCCTACGCCGAGGGCGTGACGGTCCCCAAGCAGGAGCGCGCCCGCTTCGAGGCGCTGATCGCGGAGGTCCTCGCCTTTGACGTGGATTCAGCCCCTCAGCACCGCCTAAATAACCTGATCACGCAGCGGCGCGCGCGGTGGCTCAAGGCCCACGCCGACGACCTCTTTGTTGATTGAATCACCAATAAAAACGGAGAATTACATGCGCTTATCGTTTTGCGCCTTGGCGCTGCTCTTGGCCCTGCCCCTCGGCGCGGAGGCCAAGAAGGTCAAGCTCAAGCTGACCACCGTCGCCCCCAAAAACTCGGTCTTCCACAAGATGCTCAAGGAGGTCCGCCGCGACTGGAAGAAGCTCTCCGACGGTCAGGTCAGCGTCAAGATCTACGCGGGCGGCGTGGCCGGGGATGACTATGACGTGATCCGCAAGATGCGCCTGGGCACCCTCCAAGGCGGCCTGCTGATGGCGGGCGGGCTGTCCACCATCGACAAGGGCATCCACGCGCTGTCGATCCCCATGGCCTTTAAGGACTTCGGCGAGCTGGATTATGTGGTGGAGGCCCTCACGCCCAAGCTCAACGCGCTCTATGAGGAGAAGGGCTTTATCGTGCTGACCTGGGTGGACGCGGGCTGGGTGCGCTTCCTCACCAAGACCCCCGCCAAGGCCCCCAAGGACTTCGCCGATCTCAAGCTCTTCGTCGGCGCGGGGCAACCCGAGGTGGCCGAGATCTGGAAGCAGGTGGGCTTTAACCCGGTGCTCCTGCCCACCACCGAGATCTCCACGGGCCTACAGACAGGCCTGATCACGGCCCTCAACACCACCCCGCAGGCGGCCAACCTCCTGGGCTGGTACACCCACGCGCCCAACATGACCAACGTCATCATCGCCCCGATGATCATGGGCCTCGTCGTCTACAAGGACGCCTGGGAGAAGATCGACGCGCCGCTACAGGCGAAGCTCAAGGCGGCGGCGATCAAGGCCGGCGAGCGGTTTAAGAAGCGCATCCGCCCCCAAGACAAGGAGAGCCTCGACGCCATGATCAAGCGCGGCCTCAACCTCGTCGAGCCCACCGCCGCCGATCTCGTGGAGTGGGAGAAGCTGATCTCCAGCAAGCCGCACGTGGTCCGTGGGGAGTACGTCAGCCCCGAGTTCTACGACGAGGCCATCAAGCTCCGCGACGCCTACCGAGCCAAGCGGTAAGGCGCGAGCACACCCCCCCATGACCTCAACGCCCCCTCCGCCGCGCGGCGCCCTCGCCGCCGCGCGCAAGATCACTCAAGCCCTTGAGGATGGCCTCATCACCGCGCTCTTCGCGGCCATGGCCCTCCTGCCGCTGCTTGAGGCGCTCTCGCGCAGCTACAAGATCTTCAACGTCCCTGGCAACGCCGCCTATCTCCAGCAAGCCGTCCTGTGGATGGCCTTCCTCGGCGGCGCGTTAGCCATGCGCGACGGCAAGCACCTCCAGCTCTCCACCACCGAGGCCCTCCCTCCGGGCCGCCCTCGGCGCGTCGCCCACTTCTTCGCCTACACCGTGGCGGGGATGATCTCGACGCTGCTCGTCTACACCAGCGCCCAGCTCGTCGCCGTCAACCGCGAGGCGGGCGCGGTCCTCACCATTGGCCTGCCGGAGTGGATCAGCGATCTGGTGATGCCCATCGCCTTGGGCTGGATCGCCCTGCGCTTCGCCCTCCAGGCTCACCCCAAGTGGTGGGGGCGGGCCGCCGCCTTGGCCTTGCTGCCTGCGGGCTTCCTCTTCAGCCAGGCGCCGCAGCTCGTCGCCGAGCACGCCTGGGCGCTGACGACGATCGTCTTGGCCGCCACCCTGGTCGGCGCGCCGGTCTTCACGGCCATGGCCGCCATCGCCATGATCTTCTTCTTCCAAGAGCGCACGCCCATCTCCGCCGTCTCGGCGGACATGTACCAGCTGATCACCTCCTCGGCGATCCCCGCCGTGCCCTTGCTGACGGCCACGGGCTACATCCTCGCTGAGAGCAAGGCGGCCAGCCGCCTGGTGCGCTTCTTCCGCGCCATCTTTGGCTGGATGCCGGGCGGCGTCGCCATCCTCGTAGCGGGCGTCTGCGCCGTCTTCACCACCTTCACCGGCGGCTCGGGCGTGACCATCATCGCCCTGGGCGGCCTCGTCTACGGCATCCTCCAAGAGAACGGCTACGACGAGGGCTTCTCCCTGGGGCTCGTCGCCGCGGGCGGCAGCCTGGGCCTCCTCTTCCCGCCCAGCCTGCCTGTGATCCTCTACGCCGTCGTCGCCCAGGTGCCCGCCGACAGCCTCTACCTCGCGGGCATCTTGCCTGGGATGCTGCTGGTCATGCTGGTGGCCGCCTATGGCATCTTTCGAGGCGCGCGCAGCCACATCCCACGCGCCCCCTTTGATCCCAAGGAGATCCTCGCCGCCACATGGGAGGCCAAGTGGGAGCTGTCAGTCCCGGTGATTGTCATCGCCCTCTTCGCCTCGGGGTTGACCTCGATGGTGGAGGCCTCCGCCGTCGCCTGCCTTTACGCCGTCATCATTGAAGTGGGCATCACCCGCGACATCCACCCGATCCGCGAGCTGCCGGGCGTATTGGTTAAATCCGGCGCGCTGATTGGCGCCGTGCTCCTGCTCTTAGCCGCCGCCATGGGGCTCAGCGGCTACCTCGTCGATGCAGAGATCCCCGACCACCTCTTAGCCTGGATGAGCAACAACATCCATTCACCTTGGGTCTTCCTGCTCATCCTCAACGGGCTCCTTCTTGTCCTTGGCAGTGTATTAGAGATCTACTCTGCCATCGTGATTTTACCGCCCATCTTGGCGCCGATTGCCGCGCACTATGGAATTAATCCCATACATATGGGCGTAATTTTCCTGGCGAATTTGGAGTTGGGCTTTCTTTTCCCACCTGTCGGGCTCAACTTATTTTTGACATCAACTCGGTTTAACAAACCGATGTTTAAGCTCTATAAATATGTAATCCCATATCTTTTAATTCTAGGGGTTGGCGTCCTTGTGATTACATATGTCCCATCGCTTTCAATGGCATTGCCAGAGTGGATTCAACCACAAAAGATAGAGCAAATCAAACAACAACAAGTCGAAAATTTTGAAGATTATGCGATCGAAGCTGAAGAAGAAATTGATGATGAAGACGATGATGAAGACGATGAAAACGATGATGGATTAAATTCTGAATCGACCTCTCAGCCAACTTCACAGCCCCTCGAAATCGAAGATGACGATGACGATGACGATGACGATGAAACTGAGGGCGATGATGAAGGCTAAATCGCTGATTTTTCTATCCGTTATCTTATTGCCTGCTTCAGCCTGGGCCAACGCGGGGACGGCCTTGATGTGGACACAGTTCGGCCATCTCTTCATCGGCAACCTGATCATCGGGCTGCTTGAGGGGGGGCTCCTGGTCTGGCTCTACAAGACCCCCGCGCGCCGCTCATTGATCTCCATGATCCTGGCCAACTACTTCTCCATGTGGGTCGGCGCGATGGCGATCAACAACGTGGATCTGAGCCCGCTGGAGATCCCCACCCTGCGGCTGGTGGTGTGGGGGCTGCTGCCTGCCTTCTTCTTTATCACGGTGCTGCTGGAGTCGCCCTTCGTCGCCGTGGCCTTTGACGCCAAGGGCTGGGCGCGGATCACCGGCGCGGCGCTGCTGACCCACGTCATCAGCTATGGGCTGCTGATTTTGTGGTACGCGCCGACGCACCAGACGAACCTCATCGATCAGGAGATCGTGCCCGCCGCGGCGCTCCTCAAGGACACGCGGGCGGACATCTACTTCCTCTCCGCCGAGCGCAAGCAGATCCTCAAGCTCAGCGCGCCGCTGACGCGCGTGGAGGTGGCCTACACCTTTGAGACGGGCGAGAAGGGGGTGGGCCTGTACTTCGAGGGGGGCGCGCTGTGGTCGGCCTTGGAGAACGAGGAGGCGCCCAGGCGCGTGTTGACGTTGGAGGGCCAGCGCTGCACGCCGCAGGGCGCCCGAGATGAGCCAAGGGGGCTGAGCCAGGATCTGGGCGCTGCGAAGTTCGTAGTCAATACAGGCACTTGGGCTGCGGAGGGCCTTAACCTCTTTGATCGACCTTGGCAGCCCGACGCCGCCTCGCCGCGTAAGTTATTGGCCCACTACGCCTTTGACACGGTCTTCGCCCGCTGGGGCATCTACCCGCGCGTCACGCTCCTTCCCAGCGGCCTCATCCTCTTCAGCGCCCGCGATCGCGTCTTGGTCTTGGACCACGCGCAGGCGCGCCTCGCCGAGATCGAGCGCGGCTTCAGCCCCGCCGCCTGTGTCGCCGCGCCCTGAGCGTCGCCGGACCTGCGGGGATTTCTCATTGGTCATCGCCGCCGCCGTCGATATAGTCGAGCGGCGAGGTCTTTGAGCGTTAACCCCACAGCAGACAGGTCTTTTTTATGGCGAACGCGGCTCACGATCAGAGCACTGAGCGCGAGGTCACCGCGCCCTCAACGACAGACGCCAGCGTCGATGGCGCGCAGGCGGGCGCGGCGGAGGCCCAAGCGAGCGAGATCATCCACGTCGTGCGGCGGGGGCAGACCCTCTCTGAGATCGCCCAGCGTCACCTCGGCTCAGCGGGGCGGTGGATGGCGGTCTACGAGGCCAACCGCGAGGTGATTGGGCGCAACCCCAACCAGCTCAAGCCGGGGATGAAGCTGACGATCCCCTCAACGAGCGACAAGGCGTCCGCGCCCGAGGGGGGGCAGACGCACCGCGTGCAGCGGGGCGAGAACCTCTCGGACATCGCACAGCGTTACTTTGGCACGGCGACGCGCTGGCGGGAGATCTACAACGCCAACCGCCAAGTGATCGGGCGCAGCCCCAACCAGCTCAAGCCGGGGATGCGGCTCACGATCCCCAACGAGGCCAAGGACGAGGCCCCACCGGCCAAGGATGAAGCCACACCGGCCAAGGACGAAGCCACACCGGCCAAGGATGAAGCCACACCGGCCAAGGATGAAGCCACACCGGCCAAGGACGAGGCCCCGCCCGCCAAGGATGAGAACGCTGTTGGCTTAGGCGGCGGCCAGCCCACCCGACACACCGTCGGGCCGGGGGAGACGCTCTCCTCCATCGCCAAGCGCTACTACCACGCCTCGGCCAACTGGCGGGGGCTCTTCGAGGCCAACCGGGGGGTCATTGGCCACGACCCGAACATGCTCACCGAGGGCATGGTCTTGACGATCCCCGAGCCCGACAAGCTCCCAGCGGGCAAGGACGTGGGCGGCGTCGCCCCGCCGATGCCGGTCATCTCGCGCAGCGACGCGCGCTACAAGCGCGACTTTGAGCGCGGCTGGGCCTCATACACCCGCGTGCAGGGGGACGCGGCGACCGACCAAGCGATCACCGCCGCCTCGAAGAAGACCGGCGTCTCTGAGCGAGAGCTGACGGTGATGGCGGCCATCGAATCGGCGGGGGATAGGCACGCCAAGCGCGGCAGCTACCGAGGCTTGATGCAGATGGGGCCTGGCGCGACGGCGGACACGGGGATGGACTGGGACAAGGTCTCGACGGACGTGACGGCCAACGCCGAGGCGGGGGCCAAGTACTGGCAGATCAACGAGCGGCAGCTCAAGAAGGCGGGCTATGAGTCCAACGTGCTCCACCAGTACCTCACCCACCAGCAGGGCTTTACGGGCTTCAAGCGGATGATGCAGGCCATCGCCAAGGACCCCAAGTCCCCGGCGACCTCCAACCAGCTCAACAACATGGAGGAGAGCGTCATCCGCGATCTGCGGCGTAAGAACGGCGCGGTGACGCAGAAGGACTTCTACGACTACTGGGCGCAGCGCATCAAGGCCCATGAGGACGCCTATGATGCCTTCCAGAAGGCCACGGCGGGCGGCGCGCCAGCCCCGGACAAGGCGCCTGATGTCACCCCGGACAAGGACGAGGCGACGCCCAAGCCCGACGGCGACGGGGCGACCTCCGAGCCTGACAAGGGGGCGAGCAAGGAGGCGCTGCCGGAGGGCAGCGTCACGGCCAACTTCACTTGGCGGGAGTTCGCCTGCAAGGACGGCACGGCGGTGCCCGAGGCGCTGCGGGCCAACGTCACGGCCCTCGCCGAGGAGCTGGAGAAGCTGCGCGCGGCGCTGGGGGGCCGAGGCATCACCGTCAACAGCGGCTACCGCACCTCGGCTTACAACAAGCGGGTGGGCGGCAAGAGCGGCAGCTACCACCTCACGGCCAAGGCCGCCGACATCGTCGTCTCGGGGATGACCGCCAGCCAGGTGCGTAAAGAGCTGGAGGCGCTGATCAAGGCGGGGAAGATCCGCGACGGCGGGATCGGCGCCTACGCCACCTTCACCCACTACGACATTGGCCCTGTGCGGCGCTGGTAAACCGCCAATAAACCACCGAAACGATTAACCTTTTCAACCTTACGCGGAGCCGCGAAGGCGTCGCCGCCGAGCCCCCTCAAGGCGACCTCAAGAGCACCCGCTGAGGCCCCGCCTCTCTCGCCTGGAGCCCCCATGCCTCATCTTGATCTGCACCCGCCCAAGCCTGTCTCCAACTTCCGTCGGATCGCCATTGGCACCTGGGCGCGCAGCGACGATCCTTCGGTCTACGGCACGATCACAGCGCGGATGGACGCGGCCGAGGCGTATATGCGCCGCTACCACGAGGTGACGGGGGCGCGGCTGACGATCAACCACCTGATGGCCAAGGCCATGGGCGCGGCGCTGACCCGCGTGCCCCAAGCCAACGCCGTGCTGCGGTTTAACCGGCTCTACCAGCGCCGCCGGATCGGCGTCTTCTTCCAGGTGGCGATGCTCGACGAGGGCGAGGACAAGATCGACCTCTCGGGCCTGACGCTCTATGACGTGGAGCGGCTGAGCCTCGCCGAGATCATCACCGCCTTCGAGGCCAAGGTGGAGGCGGTGCGCCGTCGCCAAGACCCCGCGTTGGAGCGCGCGCGGGCGCGCTTTCAGCAGATCCCCGCGCCGCTGCTCAACGTCGCCCTCAAGCTCATCCGCTTCTTCACCCTGACCCTCAACCTCGATCTGCGGCGGCTGGGGCTGCCCAACGATCCCTTTGGCTCAGTGATGATCACCAACATCGGCAGCTTGGGCTTAGAGATCGCCTACGCGCCGCTGGTGCCTTACTCCGGCGTGCCGCTCCTCTTGGCGCTCTCGGCGGTGGAGCGCGTGCCTGTCGTCGATGAGGGCGGCGCCATCGTCGCCCGCGCGGTGATGCGGATCAACGCCACCTTTGACCATCGCGTCATCGACGGCGCCCACGCGGCGATCATGGCCCGCGAGGTCAAGCGCCACCTCGAAGATCCGGAGGGCTGCTTTGGGCCGATCGAGGCCCGCTCAGGCGCGCTCGATGAGCAGCCCTGAGAGCAAGTGGGTGGTGCCGGGGAGCTGATCGAGGAAGATCAAGCGGGTGACGCGCCACGGCGCCTTGAGGTGATCGAGATCCTCGCGGATCGCCACCGGGTTTGGCCCCCAATAGAGCGCGCGCTGCACCCCCAGCGCGTCGAAGCGGCGCATCACCTCTGGCCCCATTGGCCGCCCCATGGCGTGGATCAAGAGCAGCTCGGCCTGAAAGCCCCCGCTGAGGAGTCGGCGGGCGGCGTGCTCAGCGCGGCCTTGGCGAAACGTGGCGTTATGGACGCCTGCTTGCGCGGCGTTGAGCTGGGCATCCTCGGCGGCGGCGCGGATCATATCCACGCCCAGGAGGCTTTGGACGCGGCGGGCGAGGCTCAGGCTCAGGGTGCCCACGCCGCAGCCCAGCTCCAAAGCGCGATGATGTGGCTGTGGCTGGAGGGCGTCGAGGGTCAAGGCGCGCAGGGTGGCGGCGGAGCCTGGGGCTTGAGGGCTCCAGGCGGGGAGATGCGCCTTAAAGGCGTCGCCCTCCACGTTGAAGCGCAGCGCCGCGCTCTTGGCGGCGCGCAGCGGGCGGACATCGCGCAGCGTGTCATAGCGGCTGGGGTGAACGGGCTCATAAAACAGCGGCGCCTCAACATCCAAGCGCGCCAGGGTATCGAGCAGGGCGGGCGTGATCGCCGGGGCGCTGAGGCCCAAGACCACCCGCCCGTTAAAGGGCTCGCCCGGGGGCGTCGGCCCGGCGCTGGCGATGACGTGGCGCAGCGCGCCTGCCCCCGTGGCCTCATCCCAGGCGCGCAGGCCCGCCGCCTCCAGCGCCGAGGCCATCACAGCCAGCAGCGCGCGGATCTCGGGGGTCTGCGCGGGGCAGCGGCGCAGATCGATCAGCGCGTCGTGGCCCATCATGCCCAGGACCAACCCCCCTTGGGGATCATCAAAGGCCCGCGCGGTGACCTGGGCGCGATAGGCGTCCTCCTCGGCGCGGTGGCGCTCACCCGCCAGGCCCACGTTGAGGATGCGCTCATGACGCGCGGCCTTAAGCGCCCACTGCCGGGCGGCGCTGAGGTGGCGCAATGGGCAGCCTGGGCAGCGGGGCTGCTGATCACAGCGGGGATCGACGCGATGCGGCGCGGGATCGAGGATGGCGAGGGGCACGCCCAGGGGGCGACCTCGGGCATCCTGGGTGACATAGACGCGGGCGCGCTCACCGGGCTCAACGCTGGGGATACCGATAAAGCCCTCCCCCCAAGGGGCGAGCCCCAAGCCACGGCGCGTCATGCGCTCGACGCGCAGCTCAACCCACGGGGTCTGCTTCATAAGGTGCTCTCTGAGGGGGAGATAAAGGGGAAGGAGGAGATAAAGGAGAAGGCGGGGACTTAGAAGCCGGGGGTGAAGCGATTGATCTCTTGGGCGCGCTGCTCACCGGCGGTCCAGATGATGGCGCCGACCTCCCAGAAGTCATCGCGGTGACTAAACGTGCGATCCCACTCCACGGCCAGCATCCCGCCGAGATAGACGCGCACGGTCACCTCGCTGCGCAGATCGGGCGCGCCGATGCGCATATTGGGGCTGTAATAATGCACGCCGATGCGATAGGGGCTGCCGAGGCTGCTGGTATCCTCGGGCTCACGCACGTTGATGTTCTCAGGCCCCGCGCCGTTGACGTCATCGATATCCAGCGTGCAGTTATTGGCCGGACCCACGACGCCCCAATCTGGATTGGGATTCGCATAGAAGCAATCGAGCGGACCCATCTGCCACTGTGTCCCTCGGGGATGCAACAAGTGCAGATCAATATCAGTGCCCTCTTGATCGGTCTGATCGGCGTCATCGGGCGTATCCCACACCAGCTGAATATGGATATCAGAGTCGGGGCGAGCATCGATGTGGACCAAGGCGGCGGGCTGAGAGCAGGTCGCCGAGGGCGCGATCATATCGAGGTTATCCACCACGTTAAGCTCAAGGACATACTCACCGGCCAGATCGACGAAGAAGAAGGCGTTGGGTGTGCCCTCATCATCGGCGAGGCCGCCGTCGGCGGGGCGGGCGAGGTTAAAGAAGCTCTCGACGGGCAGGGCGGTGGAGCCGGGCGGCGCTTGAATGACGCTCCAGCGATACTTAACGGGCTTGCCATCGGGGCCATCGAGATCCATGGAGCAGCTGGCGTCGAGGGAGATGATCTCCAGCGGCGGGACGTTGAACTCCTCTTGGGCGACGCAGGCGACGGGGCACTCATTGATCGTACCCAGACCGGTGATGGGGATCTCATACTCACCTGGCGTGTTCACATCGGCATAGAGAGCGGGGTCATTGGTGACGACGACGAGCGTGCCGGTATAAGGTGCTTGCTGAGTGGGATGGAAGTTCAACGTGATATTACGATTGGGATAAAAGCTATCCTGGCTCGCGTCGAAGGCGGGCAGCTCATAAGGGAACTCGGGCAACGTATTTTCATCAAGGGTGAAGGCATCAGAGGAGCCATCCTTGAGATAAACGTCCAAGATCATTAGCTTCTCACCACCGCAGCTCTCTAAGCTCACGGGACGCGAGGTCGTGCGATTGATCAAGGAGGCGGGGAACTCAATGGGGTTGGGATCAACGCGGGCGCAGGGGCTGGCGCCGTTGGCCTTTAGAGCAACCTTGTACTCGGGTTGGATGGTGTCATTGGAGAAAATTGAGAGAAAACCCTCATCCTGCCCATCGGTCAAGGTCTGATAATGCACCATGATATCGAAGCTCTGACCGTTCTTGAGGCCAGGCACGCCATCGCCATCGGGATCGACGAGCACGCTGGAGTTGAGCACGGGATCTTCCCCGCCGACGGTCACCCAAAAGCCATTGGGATCAGCCGCTTGGGGGTCCGCCGCCGAGCCGCTGACCTGAAGGCGGAGGATCTGGAGCGGCGCCTGACCGATATTGGTCACGGTCACGGGCAGCTCGCTGATGGTGCGGGCGGGGACGCGCTCAAAGTCCACGGTGGTGGGGGCGACGGCGATCTCAGGCGCCGTATCGGGCACCTCGATGGGGATGCTGCCCTCGGGCTTGGCCGTGGAGTTGGTGCGGAAGCGCAGCACGCCGCTGGGGGCGGCGGTGCTTGTGGGCGTATAGCTCATGATCAAGGTGAGCGTCTCACCCGAGGGCACATCGATATAGGCGGGCAGGCTATTGACGCCGCCCTCTACGCCCACGCGCTGCTGTGTCTCACCGGGCTTGATCCAATACAGGTTGAACTCGGCGCCGAAGCTGGGATCGAACTCCGCGATGCGCAGCTCGCCCCCGCCGATGCTCTCGATGTTGACGCGCTGCTCGCCGTGCTCGCCGACCGACAGCCGTTGAAAACGGAAGGTGGGGGGGGTGATCAGGTAGTCACCCTCAGCGGAGTCCGCGATGTTGTCTTTACAACCGAAAACCAGGGCGAGCATAAACAGCATCGCCCAGGGGCGCTTTACCCCACGCATCATCATCATCCAAGACTCCTCATGTACCCGGTGCTTAGAGAGCTGTCAGGCTATCTTGGAGAGGCATTCCTAAAAAGCCAGTGCAAAAAATCACCCGGCGAGGGGGGGGCCAGATTACGGCGAAGGCGGGGCGATCTCCAGCGCGGCGCTCAGGGGCGCGGCGAGGGCGGCGCGGGCGCGCTGACAGCGGCTGAGGCGCGCCAGGGCGGCTTGCGTCATTGACGCGGCGGCCTCAGCGGGCAGGAGGGGGGCCAAGCCATCCAGATAGCGGCGCGCCTGAGGCAGATCATCACAGAGATCATCACAGAGCCACGCCAAGCCCACGCGCGCCTCCAGCGGCAGGGCCTTGAGGCTGCCTTGACGGCCCAAGACCCAGGCCCGCGCCGCCGCCCGCGCCTGGGGGGCCTCCACGCCGCGGATGATCGTGCGCAGCTCATGAGGCTGCAAGGCCCCGTCGAGCAGCAGATCGAGGGTCTGACGGACCAGATCGGGATCTTGAAAAGAGCTGAGGGCGCGCAGGAGGTGGGCGCGGCGGAGGGGCGGGGCGGCCTCCAGCTGAGCGCGGATGCGTCGCCACAGGGCCGCGTCTCCGCGCCAAGCGGCGATGGGCCACAGCGCATCGGCGTCGGGATCGAGGGGGGCATTGGGGTTCGCCAAGGCCGCCTCCACCGCCGCTTGAGCGCGGGCGAAGAGGGCCTCATCCGCCCCCAGCCACGCCAGGGCCAGGAGGCGGCGGGCGCGCAGACGAGGCGGCTCAGGCCCCTTAAATGGCGCGCCCAATGTGCGCCTCGCCCAAGCCTTGAGCCCCGCGCGGCCCTGGCTGGGGCACACGCGGGCGAGGGCGGGCAGCGCGTCGAGGACACTTGAGAGCAGATCGGGGGCGCCCGCCTTGCCCATCGCCTCCAGGGCCTCCAGCGCCGCCTTGGGGGCCAGGGCGCCGATCATCGCCGCCGCCTCCAAGCTCGGCCCCAAGGCCGCCCGCTCCCGCGCCGTCAGCGCGTCGAGGTGGGCCAAGAGTGGCTGAATCGGCGCGCTCCAGAGATACCGCCCGCGCTGATCCGCGTTGGGGTGCAGCCAGGCGGGGCAACCGGACAGAGACAGGACGCGGGTCGCCTCGGTCAAGACAAGGCACTGACGAATGGCGGGCTGATCCTTGAGGGCATAACGAAAGCAAACGGGCAGGGGGCGAAGCGGCGTGGCGGGCATGGGCGCGAAGGCATAAGGGCGCCTCGTCAGGCGCAGCGCGTGGGCGGGGCAATCCAGCTCAACTTCAAGGAGGGGGACATGAGTCACTTGGAGGCTCTCGCCGAGGGGCAAGCCTGTATGGGCGTTGATCAGGGCATCGAGCGCACACGCGCCGCCCTCCTCGGCGCAAGCGAGGGCGGCGTTGAGCACGGCGGCCGCATCGGACTGCGCGGCGATGGCCTCAAAGGCCAGCGGATCATCGAGGGCGGGGGCCTCGGGCTGAGCCGCCAGGGCGTTGACCTCACCGCCGGCGCGGGCCACATCAAGGCGCTGCCCCTCGGGCGCGGCGCGGGTCAGGGCGCGGGCGAGGTAGCGCAGGAGCCCGGCGGGGGGCACATTTTTAAAACGCGCGCGGGCCAGGGTGATCGCCACAAGCTCCGCCGACCAAGCGCGCCGTTGAGGGGTGGCGGTGGCCTCATCGACGAGGAGCAGATCCGCGTCGATCAGCCAAAGCGCCCCGGCGCCGCCCTGCCCACCGGGGATCGCCAGCAGCGTAATCGAGGGGATCTTCAGCGCCGCTTGGAGTTGGGGCAGCCAGCGCGCCGCCGTCATCGCGCGATCATCCTCGCCGGGCAACGTCCAAAGCCCCGCCGCGCCCTCAACGGGCTCAAAGGGGCCGACGGCGAGGGCCAGCGGCCCTTGAGTGATGTCGATGCCCGTCTCCGCAGCGGCGGGGTGGCTGATCAGCAGCTGCTGCTCGGGTGGAGTCTTGATCTCAAGGCGGATTTGGCGCGCCGCAGGCAGCCACGACCTGGGCGGCAGAAAGACCAGGTATCGCGCCCCCGCTTCGCCCTCGACGCGCAGGCCCTCGGGCGGCGCCAGCGCCCCCTTGAGCGTCACCGCGCCCGCCGCCAGGGGCGGATCGAAGCGCCAGCCATCGCCCTCTCGACGCGCGCCCTCCAAACGCAGGGTGGGCGGCGCATCAAGAGGGAGCCAGGGGGTCGGCGCATCGAGGTTAAGGTTGAGGCTGAGCTGAATCGGCGGCGGCGCCTCAGGATCGAGCGCCCAGGAGAGCGTCAGCGCCTCGATCTGGGGCGGCTGCGGCGGGCTGGGGAGGGGCGGGGGGCCAGCGCAGCTGAGGAGGAGGAGCGCCCAGGCGCAGAGGAGCGGGAGAGGGGATGGGTTGAGCATGGCCGGGGCAGGATAAGAGGGGCGCGGCGCGGTGACAATCGTCCTCGTAGAAGCGGCGGCGCGGGTCTTTGAGGGCTGGATCGAGTCAGCGATCGTAGTTGCGCGGCGCGAACTTGGCGTAGAGGCCGTCAAAGACCCCCTTGGGATCCATCTTGGCCTTAAACGCCTCAAGCCGTGGGCGGTCGTAGATCCGCCAAAACGCCTCTTCGGTGTAGTGATTGCGTGAGATCAGCGTCTTGACCCCGCCCAGCTCAGTGACTTTGCGCTCCAAGACCTCCGACCAGTCGATCTCAGGGTCGCTGTTGGGCTTACCGTAGACCGCGCAGTCGATCACGAAGCCATCGCCGACCCCTGGGCGCCACGCATCAGCCACCCAAGGATAAACGCCCGGCATCTGATAGGGCACGATCCAGAGCGGGAAGAAGTCGAAGACCTCGACATACCAAGACATAAACTCGGGCATGCGCGCGGCGGGGATAAAGACATCCACCACCACCTCGGGGCGGCGCTTCATTTTGAGGAAGGGCTTGACCCGATCAGACCAGCGGATGAGGTTGGTTGAGCCAAGAATCCAGCGTCCAAAGAGGCGACGCACGATGGGGTTCTCGAAGCCCGGCAGTGTGCGCGTGAGCCAGTGGCACTCGGCGTCATAGCGGAAGAAGTATTGCTCGGCGGTGAGGTGATCCTCTCGCTTGACGAGGGTGCTGCGATAGTAGATGCCTTGGCGCTCATAATCCGAGAGCTGAGGCGCCTCATCGACGAAGTTACCCAGGCAGATCACCCAGGCGTCGGGGCCGTGGATGATGCCATCGATAAAGGCGTAGTCATCGCCCGCGCAGAGGGCCTGCAACTCAGCCCACCACGGCTCAAAGCGCTGATGCATCCGGTGTTCAAGGCGCACGAAGGGCTTCGCGGGGATCAGCTCAAAGGTCAGCGCGGTGAGCACGCCGCAGGTGCCATACGCGCCGTGCATCAGCTCAAACATCTCCTCACCGCGCGCGCAGGTCTGGATCTGGCCCAGGCCGTCCACCAGCTCATAGGAGAGGCAGCTGTCGTGAAACCCGCCATAGCGATAAGACATGGACTCCACGGAGCAGCCCGCCACGGCCCCGCCGATGGTGATGGTGCGCAGCTCAGGCACGGTCTTAGGCGCGAGCCCATGAGGGAGGGTGGCGCGCACCAAGTCCATAAAGGTCACGCCCGCCTCGGCGCGGCAGCTCCGCCCCGCCACGTCCAGCTCAAGGATCTCGGTGAGATCGCTCACGTCCACGGGGCGCTTTTCTTGGCGCGGCGCGTGGGGGTTGGGCACGAAGTGGGAGACGGTCTCGCGGACCGCGCGGACCCGCTGACCGGCCTCAGCGGCGGCCGCGATGGTGGCGGCGACGCGGGCGACGCGGGCGTCATGTCGGGGGAGGGCTTGAGGATCAGGGCTGAACATCGTGGGGCCTCGTGACAGAGAGTGGACCCTAATATCAAAGGACGCGGGTCGAGGACAGCGCGGCTCAGCCCTCCGCGCGACGCCTTCGCGATCACCCACACAGGTCAATGGCGCTCAACCCACGCGACGCTCACCGCAGGTCTGGTGAAGCGAGGGCTGACATAAGCGGCGGAAATAGGTGGCACTGGATTTACTCAATGATTTAATTAAAATCCTCATCTGGAAACCTAAATTCACCCTGACGGTTCCAATCTCGGGTGCCATGCTCCTTTGCGTGACAGCCTTGGCAAAGCCAAATCACTGTAAGATGTGGACGCTTGCCTTCATAGCTTGGGTGATGCGCTTGCAATGGAATTGCTCGGGAACAACGCTCACAATGTGATTTTTTACTTAATAGTCCTTTTTTTAACGCTGCTCTTGTTTTTCTTCGCACTCTTTCCTTAATCGGATCACGTTTTCTTTTAACTCCTTTGCTTAAATCAAGCTCCTGTTTACGCTTGAGTTCGCATGACTTACACGCAGCGCGATAGCCTGATTTTACATAGTGATTTTGACGATAAAAACGATCCAAAGGTAGTTCTTTTTTACAAATTGAGCATTTTTTGTATTTCATAAATCCTCCACAGGCGAAAACGGCGCATATGCGCATCTTCGGACAAAATTAAAAATTACTCAAAAAAATGAAAGAACAATTCGATAGATTAACAAGCTAATTCCAAACTGTAATTACTAAATTAATCACACGAAATCGTATTTGCTGTCCTTAACCACCACATCGCCCCTGTCCACTGCATAACGATATCTGAGCAATCAGATGGGCCACCACTATTATCTATTCTTAAAATAAATCCAACAGGCACATTAGATAATGGCAACCAAGAGCCATCAATAATATGCTCATGGCATTGCTCCTCACTAATATCTGAAGACAAATGACAACATTTTGATTTACTTAGGCCATCAATCGCCATGCTTGCTTTGTCTTTTAGGTTTAATTCTGCTACTTGTGTTTTTAAATTATCCTTAAGCGAGATCATTGCTTTATGACCACAGGGTGTAGGCTCCGAGCAACTTATTTCGAGTATCTTCATTTCATCCTTGGTGATTAAATCAAAAACAAGCGTGCAATGATCAATTCTAAACGCAATTCTTTCTTGTTTTTTGATAATCGCAAAACCACGCAGCCACGGAATTGACCGAGATTTCAAAGCATCCGAGAGCTTATCACATACAGGCGATTCATCCTGGCAATAGGCCTCAATGGCGCGCTCAAGGCGCTCATCTGGAGCAAGGAGCGGATCTCGAACAAGCGTGTCGATATCGTAAGCATCCCATCCGATGCCGTTGAAGAAGGGCTCATCAGCGCCGAACTTCAGCGGCAACGCGCCCTTGGGCGTTGAGAGCCAAAGCGCTGAAGCCCCCTCTGCGTCTGCTGCGACATAGGCGCACACAAACACCTCCGAGCCGCTGGGCGACGCGCAACGGGGCAGGACAGGTTGGACTCCAGGGGTCGCGACTTCGACACTCGCCCCCAACGCGCCCGCTTTATCAATGGGCCATAAGATGATCCGGTTTTCTTTGAGATCGAGGTGTTGAAGGTGGGGGCCAAGGAGCCAAACCAATGATGTCAGCTCATCTTTCTGGTGCAGCAAAGGTGAGGTTCGCAGAGGTCGCAGCGTGGCCCTCTCCTGGTTCACATTGAGCAGCCCAAAGATGTCTTCGTCATGCAGCAGCGCGATGAGTCGATCCCCATCACAAATCATCGATGAGGTTTTGGCCTTCGAGAGGAAATCACTTGATAAATCAGGGCTTATCGCGACGAAAACGCTCTGGGTGTCGATGGTATCGGCTTTTAAATTTGCCCTCATGATCTTGAGCGCCTCACCTTCAGAGGATGAGCGGGTGTCAATCGCGGTGGGCCCGCCAGGGCACCAGACCACAGCATCCACCCCCCCCGGCCACGCCAACATCGGGCTCGGCGCGAGCGCCTCCGACAGCCGTATGATCTCATCCTTCGACACCAGCACGATCTCATCCTTGTCCACGCCGGCCGCAAGCACAGAGATCCGCTTTAGGGCGCCCAGATGCCTAAGCGGGCGCCGTTGCTTGGCTTTTGGGCCACCCATCAAGACTTGCCCCGAGGCCCCGACTGCCAGTAAGCGCCCTTTTTGTAAGGGAAGCAACCATCGCGTGACCATACTCACATCGGGTGTGTTTAACCGTGTTAATGTTGCCACAGGCAGATCAATTCGCGCACGAAGCCATCGCGCGATCACACTCATTCCAGGCACATTTAACATTGTCACAGGCATCTTTACCCGCGCGATATCAGCGCCGACCCCGATAAGCAAGCCGCCATCCTCCAAAGCCTGGATCACAACCTGAGCTTTATCTTTCTCTTGCCACCCCATCTCCTTTGCGGGCAATGGCGGAGAGATGGGCAGCTGCGCGTGCGTCTCGGCGGACCAAAAAAACGGCCAGATGAGCAGCAGCATCACTGCGACCACGCGGCTTTCAAGCGCCATAAAAACCTCCTGTGCGGGATGATGCGTATACCGCGCTTTGCGCAGCGCCAGGCGAGACAAGACGCGATATCGCCTGCGCCCCCCATCACCTCCGCGCCGTCGTCGCGTTGAGCGATGGCCGATTGAGCCTGCGCTCGCCCTGCCGCGCTGCGTAGATAAGCCCATTCAAAATCGACGAAATGCGCTATCTTGCGCGCGAACATCTCTCGGGGGATTGATGAAAAATACGCCAACAAGGGCCCTGCTGATCGGACCGCTGCTGATCCTCAGCGCCGCGCGGGCTGAGATCGTAAACAACCTGGCGGAGTTCTCCACCGGACCCGAATGCGAGGTCCTCGACACCGGGACGCTCTCGCTCAACATTGATCTCTTTGGCTCATTCGGCAGCGAGGTTGGCGGTAACCAAGACGCCATGTTTGATCCTGCCGGGGATAATCCAGATCGAGGCCAAAGAGGCACTATCTATGAGAGTATGCCTTTCTTGTGTATGCAGCGAGGGGGCGCATACACGGGGACATGGCTTGAGCACGGCGCGCTCTCCGGTGTAACGCCCGTCGCCACGGCGGATGAGCATGATCTGAGCAGTGAATTTAATTACCAAGATGTTGCGATACACTTTGAAGCCCATTTCAGCTGTAATCATCTGGAACAATGTTACACCTTCACGAATAACAGCGCAGATGCAATTGAAGAGCTGGCGTTAATCCATTACATCGATGGCGATTTATATTTTGAGGGCAACTATACCAATGACTACGGCGGGACATCACAGGGTATCCCCAAGACGGTCTATGAATTTGATGAGGGGGACAACCCCAATGAGCCCACGACCCTCTTAGCTTTCAGGGGCAGTGACCCATTAGACACTTATCTGACGGGCTGGGAGGTTGGAGAGTACAGTGAGAGCAGAAGTCGAATCTCAAACACCAGCTCGGGATGCGCCCCGCTGCGCAATAACATTGGTCGCAAGTCTGGCGCTTCATCTGACAGCGATGGAGATCTGATCACAGACACGGGCTATGACATCACGCTCTCCTTGCGCTTTGACACGGGCCGCGTCGCGCCTGGGGAGACCTCGGCGCCCATATGCTTTGAGATCAACTGGGGTTACGCGCTGCCCTGCTCTGATGAGGATCTGGATGAGATCTGCGTCACCGAGGACAACTGCCCCAGTCACCCCAACCCAGATCAGACGGACGGCGACGGCGACGGCATCGGCGACGCCTGCGATGTCTGCCCGGCCTTAAATGACCCCGCGCAAGCGGACACCGACGGCGACGGCGTGGGCGATGTCTGCGACGTCTGCCCTGCCCTGGCCGATCCCGCGCAAGCGGACGGCGACGGCGACGGCGTGGGTGATCTCTGCGATGTCTGCCCCGCCCTGGCTGATCCCGTCCAAGCAGACGGCGACGGCGACGGCGTGGGCGATGTCTGCGACGTCTGCCCCGCCTTACATGACCCCGCGCAAGCGGACGGCGACGGCGACGGCGTGGGCGATGTCTGCGACGTCTGCCCCGCGCAGGCTGACCCCGCCCAAGCAGACGGCGACGGCGACGGGATCGGCGATGTCTGCGACGTCTGCCCGGCCTTAAATGACCCCGCGCAAGCGGATGGCGACGGCGACGGCGTGGGTGATCTCTGCGATGTCTGCCCCGCCCTGGCTGATCCGGCCCAAGCAGACGGCGACGGCGACGGCGTAGGCGATGTCTGCGACGTCTGCCCGGCCTTAAATGACCCCGCGCAGGCCGACACCGACGGCGACGGCGTGGGTGATCTCTGCGATGTCTGCCCCGCCATCGCCGATCCGCTCCAGGGAGACGGCGACGGCGACGGCGTAGGCGATGTTTGCGATGTCTGTCCGGCATTGATTGACCCCGCGCAGGCCGACAGCGACGGCGACAGCGTGGGTGATCTCTGTGATATCTGCCCCGCGCAGGCTGATCCCGCCCAAGCGGACGGCGACGGCGACGGGATCGGCGATGTCTGCGACGTCTGCCCGGCCTTAAATGACCCCGCGCAGGCCGACACCGACGGCGACGGCGTGGGCGATCTCTGCGATGTCTGCCCCGCGCAGGCTGATCCGGCCCAAGTAGACGGCGACGGCGACGGCGTAGGCGATCTTTGCGACG
>JAHJCH010000338.1 GCA_018813065.1 Myxococcota bacterium
CGCGCGCGATGAATCGCGGCGCAGCCGCGAGAACGCGGACGAAGCCAGCTTGCTGGCTGAGGCGACGAAGTCGCGATTCATCGCGCGCTGGGGTGATGGCCGAGAAAATGTCACAACTAAAGGTGAATCCAAAGTTTTATTTTTCGAGGATCAAGGAGCATTAAAACCAATGGAGTTAATCGGTTTATTCGCCGCGATCTTGGGTGTGATTGCCGCGATTATTAATCGGAAGAGGGCCATTGTTCATCGACATGAGCAGGCGATAGATCAACCCAATAAGAAAAAGCGCTCACCAACGCTGCTGCGAAAGCGATTTAAGCGGCTATTTATTTCTGTTTTTATCGCTTTTGTTTGTGCAACTATCGCTACAACCGCAAATTTAAGTGAAACAACAAATGAGGTCATATTACCTATTTTTTCATATTTATTATGATCGGGTTTTATCAGCTGATAACCATTATCCTCACGCTGTTTTGGCGACTCTGGCGATAGCAGCGCGCTCCATCGCCCATCCCGCGCGCCCCGCGTGTTGCCCTCAAGGGCGCAGCCCTCGCCGACATCAAGACAAGAAGACCCCCGCCGCTCACGGCGGTCTAGACGTCGCCGCCTCGCCTGCCCATAATCGCGCCCTTTCAGCGCGCCCTTAGACCCAACGGAGGGAGAATGAACCCGCTCTGGCTCACCTTGCTGCTCAGCCTCCCCACGCCCACGAGCTGGGACGGCTACCTCTGGGTCAAGCGGCTCGATCCGCTGCTGCTGAGCGCCTTACACCCCGCCATCTCCTATGGTGAGGCCCGCGATGGGCGCCTGCTCTTCGGCGTCCAGATGACGCCCTCGCCCGGCGTCCACGTCCTCCACCCCAAGGACGCTTGGGCGACCCGAGGGGTGATCCGTAAGCTGCGCGCCGCCGCCGCCGCCGTCCGCGCCGCGCACCCCGGCGGGATGGATCTGGTGGTGCTCGACATCTCCCAAGAGCACGGCGGGCGCTTCCCCCCCCACGTCACCCATCAGCAGGGCCGCGACGTGGACACGCGCTACTACCTCAAGGGCGTCGCCCCCGGCGATCACAGCCTCCACTTCGTCACCGCCGATAAGCTGGACTGCCCCCGCGTCTGGGCGCTGATCCGCGCCGTGGCCCCCGACGCGGAGGTGCTCTACATGGACTATAAGCTCCAAAAAGTGCTCTATCGCTACCTGCATAAGACGCTGAAGATGTCACCGGCGCAGCTGCGCCCGATCCTCTCCTATCCCAACGGGCATCGCGTCTCCGGCGCCTTGGTGCAGCACGTCAAGGGGCACTGGAACCACCTCCATATTCGCTTTAAGGCGCCGCTGGCGGCGCTGCTGGGGGCGCTGTGGAGCCGCGAAGAGATCGAGCACACGCAGCGGCGCCTCGACGCCCGGCGCTACGGGCGCTATCAACACACGATCCGGCGAGGCGAGACGCTGGGCAGCATCGCCAAGGCCCATAAGGTGTCCCTGCGTGATTTAATGCGCTGGAACCACCTCGGCGCCCGCAGCGTCCTGCGCCCAGGCCGCGCCTTGGATATCCGCGTGCAATCTATCGACTGATCGCCCCAGGGCGCGGCCGAGTGAATGAGGAGACAGCCGCGCCATGGGGCTGACGAGCGAACAGTTTAGAAGAAGGTTTGAGCTGGAGAAGGGCGCCATGGAGGCGCTGCTCTCCGATGTCCTCGGCTGGCCGCGCGCCAAGATCCGCGACAGCAACCGCCCCCTCAGCGCCTATGAGATCGAGGCGCTCTCCAGCGCGCTGCCCGCGCCCGTGGAGCCCGAGCTGACCCCGCCGCCCGCCCCCGCGCCGCCCCCGCCCGCCTTGATCTTTGGGCAAGACGCGCCGCATCCCCAGGGCCCTCGCCGCCAGGCCCGCTACACGCTCTACGCCCACGAGGACTTCTTGGAGGAGGCCGACGCGACGGGGCGCGCCCACCTCAAGCGCCGCGTCGCCCTTGTCCTGCATCAGCTCGCCGCCCACGGCCGCACCAGCGTCAATAAGCCCACCCACGGCGAGAACCTGGGCTGGCTGAGGGCGCCCCTCGGCGGCAACGGCGGCAGCCACTTCTACCTCTGGTGGACCCGGCAAGGGACGCCCATCCTCAAGGGGCACGCCCTTGACCGCCCCCGCGCCATCGTGCTGCGGGCGGTGCGTCATCACGACGATCATCGCCCTCTGCGCGTGGAGGGGGAGGAGAGCTACCTGCACCTCGACGTGCCCGATCTGGAGGAGGCCGCCTTCGTCCCCGCCCCCTGGGAGCAGCCTCAGCGCGCCTTCATCGACGCCCATGAGCCCGTCCGCGTCCTGGCGGGCTACCCCGGCTCGGGCAAGACGACGGCGCTGTGGAAGGCCGTGGACGCGCGGCGCGGTGAGGACGTCCTCTATGTCACCTGGTCGCAGAGCCTGACGCTGCGCGCCGAGGAGCACTTCGAGACGTTCGCCGCCCCAGACACCCACGTCGAGGCCCTGGCCTTTACGGATCTCTTGGGGCGGCTGCTGGGCGAGGATATTGTCCGCCCGCCGCTGGCCGCTTGCCGCGCCGCCTTCGCCGAGGCCCTCAAGCGCCTCAACCCCGAGCGCCTTGGGCCTTGGCGTGGCCGCGCCGACGCCCTCTTCGCCGAGCTGCGCGGCGGGCTGATCGGCGCCGCCCAGCCCACCCGGCCCTTTGAGCTGGCCCAGCCCAACACGCCCCGGCTCAAGGACACGATCTACCGCAGCCAGCGCGCCAAGCTCGGCGAGGCGCTCGTCGAGGCGACCTTGGTGCTCGCCGCGCTCTTGGAGGCGGAGGGGCCGCTGATCCGCTTCTTCCCTGAGCTGGAGGCGGCGTGGCGCGCCGCCGAGGGCCTGCTGGCGACGCGCCCCCTGCCCGCCGGGCTCCTCTGCGATCGGATGGTGGTCGATGAGGTGCAGGATCTGACGCGCCTGGAGGTGACGGTGCTGACGGAGCTGGCCCGCCGCGTCGCCGCCGACCGCCACCGCGCGCCCTTCCTCCTCTTCGCCGGGGACGAGGGGCAGACCGTGCGCCCCTCTCACTTTCACTGGGGGCCGTTTAATCGGCTGCTGGATGAGCGGCTGGCGCCGCCGCGTAAGTTCACGCTCAAGGGCAACCTGCGCAGCCCCAAGGCCATCGCCGAGGTCATCGATCGCGCAGGCGAGCTGTACGACTTCTTGCCCAAGGACAAGCGCCCGCGTCACCGCATCCCCCCGGACACGCGCTTCGCCGCCTCCGCCCAGCTGTTCTACGTCCGCGCCCACCCCAGCATGGCCCGCGACTTCGTGGCCGCCTTCGATGAGATCGGCGGCGCGGCGCTCCTGCGCTTGGATGAGGCCCCCCTGCCCTGGCTGGAGGGCGTCGGCGAGGGCGCGCTCCTGCTCCCCGAGGAGGCCAAGGGCTTGGAGCACCAGATCGTCTGCGTCCTTGAGCCCGGCGCGCACCTGACGCGGCTTGCGGCGATGTCGCCGACGCCCGTTGAGATGGCGATCAAGCGCGAGGCCATCGACCGGCTGCGCGTGGCCGTCAGCCGCGCCACCGAGACGCTGATCTTCCTCGACGTCAGCCCCAGCGCCGAGGCCCAGGCCGCCAGCCTGGCCCTGCTGGGGCAGCCCGTGGAGTACGACTGGCGGGATCTCATCGAGCACCTCAAGAGCGGCCACGTCAGCCCCGAGGCGCGGGTGACGGGCTACATCAAGGACGCCCTCCAGCTCCAAGAGGAGCGCCCCCTTCAGGCGTGGCGGCGCGCCCGCCAAGCGGTGCGCCTGCTCGGTGATCCTGAGCTGCCCAACGGCGTCGCCGATGAGGCCCTGCGGGCGGAGGCCCGCGAGGTGGCCGTGCAGGTCGCCTGGTCGCTGTACTGTGGCGGCGCCGTGGCGGGCTTGGATCTGGACGGCTTACGCGCTGAGAGCCTCGCCGCCGCCCGCGCGCTCGATCGCGAGGACTGGGCCGTGGCCCTAGAGCGCCTCGGCGCCGAGTACGGCCCCCGTGACATTGAGCGCCTGCTGCCGCTGCTCGACGCCCTGCTCAAGATCGAGCGCCCCCCCTGGATGCGCCACGCCCTGCGTCGCCGCGCCCAAGGCTGGCGGCGGCGCCTCTACCGCGCCAGCGAGGACCCCCGCTACGCCCCGGCCTTCCGTGGCTACATCGAGGGCTGGCTGGAGATCCTCGATGTGCCCGCCGCCGCCCTGATGGACGAGGCCCACACCCTGCGCAAGGCCGCGCTGGGCTGCCTGCTGCGCGAGGGGGCGGATCTGAAGGCGGCGCGGGCCATCCATGAGCAGCTGCGGCGCCCTGAGCCGCGCTTGACGGCGGCCTTGGAGGAGGCCCAGGGCCTCTTCGCCCAAGCCGCCGCCCGCTTCGAGCGCCTGGGCGACGCCGCCAGCGCCCTGCGGTGCTGGCGCGCCGCCGGCGATCTTGATAAGACCCTCCAGCACCGCCACGCGGCGGCCCCCGCCGTGGAGGTCGCCTTGGACTGGATGGCGCGGCTGCGAGATGTCCTTGATGAGCGCCCCGCTGATCTCCATAAGACGTTGACAGCCGCCGAGCGTCGCTGGCTCAAGGCCCAGCTGGAGCGTTCATCCTCAGATCACGGAGCGTGAGCCATGATCACCCCCCCCAGAGGCGCCTTGACCGCGCTGCGGATGCTGCAAGAGGCGGGCTTCGAGGCCTACTTCGTCGGCGGCTGCGTGCGCGATCGCTTGCTCAACCGCCCCGTCAATGACTGGGACATCGCCACCAACGCCCAGCCCTCGGTCAGCCTGGAGCTGTTTGAGCGCACCATCCCCACGGGCCTCCAGCACGGCACGGTCACGGCGGTTCTGGCCGATGAGGCCGTGGAGATCACCACCTACCGCGTGGACGTCTCTTACTCGGACGGGCGCCGCCCCGATGAGATCCGCTTTACGCCCGCGCTGCGCGAGGATCTGGCCCGCCGCGACTTTACGATCAACGCCATGGCCTGGGATCCGCGCCGCGACGTGATCATCGATCCCTTCGACGGGCAAAAGGATCTGCGCGCGGGGCTGATCCGCGCCGTGGGGCGGCCGCTGGATCGCTTCACCGAGGACGGCCTGCGCCCCTTCCGCGCCGTGCGCTTCGCCTCCACGCTGGGCTTGGACATCGAGGCCGAGACGTGGGCGGCGATCCCCCTGGCGCTGGAGACGGCGCGCAAGGTCGCCATCGAGCGCATCCGCGTCGAGTGGCTCAAGGCCCTGGATGGGCGGCGCGCCGCCTGGGCCATGGACGCGCTGTGGCGCTTGGGCCTCTTTGACGTCTTCCTCCCTGAGCTGGCGACGCTGAGCGAGGCGCGCCGCGCGCGGATCTTCAACAGCTGCGCCACGCCGCTGCCCTCGATCCCCCGGCTGGCGACCTTCCTCCACGCCGAGCGCGCGGCCTCAGCCGAGGAGATCGCCCGGCGGCTGCGCTTCCCCAATGAGGTGATCCAGGGCGTCGCCGCCGTCATCGCCGCCTGGGGCTTTGATCCCGCCGCGCCGCGCCGCGACGCCGAGGCCCGCGCGGCCCTCGCCGCATTGACGCCCACCATCTACGGGCACCTCCGCTCAGCGCGCCGCGCCCTGGCCCCTCAGCCCGATCTCGACGCCTTCGACGCCTTCGACGCCCGCCTGACCGCCCTCGACGCCTGGCGGGGGCCGCTGACGACCAAGGATCTGCCCATCCACGGCGGCGACGTCATCCAGCGCCTGGCGCTGCGCCCCTCGCCGCTGATCGGGCGCGTCCTGGAGCGCGCGCTGTGGCGGGCGTGGGCTGATCCCCAGGCGGCGACGCGCGAGGCGCTGCTGGCGGCGCTGCCGGCGCTGCTGGAGGAGGCCCAGTGAAGATCCTCCACATCGAGGATCGCCGTGAGAACCGGCTCTTGATCCGCAAGCTGCTGGAATCCAAGGGGTTTACGGTAGTGGACGCCGCCGATGGCTTGACGGGGCTCGCCCTGGCCCGCGCCGTCGAGCCGGCGCTGATCCTCATCGACATCAACATCCCTGGCCTCAACGGCTACGAGGTGATCACCCGCCTCAAGGCGGAGCCCGCGCTGACGGCGATCCCCATGGTCGCCATCACCGCCGAGGGGGATCGTGGCCGCGCGCTGGCGCTGGGCTTTGACGGCTTCATCACCAAGCCCATCTCCATCGCCCGCTTCACCGCCGATATCCAGCGCTTCCTCAGCGGCTACCGCGAGGAGGGGCGGGCGGAGGAGCGGGCGGGGCACCTGCTTGAGCACAGCCAGGAGGTCGTCGATCGCCTTGAGGGTCAGCTGCGGGCCTTGACCCACGCCCATGATCGGCTCAAGGAGGTGGATCGGCTCAAGATGGCGGTGCTGCGCAACGTCAGCCATGAGCTGGCGACGCCCATGACCCCGCTCCTGGGCTATACGCGGATGCTGGCGCAAGAGGAGATGGGGCCGATCAACGACAAGCAGGCGCAGACCCTCGGGCGCATGGAGGGCGCGCTTTCGCGGCTCAAGCACCTCATCGACAACCTGCTGGAGGTGACACGCTTCGCCACCGGGGCCATCTCGCTCAAGCCCGAGGTGGTTCAACCCGACGCGCTGCTGCGCGCGGTCGTCGGCGGCTTGAGCGAGGCCATCGCCGCGCGGGGGGCGCGGCTGACGCTGCGGGCGACGGCGGTGGAGGAGGCGTTGGTGGATCCTCAGCGGCTCTCTGAGGCCTTTGAGCAGCTCATCGACAACGCCCTTAAGTTTGGCCCAGAGGGCGGCGCGCTGCTGATCGAGGGGCAGATCTTGGTGGAGGGCGAGGGGGATCGTCGGCTCTTGGAGTGGGCCATCAGCGACGAGGGGCCGGGCATCCCCGCCGCCCAGCGCGACGCGGTGATCGAGCCCTTCTACCAGATCGACGGCAGCGCCACGCGGGCCTTTGGCGGGGCGGGGCTGGGGCTGGCGGTGGCCCATCAAGTCGCCGCGCTGCACGGCGGGGCGCTGAGCATCACGTCCTCGACCTTGGGCGGCGCGCGGGTGGCCCTGCGCGTGCCCACCCGACCCGTCTGAGCCGTGGGCGTCTACCTTTTGGGCGCCGTGGAGATGAGCCGGGCGCTGCTTGAGGCCCTGGCCCCGCGCCTCAGCGGCGTCATCGGGCTGAAGTCCACCGCCTCCGACCTGCGCTCGGGCTATGTGGACCTTGAGCCGCACGCCCGCGCCCACGGCCTCCCCTTTACGCCCGTCTATGACTACAGATTGCGCCGCGCCGAGGACCGCGCGCGGCTGGAGGCGCTGCCCCTGGATGTCCTCCTGGTCTTTGGCTGGCAGCGGCTGATCCCGCCGTGGCTCTTGGCCCACGCCTCTGCGGCGCTGGGGGGGCATGGCAGCCCTTGGGGGATCCTCGGGGGGCGGGGGCGCTCGCCGCAGAACTGGGCGATCTTGCTGGGCGCGCCCAGCTTTGAGATCGCGCTGTTTCACCTCACGCCCAGCGCCGACGCGGGGCCGGTCATCGCCACCCGCCGCTTTCGCTACGGCCCACGCGATGACATCAACGACGCCTACGCCAAGGTCAACGCCGCCTTAGCCGAGATGCTCCACGAGGCCCTCAGCGCGCCGCGCCTCCCCGACGGCGTCCCCCAGGTGGGGCGCGCCTATTATCTGCCCGCGCGGCGCCCCGAGGACGGCGGGATCGACTGGCGCCAGCCCGTCCAAGCCCTCGATGCCCAGATCCGCGCGCTGACACGGCCATATCCAGGGGCGTTTTGTGACTACGCGGGGGGGCGGATCACGATCTGGCGGGCGCGGCCCCTTGATCTCCCCGCCGAGGAGGGCGCGCCGGGCCAGATCCTGCGCCGCGAGGGCGAGGCGCTGTGGGTCCGCGTCGGCCAGGGCGGCGCCTTGGCGCTTGAGGGCTACACCATCACAGGGCGGCGGCTGGAGATCGGCGAGGTCTTGCCCTCCATCGACGCCGCCGAGGCGCTGCGGCGCGTCTTGGCGCGCCACGACGCGCGCAACCCCCATCAGCCCATCCAGCCCGCGCTCCTGCGCGGCGGCCTGACGCCGGAGAAGGAGATGAGATGAGGACGATTCAGGAGGGTGAGGCCCTCTTCGCGGCGGGCCAGATCGAGGCGGCCATCGCCTGCTTTGAGGCCATCGTCGCCGCACAGCCCGATCACCACGAGGCGCTCAATAACCTGGGCGTCATCGCCTTTCAGCGCGGCGACTTAGAGGAGGCCATCGCCCGGCTACGCGCCGCCTTGGCGGTGGCGCCGGGCTACCGCGTCGCCGCGTTTAACTTGCTGGACGCCTATGAGCAGGCGGCGCGGCTGGCGGAGGCGGCGCCGCTCTTGAGGCGGCTGGTGGCGGAGAGCCCAGAGGATGAGGAGCTGCGCGCGCTGTTGGCCGAGGCGGAGGCAGCGGCGCAGGGCGCGCCTGAGCTTGAGCCTGCGCCTGCGCCGAAGCCTATGCCTGAGCCCATGCCTGAGCCTGAGCCCATGCCTGAGCCTGAGCCTGAGCCCGCGCCTCAGCCCGCGCCTCAGCCCGCGCCTCTGCCCGCGCCTAAGCCCGCGCCTCAGCCCGCGCCTAAGCCCGCGCCTCAGCCCGCGCCTCAGCCCACGCCTGC
>JAHJCH010000339.1 GCA_018813065.1 Myxococcota bacterium
CCGCCCGACGCCGCGCCGCTGCCCGACGCCCTGGCGCGCCCCGATGTCTGCTTCCGTGGCGAGGAGATCTGCAACGGCGTGGATGATGACTGTGATGGCCTCATCGATGAGGATGATCCCGATCTGCGTCAACGCCTGTTTGATGATCCTGACCACTGCGGCGCCTGCGATAACGCCTGCGGCCCCTACGCTCAAGCCACCCCTGCCTGCCTGGGCGGGCGCTGCTATCTCTCCGCCTGCCATGAGGGCTTCTATGACTACAACGCCGTCGTCGAGGACGGCTGCGAGTCGGACTGCTTGATCACCGCCAACGGCGTGGAGATCTGCGACGGGCTCGACAATAACTGCGACGGTCAGGTGGATGAGGGCTTTGATCTCCAAAGCGACATCGCCCACTGCGGCGCTTGCGGCGCGGCCTGCGCCGAAGTCGAGCGCGGCGCGGCGGGCTGCGTTGAGGGGCGCTGTGGGATCAGCGCCTGCGATCCCGGCTGGGTGGATCTCGACGGCGATCCCGCCACGGGCTGCGAGTACGCCTGCGCGCCGACCACCTCGGGGGCCACCGCCGAGCAGTGCAACGGCCGCGATGATGACTGCGACGGCTTGATCGATGAGGTCGAGGATCTGCGGCTGCCCGAGGGGCTGTGCCCTGAGGCGGGCGTCTGCGGCCCGGAGTGTCAGATCGACGAGGACTGCGCGATAAACGAGGTCTGCGAGGGTGAGATCTGCCTGCTCAGCGACGGCGGCCCCACGGGCGTTGAGTGCGTCGATGATCAAGGCTGCGCGGCGCTCCACCCCGGCTACGCCTGCCTCAGCGGCGTGGACGGCGCCGCCTGCGCGCCCAGGCGGCGCGGCCCGGTCTGCGATGGCGCGGCGGGCTTCCGCTGCCTGCCCGGCCCTCGCTTCCAGCCATTCAGCGAGGCGGGGCGCTGTGACGGGCTGGACAATGACTGTGATGGCCGCGTCGATGAGGACTTCGCCTTAGCGTTGGCGACGCCCTGCGAGGCCGGGCGGGGGGTCTGCCGTCGCAGCGCCATGCCCCGCTGCGCGCCGGGCGGCGAGGGGGTGCTGTGCGAGGTCACGCCGGGCGCCCCCGAGGGGCCGGATGATGACTGCGATGGCCGCGATGATGACTGCGATGGCTTGATCGACGAGGACTACACCCCCGCCTGGGTTGAGCTGGAGGGCTACGCCATCTTCGCCTATGAGGCCAGCCGTCCGGGCGCCACGGCGGAGGCGCCGGGCTGGGATCTGGTCCCCGACGATGAGGTGACGGCCTATATCCAAGATCACGCTTGCAGCGAGCCGGGGGTGTTGCCCTGGGCGGATGTCAGCTGGGCGCAGGCGGCGGCGGCCTGCGAGGCCCTCGGCGCGCGGCTGTGCAGCGGCGCGGAGTGGGCGGCGGCCTGCGGCGGCGCCTATCCCTACGGCGAGATCTACGCCGCGCCGCTGTGCAACGGCGGCGGGCGCGACGACGCGCCGGGCAGCCCAGGGCTCCAAGACGCCCTCTTGCCCTGCGGCGCGCTGGAGAGCTGCGCGCGCGGCGGCGTCTATGATCTCTCAGGCAACCTCAAGGAGTGGGTCGATGAGGAGATCGACGGCCTGCGCCCCGCGCGCGGCGGCGGCTTTGAGACCAACCCCCCCGAGGGCCTGCGCTGCGATCTGAGCTTGGATCTCAAGGCGCCGGGCTTCACCTCTCACGCCATCGGCTTTCGCTGCTGCTTAACCCATTGAATTAAATCAAATAAAAACATTACTCACGAAGCCGTGCGCCCGGACGAGAGCCTCGCGGGCGAACATCCCATTGATACTTGACAGCATGATTGATGCGTCGCACATTCAAGCAATTGGAGGTTTGATATGAAATTTCTACGCTGTCTGGGGATCTTCGTGTTCCTCAAAAGCATCACCGCTTGCAGCCTCTCCTTAGATTTTTCGAAGTGTGAACAGGATAAAGATTGTCCATCAGGATTAATTTGTAGCATTGAGGATAAAATTTGCCATGCTCCAAGCATAGAAAACGCTGATTCTGGAAAACTTGACGCCATTACTCCTGATGCCGCGCTTACGGGGAATGCTTTCGCTGAGACATGTACAGATCACGAAGATTGCGCTTCGCGGAGATGTAGTCAATCTCGATGCAGCCAAGAGTGCGAAGTGGACGAGGATTGTCCAACCGTCACCGCTGATGCGACATGTGAAGACGGGCTCTGTCGTTTTAGGCTCCCGCCGCCGCTCAAGGGCGATCCGAACGTCGCGTTTATCTATGTGGGGCCTGTCGGAGACTTCGGCTGGACCAAGACGCATGACCAAGGCCGCCAGTATCTAGAGCAGCACCTCCCCAACACGAGGACCGTCTACACCCCGAGCGTGGATCCGGTAGACGCCATCGAGGTCATGGAGCAGATGATCGACGACGGCGCGAACGTCGTGATCGCCACCAGCGCGAGCTTCATGAGCAAAGTCCAAGAGATGTCGGCGAACAACCCGAGCTACAACTTCTTGATCAGCGCCGACTACGCCAGCGCGCCGAACATGGGCGCTTACTTCGGCAAGATGCGTCAAGCGATGTGGCTCGCGGGGAAGACCGCCGCGAAGGCGAGTCGAAGCGGCCGCATCGGCATCGTCGGCTCGCTGCCGATTCCAGAGATCATCCGTCACATCAACGCCTTTACGCTCGGAGCCCAATCCATTAACCCAGAGGCGAAGGTGATGGTGGACTGGATCCATGCTTGGTATGACCCAGAGAACGAGATTCGGATCACTCAGGAGCTTGTCAGCGCAGGCGCCGACACCATCTACACGAGCACCGACACGCCCATCGCGTTGGACATCTCCAAGGACCTCATCGCCAACGACGGCGACGTGGTCTACTCGATCGGCAATGACAGCCTCGACGCCTGTGAGCTCTTCGCGCCAGACACCTGCCTGACCACCCCTTACTGGAACTGGGGTCCGTTGTTGGTTCGTCTGGTGGGTGAGATGCGTGATGGGACTTGGGACCCTCGGCGGCGCATCTGGGAGGGCATCAAGGGCGACGCCAGTGAGAGCATCATCTACCTCGCGCCGCTCAACCGCGACATCTTGGGGTTGGACTTTATCGTTGAGCTTGAGGGGCTCATCCAGCAGCTCGCGATGGGCGAAATTGAGCCTTATACGGGTCCGATCGTCGATGTGGATGGGGCAACCCGTATCCCAACGGGTGAGCGCCTCAGCGATGAAGAATTATTGAGGATCTGTTGGTTTGTACGAGGTGTTATTAAGATGCCTGAGGGTGGTCGTTTGCTCGAAGAAGGGGAGGAGGATATACCCGCTCAAGTCCCCGCCAGCTGTGTGGGTGATCGCTGAGTTTACGATTATTTACAAGCGTTTCTTTTGTTGTGTACGCCCTTGTTTATACCCAGGGGGGTGAGTGAAGCGTCATCACTTGACGCGAATTGCAAATAGATTGCGCGCCGTACGACGCAGGTTTACTTTACCAATCCTGCTTATCTTGGGGGACACGATATGAAGTTTATACTGCTCCTCTGTCTGCTACTTGGGGTCTCATTCGCCCAGACGGAAGAGGGCGGAGAGGCGCGCATCGAGGCCCTCGCCGAGGCGGGCGCCGCGGCTTATGACGCCGGTGACTATGTCAAGGCCGTTGGGCTCTACATCCGCGCCAACCAGCTCGAACCCAACGCGCCGCTGATCTACAACATCGCGGTCATCTACGAGCGCAAGATCGACGACCCCCAGTTGGCCATCCAGTTTTATCGCCGCTACATCGGCAGCCCCGATGTGGATCCCGAGAAGATCCCCGTGGTCAACGAGCGCATCATCAAGCTCAAGCTCGAGATCCAGAAGCGCGAAGCGGCCCGAGCCAAGCCCGATAAGCCCGCTGAGCCCACCTCAGTCAAGATCATCAAGGTCATTCAAGATCCAATCGCCCCGCCTCCGCCGCCCAAGCCCAGCGTGGCGCCCTGGTTGGTGATCGGCACCGGCGCGGCCTTGGGGATCGCGGGGGGGGTCTTCGGCGTGATGGCCCAGCGCTCCGCCGATGACTTCGACGAGAGCGATCTGCTCGCCGTCAAGCGCGACGCCAAGGACAGGAGCCAGACACAGGCGTTGACGGCCGACATCCTCGGAGGCGCTGGCGTCGCGGCGTTGACCATCGGGGTGATCATGCTGTGGGTTGAGGGCGACGACGCCAGCGCGTCCAAGGCCAGCATCGGCTTCTCTGCGCACGAAGGGGGTGGGCGCGTTCACATCGGCGGGTTCTTGTGAGGGTTGACGCCAACTGATGAAGATTTCCGTCGAGCTGCGGCGCGCGGGGCGTGTCATCACGCTGGAGAGCGCCTCCACCCAAGACACGCTCTTCTCTCGAGTCTCTTACGAGAGGCATAACATCCACGAAGAGGCTCGCCCGATCTCGGAGGGCGCCCCCGTCGAGGCGCAGATCGAGGCGCTGCATCAAAAGATCAAAGAGGATCTCCTCGGGGGCGGCTTCGACGCGAAGATCAAGGCGCTCCCCCCCCCCGCGATCTCCTCTGGCTCCACCTCCGGGGTGTTCTCTGGCCCCTCGTCCTCCCCCAGCGGGGTGCGGAGACGACCCAACATCGAGGCGGAGGGGGTCGAGGGCGCCTCCCCCGTGATCCCGCCAGCGCCCGGTGAGCCCGCGCGCATCTGTCCACGCTGCAACCAACGCTGTGAGCCGACCCGACAGCGCTGCCCCAAGGATGGCAAGACCCTCGTCGAGGATCTCTCCGACCACCTCATCGCCGATCGCTACCTCATCAAGCACCTCATCGGCGTCGGCGGGATGGACAGCACCGTTTGGAAGGCGTGGCAGACCTCCACAGAGCGCCCCGTCGCCCTCAAGTTGCAGCCCCACCCCGATCAGAGCGCCACCGAGCGCTTCGCGCGGGGCGCGCGCATCGCCAGCAACCTCAACCACCCCAACATCACCACGATCTATGACTATGGGATCGACCAGGAGCACCTCTTCCTGGCCATGGAGCTGTTAGAGGGCCAGAGCCTCCATCACCTCCTCAAGCAGCTGCCGTGGTTAAGGGTCGAGCGCGCGCTGCACATCACGGATCAGATCCTCAGGGCGCTTCAGCACGCGCATGAGCGTCAGATCGTCCACCGCGATCTCAAACCGGGCAACCTGTTCCTCGTCACCCACAACGAGGATCCAGACTTTGTCAAGATCGTAGATTTTGGCATCGCCAAGTTCGCCACCAACGCCGACGAGGAGATGGCTGAGCGGCTGGGTCACGACGTCACGGAGCAGCGCCAGATCTGTGGGACGCCGCGCTATATGGCGCCTGAGCAGATCACCATGGGGATCGTCGATGCTCGGACGGATCTCTACGCGGTCGGCGTCGTCCTCTATCGTATGTTGACGGGGTGTACCCCCTTCGAGAACGCCAACACCCATGAGCTTTTTAAGGCGCACCTGCGTGATCGGCCCCCGCGCTTCTCCGAGGTTCGCCCCTCCGTGACCATCCCCGCGGCGGTGGAGGCGGTCGTCTTCCGCGCGTTGGCCAAGAACCCCGAGGATCGCTTCGCCTCAGCCGAAGAGATGCGCGCCGCCCTCAAGCAAATCCGTCGTCGCGAGGGGTGGATCGAGGAGCACACGAGCACCTCGCTGACGATGACCTCCTCTGGGATCCTCTTCGCGCCTCTCGTGGAGAACAAGCGGCGTGGGTGGGCGGTTCGCCTCGGGATCTTGGCTGCGTTCTTCGCGCTCGTCGGGGTCATCGTCTTCCTCTACCTCGATCGGCTCACGCACCGCCGCGAAGCGCCGCCACCTGAGGCACCCTCGGCGGATCTCGCGCTCAAGCGTCAGCCCACGGGCGCCAGCGTCTACGCAGGCGACGCGCGCTTGGGTGAGACGCCGCCGTCGCCCCTGCTCGCCCAGCCCCATGAGGCGGACGCGGGGCCCAAGGCGGACACAGGGGCCAAGGCGGCCAAGCCCGAGGCGGTTGAGGCCAAGGCGGCCAAGCCCGAGGCGGTTGAGCCCGAGGCGGCCAAGCCTGAAGCGCGCGCCAAGCGGCCGCGCGCCAAGGCTTCACACGCCAAACGATCAGCGTCACAGGAGAAGAAGCCCGAGCCCGAGCCCAAGAAGGCCCGTATTCGGCTTCTGGGCAAGGAGGGCGGTGAGGCTGAGATTCACAAGCGCGCGTCAACGCCAAGCAAAGATGGTGGGGAGAAGCGCAAGATCAGGCTCTTGGATGATTGATCACCGTGTCAGTCCTCCCTCCGGCGCTGAGCTGGGGTCTTCAAGCGCCGCGCGGCGCCTTGAGCGCGCCTCAGGGGCGGCTGGGCGGCGCGCCCAAGGCGCGCTGAAGCTGGAGCTGGGCCAGATCAAGCTGGAGCTGGGCCAGCAGCGCGGCGATCTTGGCTTGGCGCAGCGCCTGGACAGCCTCGGAGAGATCCACCTTATGGCTCAAGCCCTCCTCGAAGTGCTTGGTGGCCCAGCGGCGGCCCTCCTCGGCCAGCGCCGCGCGCTCCTCGGCCACGGCGGCGCCGCGCAGCTTGCGATCCCGCTCGATCCACGCCGCCTCCACCTCCTTGATGATCTGGCGACGCAGCCCGGCGTAGCGCAGCGTCGCTTGGCGGGTGTCTGAGGCCTCCGACTTGAGGACGGCGAAGCGATCACTGCCCTCGAAGATCGTCCAGCTCGCCCCGAAGATCAGCCGCCAGCTGCTGTTCTCGCCGCCGAAGCCCGCCGCTGAGGCCCAGGTGTAGTTGTAGGTGAGATCGACGGTGGGCAAGAACCGCGTCTTGGTTAGGGTCTCTTGCAGCGAGGCCAGCCGCGTGTTGATCTCCAAGGCCTTGAGATCGAGCCGCTGATCAAGCGCCGTGGCCTTGAGGCCCGCCAGATCGGCGCTGGGGGGCGTGGGCTTAAAATCCCCCATGAGCTGGATCTCGCCCTCCAACCCCAAGAGCGCGCGCAGCCCCGCGTGGGCCAAGGCGACGCTGCTCTCGGCGTCGGCGACGGCGGCGACGGCCTCGTTGACCTCCATCTCCGCCTTGAGGGCCTCCAGCTTGAGGCCCACCCCCGCCTTGAGCCGCGCCTCCGCCAAGCGCAGGCTCGCCTGCGCCGCCTCGACGCTGACCTTGGAGACGCCCACAGACTCCTCCGCTGTCCGCGCCGCCAAGAAGGCGCCCGCGACGGCGTGGCGCAGCTCATTCTCGGCGTGACGCGCTCGCAGCTGCGACAGCTCCACGGTGCGCTGCGCGCCCTTGAGCAGCGGCCAAGACTGGGCGCTGAAGAGGGGCACGCGCGCGGTCAGCCCGTACTGCTGCCCCCACTCCTCCTGGATGACCATCTCATCCGCCGCCGTGGCGGGCGGCGGGGGCAGCCCCTGCGCCTGGGCCGTCAGCCCGGCGATGATGCCGTTGATGTCGGGCATGGCGAAGATGATCTCTTGGTCATTGCGCGTGATCTGCCCCGTGAGGGTCACGCGCGGCAGGAGCGTCGCCCAGGCCCGCCAGATCAGCAGCTCCGCCTGGGCGACGCGCTCCTGGACCTCAAGGAGATCAGGGCTCGTCTTGAGCGCCTGGGCCGTGGCTTGATCCAGCGTCAAGCCCTGTGGCTGGAGGAGCAGCGCCAACGTCAGCAGCGCGCTCATTTGGCCACCGCCTCTCGACCCAGGAGGCGCAGCGCCAAGGCCACGATCCGCTCTTTGAGGAGGTACATCACCGGCACCATGATCAGGGTCATCACCGTGGCGATGGCGAGGCCAAAGACGATGGCGCGGGCCATCGGCCCCCACCACTCCGTTGAGCCGCCGCCGGAGTCAAAGGCCAGGTTGCGAAAGTCGATGTTGACGCCCAGGGCCATCGGCAGCATCCCCAGCACCGTCGTCACCGCCGTCATCATCACGGGGCGAAAGCGCACCAAGCCGGCGATGGCGATGGCCTCCACCAGCGCCTCGCCGCGCGCGCGCAGCTGGTTGATGTAGTCGATGAGCACGATGGCGTTGTTGACCACCACCCCCGCCAGGGAGATCACCCCCATCCCCGTCATCATGATCCCGAACTTATCGCGCAGCACCAAGAGGCCCAGGAAGACCCCCATCAGGGACATGATGATCGACCCCAGGATGATCATCGGCGTCAGCAGCGAGTTGAACTGCGTGATCAGGATCAGCGCCATGATGAAGACGCCGATGAGGAACGCCCGCCCCAAGAAGGAGGCGGCCTTATCCTGCTCCTCGCTCTCGCCGCCATAGCGCAGCTGATAGCCGGAGGGGGGCTTGATCTTCTGATCGACGAGCGCTTGGACCTCGACGAGCACCTCTGAGGAGCTGCGCTGCCCGGCCACATCGGCGGTGATCGAGATGGTGCGCTTGCGATCTGTGTGATTGATCGTGCCAACGCCGCCCGCCGTGACCACGCGGGTCACGTCGCGGAGGGGGATCTGTATGTCATCCTTACCCGTCACGCGCAGGTTGCGCAGATCATCGAGGTTGCGGCGGAACTCGGGGGCGAAGCGGACGACGATCTCATACTCCTTATCGCCCTCACGCAGCTTCGCCGCCTCCACGCCGTTGATGGCGCCACGGATCGCGTCGCCGATGGCGGCGGTGCTGACCCCGCGCAGCTTCGCCGCCTCGCGATCCACCAGCACGCGCACCTCGGGCAAGCCCGCCTCATAGTCATTCTTGACATCGACGACGCCCTCGATGGTGCCCAACAGATCAGCGATGCGTTGGGCGTACTCGCGCAGGATGGTGTAGTCCTTCCCCGAGATCCGCACGTCCACGGGCGCGCCCGTCGGTGGCCCCATCTTCTGAGTCTGGATGCGAAACTCACCGCCGGGCAGCTCCGCCACCGCCGCGCGCAGATCCTTGATCGACATCTGCGGCGTGCGCGCGCCGCGCTCATGGCGATCCTTAAACTCCACGTCCACCACCGCCAAGTGGGTGCTGGCCGAGCTGCCCGTCATGCTGCCGCCGCCAAAGCCCACGTTGGCCACCATCGTCTCGATGTTGTCATCCTGACCCGCCAGCGCCTCGACCCAGCCCGTCATCTCATCCGTGCGCCCCAGCTCCGTGCCCAGGGCCGTCTTGACGCTCACCTGGGCGCGCTCGGGGGTCGTCTCGGCGAAGAACTCCACGCCCGCGTTGAGCTCGATGAAGAGGAAGAGGACGAGGGCGAAGAGCAGCATCGAGAGGCCAAAGATCGTGGCGGGCCACTTCAAGCTCAGCCGCAGCGCGCGGTTATAGCTGCCCAAGATCAGCCCCTTGGCCTCGCCCGAGTCATCAAAGAGCGCCGCGCCGGGCTTGAGGAAGGTGGCGGCGATGACGGGGTTGATCACCAAGGCGACGAAGAGGGAGGCCAAGAGCGAGATGATCACGGTCTTGGGCAGATAGCTCATAAACTCGCCCATGATATCGGGCCAGAAGAGCATGGGGCCAAAGGCGGCCACGGTCGTGGCTGTTGAGGCGATGATCGGCCACGCCACCTCCTTGGTGCCCTCATACGCCGCCTCCATACGCGACTTCCCCTCCGAGGCGTGACGAAAGATCGACTCCACGACCACGATGGAGTTATCCACCAGCATCCCCAGGGCGATGATCAGCGAAAAGAGCACCACCATGTTCAGCGTGATGCCCATCATGCTCAGGGTCGCGAAGGTCATCATCAGCGACAGCGGGATAGCGATGGCCACAAAGAAGGCGTTGCGCGCGCCCATCCAGAACAACAGCACGCCCAAAACCAAGATCAAACCGCTGATAACACTGTTCTCTAGATCAGTCACGATGCTGCGGATATGCTTAGACTCATCCTGCTGAATAAAGACGCTCATCCCTTCGGGCAGCGTCTTCTTAAACGCCTCAAGCAGCCCCTTAACATCCTCCGCGATGCGCACGATATTCTCACCTGAGCGTTTTTGCACGCGAAGGGTGACGCACTCTTGCCCGTTCACGCGAGAGATGCTCTTACGCTCCTTAAAGCCATCCTCCACATAACCAATATCTTTAATCTTGACCGAACGCCCCTCGGGTGTCTTTAAGACAATCTGCTCCATCTCCTTTACATTCTTATATTCACCGGAGAGGCGCACAAGATACTTTGAACCGCCCAGGGTCAAGTTACCACCGGGGATATTGATGTGCTCTTGCTGAATCCGTGAGATGACGAGCCCGAGGCTCACCTCATGATTCTCCATCTTCTGAGGATCGAGGTGTATATGAATCTCACGCTCCTCACCGCCGGTCAGCTTGACATCGAGGACACCGGGCACCATCTCAATCTCATCTTGAAGGCGCTCGGCGTTGGCCTTAATGTCGAGGATATTCCCGGAACCATAGACATTCACCACCATGATGGGGAACTCAGAGATATTGATCTCCATCAGGGTGGGGTCCTCGGCGTCCTTTGGCAGATCGGGCCGCGCCTTATCCACCTTATCGCGGGTCTTTTGATACGCCTGATCCATATCAACACCCGAGTTGAACTCGATCTGGATCATCGAGACGGACTCGGAGTTGGAGGAGGTCATCTCCTTGACATCCTTGAGATCCTTCAGCTCCCGCTCCAGGGGGGTCGTCAGGAGCGTCTCGATGTCCTCGGGGGCCACGCCGGGGTAGACCGTCGAGACGAGGATGATGGGGATCTGCACATCGGGTGCGGCCTCAAGCGGCAGGGTCAGATAGGCATCGGTGCCTGTGATGAGGATCAGGGCCAGGAGGACATAGACCGAGGGCCGAAACTGAAGCGCGGCCTTGGTGATGATCATCGCTCAACGACCTGAACGCGCTGCTCATCGCGCAGGCTGCGTTGACCGAAGGTGACGATCTGCTCCCCCATCGCCAAGCCCTTGGAGATCAAGACCTGCCCCTCGGCGGAGGCGCCCACCTCGACGACGCGGCGGCGGGCGACGCCCCCCTCAACGACGAAGGCCAGCCGCGCCCCCTCGCCCTCAACGATCCAATCCTGAGGGATAACGACGCCCTCATGGGTCGCCATCAAGATATCCACCTCAGCGGACATCCCCGAATAAATGTGATGATCATGATTATCAATCAAGAAATGAACCTCAAAGGTATGACTCTTGGGGTTCGCGACGGGTAAAATCAGATGGATTTCCGCCTTAAAGACCTCATCCAAGCCTGTAAAACGCACCTGCGCGGGCATTTTGGGGCGCAAGCGGCTGACTTGACGCTCGGGGGCATGCGCCACCAAGCGGATCACATCATCGTGGAGCAAGCGAATCAGGGGCGCGCCGGGCATGGCATACTCCCCCTGATCCAAGCGCTTCTCGACCACCACGCCGCCGATGGGCGTGCGCACCGTCGAGCGCGCGCGTTGGATCTTGGCCACCTCCAGCGTGGCCTTGGCCTGCTGGGCCTGGGCGCGGGCCTGATCCACCTGCTGCGGCGAGGTCATGGCGTCTTTCAAAAGCGCCTCAAGGCGGGCCAGGGTCGCGCTCGCCAGCCGCTCAGCGGCCTCAGCCTGCTTGATCTGCGCGCGTTGAAGCTGAAGATCCACCCGCGCGATGAGCGCCTTGGGCGCCAAGCGCTGCCCGATCTCCACGGGCATGGCCTCGATACGCCCGGCGCTCTCAGCGGAGAGCATGAGATCCATCAAGGGCTGGGCGACGCCGCGCAGGATGGCGCGCTCGACGAGGCGTCGGGGCTGAAGCGTGCGCGCTTGAACGCGGGTCGAGGGGGCTTGAACGGGCGGGCTTTGACCATAAGCGAGGGTCGTCAGCGCCAGCGAGGCGAACAACACCTGGGGTGATCTCATGAGGCATCCTGGGTGATCATTTTAACTTGGAAGAGACGCAACGGCGGCGCGCCACCCAAGCAAATCGCCGCCGTTATCCCCCCCTGCCGGGGAGATTTCAAATAGAAAGCAGAAAAGATGAACGCGGATTCAGAAGATCCCTTGAGGGGCAATACTCCGGGGGTGCTCGTCCGCCATGGCAGATGGAGCTATGCAGCGAACCTCCTGGGCTTGGGCCTGCGGATATCAGGACCGACGGCGAAATCAGTGCGAAAATCGGGCATGAGAGCGTCCCAAAAATGCTGGGGGTGATGGCGGGCCTTGAGATCAGCGTAGTTCATCATGATGTGGAGGCGTGGTTCGATGTAGTCGATTTGTTTCTGAATGACCTCTCGAACAGAAGGATTGGTTGCCTTCTTGAGACGGCACCTGAAAGCCCTGAGAATTCATTGGCACCATGATGCAGTCGGCAGACACCAGAAGTATCGCAACCGTGGCGACGAGAGATTACTATTTAATTTAGTGAGATTCTTAGCTCTTTAATAAACACACAAGGTCACAAACATTGCTCAGGCATTTCATCCACAAAATCTTGTTTTATAATCGTTTTAAAAAGTTCAATCGAATTACTTCTAGGAGCAACAATCACATTCGATGGACTGCTGGAAATATCTGGAGATTCTCTCCCCGATATATTTGTAAGAAGTCTATATCCAACGCGATCGTCTGATAGGCTATCGACAAACAAAACACTGTAGGCATCTGCTGATTCACAAGAATAGGACATTAATAGTTTTTTTGTGTTGAAATCAAAAGACTTCATATATGTAAAATCACAATTTATCGAAATTTCATGGCTACCTCCAAAAATAGAAATAAATTGTTCATAATTTAATATTTCATAAAGAGCTATATGATTAGTATCAAATCCAACTGAAGTTATTTTATTGCATTTATTATCTTGATCTTGGATTAAATTAATCATTTCTTGGTTCTGATCATCAAGAAGCCTAGACAGTAAATCGGAAGTATCAAATATGCAGACATGTTTAGGTGATGATTCTAATGGAGTTCTGTAAAATCCGCTCTGAATATATTCGCAAGACTCAAGAATATTATTATTCTTGGCTTGATCTTCTTCTGTAATGCAAGCAAATGACAACAAAGTTATGATTACGAACAGATCTATTTTAAGAAAAATGTCCATTAATCTACTCCACACCTGGCAAGGGACCATCACTATCATCTCGGTCTAAATCTTCATCAATACTCCGGACTCTTTTTCGGCTCGGGGACGCCTCGTTCGCGTAAACCCTTGAAATTATTAGCACGGCCTTCGCGCTCACTCGAAGTAAGAAGCCTTTGTTTTCAAAGGCTTACGAAAAGTGTCAGGACTGTTGGAGGGGGGCAGAGGGCTAGAAATACCAGCGGGCGCCGACGCCATCATAGAAGCCCAAGCCATCGACATGGTGCTCCTTGAGATCACCGACGAGGTAGAGGCGGGCGTTCAGCTCCGCGAACACGATGAGGGGGAACTTTCGAAAGCGCATATCCACGCCGACGCCGCCGCAGGGGCCGGTGGCGTTATGGCTATCCCAGGCGATGACGGCGCCGCCGACGTCGAAGTACATGCCCAGATCGCCCCAGCGCCACTTGGCGAAGTCCACGAAGCGCTGCTCATACTGCACGCGGAGGTGCTGATAGTGATCATGGAGGTAGGCGCCGACGTGAAAGGCCACGCCTTGATCGGGGTTGAAGAGGTACTTGCCCGTAAAGCTGCTGGGGCTGCCCAACTCCAGGCCGAGGCCGAAGGCGCCCTTCGCCTCGGCGGTAAGGGGCGCCATAAGAGCCAGGAGGAGGATGAGACGCGTCATAGAGGCCCACCTTAAGTGAGTAATTTGATCTATCCAGGGGGCTATTTACCACGCGGCGTGGAGAGCACCTCAAGCTCAACCTCACCGACGCCCGCCTTAATCAGCCCCAGGCGCTTCGCCGCCGCCTTGCTCAGATCGATGATCCGCCCCCCACCATACGGCCCGCGATCATTGATCCGCACGATCACCGCGCGGCCGGTCTTGGGATAGGTCACGCGCACGCGGCTGCCAAAGGGCAAGGTGCGATGCGCCGCTGTCATGGCGTTCATATTAAAGCGCTCCCCGCTGGCGGTCTTATTGCCGTGCAAGCCTGGACCATACCAGCTGGCCTCACCCTCCAAGGCGTGTGGCCCGCCGCAGGCGCAGAGGGAGAAAAGAAGGGCGACGAGGGCGAGGCGAGGCATCGGGGCTCCTTGAGCGGGCGGCTCGGGGGCGGCTAGGGCAGCCGGTATTCCTTAATCACCGCGAGGTGCTGCATATAGTCATGATCGCTGTCTCCAGAGAGGACCGGCGCCACCGCGCTGAGTGGGCGAAAGACGCGCGAGTCAAAGACCAAGCCATGCGGCATCACCACCGTGTCATAGCGAATCGGCACATGCAGCGCGTCGAGGCGCGGGTTGGCGATCACCCAGTCATAAGGCTCATTGCGGTTCATATTGGTCTTATCATTGCCGCTCTGATCGACAGGGATATGCGTCCAAGGGTTCAAACGCTGCGCCAGCGTGTTCACCGCCGCCTCATCACGCGAGCCTGTGTTGAGATCACCGCCAAAGACGATGTAATCGCCCTCGGGGATCTCCCGCTGCATCTGCTCGATCAGGTTGATGGCCTGAGCGGCGCGGGTCTGCGCGTCACCGCCGCCGCCCGCCTTGAGGTGAACGCTGATCGCCCACAGATCCACATCACCGGGGATATCGATCCGCGCCCAGAAGAAGTCACGATCCCCCACCAGCGGATCAGGCCAAGCCCCCGAGGCGACGATCGGCCAGCGGCTGATGACGCCGTTGGGCAGCCCCGCCATCTCCAGATCAAAATCGAACTCAGCGCCCAAGGCGCGATCCACGAAGTCGCGGCGCGAGTTGAAGTCTACGGAGACATCGAACTCCTGGATCAGCACGATGTCGGGATCGAGGCCCTGGAAGATGCGCATCCCCGCCAGCTCATACTCCTGGAGGTTGTTGCTGGTCAGGTTGGCGGCCATCACGCGCAGGCGGCAGCCATCGGGGCCACAGGCGCCCGAGGCGGCGTCGGGCTCGGGCGCGGCGTCGGGCGCGGCGTCGGGCTCGGGGGCGGCGTCGGGCAGATCG
>JAHJCH010000340.1 GCA_018813065.1 Myxococcota bacterium
CGTCGGCGGCGGCGGTGACGCGGGCAGCGGCGGCGGCGAGACGCCCAGCTGCGTCCTCGACGAAGAGTGCCCCCAGGGCCAGTACTGCGCGCCTGACGGCGCGGGCTGCGTTGACGGCTGCCGCGTCGGCGCGGCGGACACCTGCGGCGATGGTCAGCACTGCGATCCCATCAGCCACGCCTGCGTGGACGGCCCCGCCGCCTGCGTCGAGGGCGAGGACACCTGCGGCCCGGGCACCTGGTGCTCTGGCGGCTTCTGCCTGCCCTCTGAGTGTGACAACGATCTGGGCTGCTCCGGCTTGACGGAGGATGGGCGGGCGCAGATGTGCGATATGCAGACACACACCTGCGTCGCGCTCTACGCCTGCTGTGACGCCAACAACGCCTGCGACATGGTCGCGGAGGGCGCGGCGTGCAGCGGCAGCCTCCTGATGAACCGCTTGGAGTGTACCGATGACGCCTGCGGCCCCATCTGTGAGGGGGACGCGGGCTGCGCCGACACGGCCTTCTGCGATGAGATCGACGGTCGCTGCCGTGACGGCTGCCGCACCGAGCCGGATAACTGCCCCGAGGATCAGGTCTGCGATCCCGACAAGCACACCTGCGAGGATATGCCCTGCGAGACCAGCGGCAATTGCCCCACCGGCATGTACTGCGATCCCGGCTTCTTCACCTGCCGTGATGGCTGTGATACCGCCGAGCAGTGCCCTGAGGGCATGGAGTGCGTCAACAATGACTGCGTTGATGTCTGCATGGGCGATGAGGACTGCGGTGAGGGGCAGTATTGCAGCGAGGATGGCGCCTGCGTCGATCGCTGCACCGGCCATGATGATTGCAGCGCCAACGCCTTCTGTGATCAGCTGACGGGCCGCTGCCAAGAGGGCTGCCGTGATGACGAGGGCGAGGGCGCCGAGCCCAACGATGATATGGCCAGCGCCTTCCTCGTCGAGTTGCCCGCGCGCGACGGCGGCTCAATCAGCTATGAGGTCGAGGGCCGCCGCTTCTGTGACAGCAACCCCGACTTCTTCCAGGTTGATCTCGACCAAGCCGAGCGTATGCGCGTTGAGCTGTTCTATGCCCCAGGTGAGAACCTCAACCTGCGCCTCCACGGCGAGGCCATCGGCGACACGCCCATCGAGGCCGCTGAGCTGACGATCCCTGAGGTCATCGTCTTCCCAGCGGACGGCGCCGCGCCTCAAAACGCAGCGACGTACTATGTGGAGGTCTTTGGCGAGATCAGCGGCGGCCTCGATTACAGCCTGCGCTTCACCATCGTGGACGCCAGCGACGCGTGCTTCCCCGATCCTCTGGAGGAGGGCATGGGCAATGACATCTCTGAGCGCGCCGTGGTCATGGCTGATGATGACTTCCCGGTCGTTGGCAGCATCTGCGCCAATGATGAGGACTGGTTCAGCTTTGAGATGTACACGAATGATGGCATTCAGCTTGAGGTGAGCACCAGCAGCACGCAAGCGCCGATGATCATCGAAGTTTACAGCGACTCCGGCCTCTTCCAAGGGCTCAATAACAGCGCCTATCGCGTGGACACCCCCGACGAGCGCGTTGATGGCAATGTCTACGTGATCTCCGTTGATGAGCAGACCGCAGGCTTTACCGATGACACCTACTATGTTCGTGTCCGCGCGGCCTCCTCAGAGGACATCATCGACGCCTATGAGCTGGATGTGCGCTTTATTCGTGGTCAGGTCTGCCGTGATGATGGCTTTGAGCCCAACAATGATCTTGGCTCTGCGACGGTGATTGAGGACGCCCTGAGCCTGCCTGATTTGCTGCCCTTGGATGCGCCCCAGGCGCTTGAGAACCTGGCGCTCTGCCCCATGGATCAAGACTTCTATGTGGTTGAGGTTGAGGAGGGTGACATCCTTGAGGCGTGGATCTTGGGCGTGGAGGTCGCGGGTGAGTTCAATGTGCAGCTGCGCGATAACCAAGGCGTCGTCGTGGGCCGCTCGGCGAGCCTCAGCCCCTCGGCTGATGAGCCCGATATGGCCGTCCTGCGCGGCACCATGGCGGGCCTCTACTACATCTCGGTCAGCGGCGTGGGCGCCTCTGAGGGCAGCTATGAGCTGATGGTTCAGCGCCGTCAGGTGCCAGAGGGCCTCTGCGTCGAGGACGTGGCTGAGACAGAGGGTGAGCGCAATGACACCAGCGCCTCGGCCCAGCCCCTTGAGGATGTCAGCGGCGGTGAGGGCCTCAAGTTTGAGTACACCGAGGGCTACCTCTGCGACGTCGAGGGCCCCGATGAGGACTGGTATCGCTTTGACATCGCTGAGGAGCGCTCCCGCCTCTGCGTGACGGTCAACGGCTTCCGCAATGAGACGGCGGACGTGGACTTGGAGATGTACCCGGCGCACACTCAGGCCGATAACCCCGCTGGGACGCGTTGCCAGACCGACGCCTTCTGTGTCTCCCCCGGCTCCTGCGCCGCGCCCGGTGATGCAGAGCGCGCCTGCGGCGGCTTCTGCATCGGCGGCGTCTGCACCAACCCCGTGGCCGAGTCCACCAGCAACTTCAACAATGAGATCGTCGATCTCAACAAGAACGTGGCGGGCACGAGCGCCTTTGGTCGCTTCCTGCGCGTCTATCGCAACGGCGGCAACTCTGGCTATCGCATCACGGCCACGATCACGCCTGAGCGCGATCTCTGCGCCCGTGACTGGCAAGAGCGCGACAACCCCAATGACTCTGAGATGGAGGCGACGGTCCTCGGCAGCGGCCAGATGGCGATGTGTGACACCTGGATCTGTGATAACGAGCTTGTCGCCGGCGACTGGTATCAGATCAGCATCCCCGCAGGCCAGGATCGCACCGTCCTGATCTCCTACGCGGCGGGCTCTGACGGTCAGCTTGAGCTGATGGCCTATAACCCGGACGTGCCCAACTTTGGCGGCTTCTTCTCCAGCTCCGTGGTGGACATCAACGCGCAGTGCGTCAACATCCGCGGCCTCGACGTGGATCAAGACCTGTTCTTGGGCGTGGCCTCCATCGGCGGCGGGCGCCCCCGCGATGACGGCGACAGCCGCATCGACTACGGCATGCGCATCGTCGAGACGAACCTCGACGTCAACGACATGGGCGCCTGCCTCCTGCTCGGCGCGCCCAACCTCGGCGCCTGCCCCAGCGACCCCGATGATCCTTGCTACTTTGGCGGCCCCAGCTGCGCTTGCTACCCCACCGTGGACCTGAACAGCCTCCTCTAAGCCCCCGAAACAAGCGCCTCAGCGCCTCCCCCCTTGATTCACGCGGCGACTGTCGGCAGAATGCCGCGACTCAAGATCCCCACTGACGCTGGAGCGTGAGCATGAAGAAGAAGCGTAACCTCTCCGCCCGCCGCAAGGCCGCCCATAAGCACAAGATCCGCAAGTCCAAGCTGCGCCAGGCGCGCTTGCTAAAAAAGAAGAAGAATCGCCGCCTGAGCTCCACCTGATCCTCGCCCTCATCGATGGGCGCCCGCGTCGAGCTGATCCCCCAGCTCAAGGACAACTACAGCTTCCTGATCATCGACGAGCAGACACGCCACGCGGCGGTGGTCGATCCGGCGGAGACCGGGCCTGTATGGGCGCGGATCGAGGCCGAGGGGCTGCGGCTCACCCACGCGCTCTTGACGCATCACCACCTTGATCACGTCGGCGGGCTCAGCGGGCTCTTGGCGCGCGCGCCTGGGCTTGAGGTGCTCAGCGGCGATGATCCCATCGAGGGCGTGACGCGGCGCCTCGCTCACCAAGAGGGCTTTGAGATCGGCGCCACGGCGGGGCGCGCGTTGGCGACGCCGTGCCACACCCGAGGCCACCTCAGCTTCCTCATCGACGGCGCCCTCTTCTGTGGAGACACGCTCTTCGTGGGGGGCTGTGGGCGCTTCTTCGAGGGGGACGCCGCGCAGATGCACGCGGCCCTCAACGGGGTCTTGGCGGCGCTGCCCGATGAGACGCGGGTTTATTGTGGGCATGAGTACACATTGGCAAACCTGGAGTTTGCGCGGCGCGTCGATCCACATAACCTGGCCTTGCGCGCCAAGCTCGACGCCGCCTACGCGCTGCGGCGTCGAGGCGCGCCGACGATCCCCAGCACCTTGGGCGAGGAGCGCGCCTACAACCCCTTTATGCGGGTGATGACCCCAGCCCTGCGCGCGGCGACGGGCGAGGTGGCGCCCGTGGCGGTGATGGCGGCGCTGCGCGCGCTTAAGGATCGAGGCTGAGGCGCAGCCCAGGCAGCCGCGCGCGGAGCGCCGACAGCGTGGCCGTCAGCGCGCGCATCAAGGGGGCGTCAGGCTCAAGGGGGCAGCGCAGCGCCAGCCCCGCTGGCCCCTCAAGGCGAATACACTCCACGCCGCGCTGCTCTCGAAAGAAGCGGATGATCTCCGCTTGAGCCTCGGCCGCGCCAGGCCCAAGGAGTTGGATTTTCACGTCGCTGGCTCCACCGCGTCAGGTGAGGGGCGCGGCGCCGGGGCCTCACCCCGAGCCCTTGGGCGCGCCCCAACCGCGCGATGTTACGCCGCGCGATGGTCAGAAAACAAAGCGACGCGCTGGGGGCCTTGAGCATCAGGCTCCCGAGCGCCCAGGAGCCCATCGTGTACGACCCCCAAGCCCCGACGGACACCCCCCTACATTGGCGTCGGCTGCCGCCGTTGCCGCCGCTGCCGCCCTCGACCCGCGCGGCGATCGTCGGCGCGGCGGCGCGCCGCCTCATCGATGGCCGTCGGCTCCACCGCGCCCCAGAGCTGTGGGTGGAGGGGCCGGTGGAGGGGCCACCCGCGCCAGGGCTGCGCGGCGCGGTGGCTTGGGGCGCGTGGCGGGTTTACGAGGTCACGTCCCTAGAGGCCGCCTTGGAGGCCCGCGCGCTGCCGATAGACGCCTTGGGGATCACCACACACGGGGCGCGCCTCGATCCCCTCGGCGGGCTTGAGGCTTGGCGTCAGGGCCACCTGAGCGTCCCTGCCGACGTGGAGGCCGCGCCGCATCGCCTCCTGCGCGTCCTCGCCCTCGCCAGCGAGCTGCGCTTGACCTTGGATGAGCCCACCCTCGCCGCGCTCTCAGCGCGCCCTTGGGATCTCCTCAAGGCGACGCCGGAGGCGCTGCGGGAGGCCCTGACCGATCTCTTGGTGGGCGCCGCGCCGGCGATGGCCTTGGAGGCGGCGCAGCGCTGCGGCCTGTTGACCTTCGTGCTCCCCGAGGTCAGCGCCCTGGATGGCTTCCATAAGACGAGCCGTCATCACCATAAGGATCTCTTCTGGCACACGCTCAAGGTCGTCGAGCAGTGTGTCCCGCGCCCTGAGATCCGCTGGGCGGCGCTGCTGCATGACGTCGCCAAGGTCCACACCCGCAGCTTTGGTCCTGGCAAGGCGGTTCACTTCCTCAGGCATGAGCCCCTCGGCGCCTTGATCTTTAAGGGGATCGCCGCCCGCCTCGACTTTGAGCCTGCCCAGGCTCAGCGCATCCACGATCTGATCTTCCACCACCTCCGGGCCCAGATCTACGCCCCCGAGTGGACCGACGCGGCGGTGCGCCGGTTTGACGCGGAGCTGGGCGGGCTCCTGCCGGATCTCCTGGCGCTCTCTCGGGCGGACGTCACCAGCCGCCGACCAGGCCGCCGCCGCGCGGTGATCCGTGGCCTCCATGCTCTCAAGGCCCGGCTAGAGGCCGTGCGCGCGCAAGACGCGGCCAACAAGGCGCAGATCCCCAAGGGGCTCGGCGCGCAGATCATCACGGCGCTGGGCGTCGCGCCTGGCCCAGAGGTCGGGCGTCTGCGTCAGCTCTGCGACGAGGCGGTCAAGGCGGGCGTGCTGGTTGAGCCTTCGATCGACGACTGCGTTGCTTTTCTGCGGCGACGGTTAGATGAATAGGGGGCTGATCACCTCGTTGGCAGCCCGCTCAATTTACCCTGGAGTACACATGTCCTTGACGCATCGCCTGATCTGGCTGCTCATCTCCCTGTTGATGGCCCCCGCGCCGTTGATGGCGCAAGAGGCGCCCGCTGACGCGCCTCAGATCGACCCCTCGGTCAAAAAGAAGAAGACGAAGACCAACACCAAGAAGATCAAGCCTAAAAAGACGCGGCGCAATTGGCCTGTGCGTCGCCCTGCGCAGCTGAAAGGGCAGATCCCAGAGTTGCTGCCGATCCCCTTCCCCGAGGGCGAGCGTTTGGCCTTTGAGGTCAAGATGCTCAACGCCGTGGCGGGTGAAGTGATCTTGGCCGTGGGTCAAAAGTCAACATATAAAGGCAAGACGGTCCTGCCTTTGGTCGGATTCCTCAGGTCAAGCGAATTTTTAAACAAGTTTTATACAATTGAAGACAAACTCATCACCCTTGTTGACGCTGAGAGCTTTGTCCCTCAAAAGATTGATTTTTTTATTCGTGAAAATGGCAAAAGCATTGATTATCACACGCTCTTGAATCAACCAAAGAATAAGATCTCATCGGTGCGTAAGAAGGGCAAGACCACGACGAATCGCACGTTTTACTCTGTCCCCAACGTCCACGATGGGCTCAGCAGCGTCTACTTCGCGCGGCGACTCAACCTCAAGGCGGGCGATCACTTCCAGTATTACCTCTGGGATGGGCGTAAGGAGCGCTTGGTGACAATCAACGTCGTGGGCGTCGAGGACGTGAAGCTGCCGACAGGGACGGTCAAGGCCATGCGCATGAACACGACGACGGAGATCACTGGCGGCTTTATCTCCAAGGCGGGGCTCGATGAGGATCCCAAGCGCGCCAGCGCGTGGTTCGCCTTGGACGAGTTTCACACGCCCGTCAAGCTAACCTCGCCGACCAAGCTCGGTGACGCTGAGGCCGTGTTAGTGCGTCGCTGGATCGATAAGGCGGCCATCTCCCAGGCCGCCCCCGCCGCTGGCAAGGCCCCCGCCAAGGCCCCCACCCCCAAGTAAGCCCCCCCCCCCTTGAGGGCCAGCCCATTGCGCGTGCCGCCGCGCCGCGCACGTCTCCCTTCAAAGCCCCCGCGCAAACGAGTACAACCCCCATCCTTAAGACCCGACCTTCACACAGGGAGATCCCGCTCATGATGAAAGGCGCCCACGCCGACGTCACCGCGGCCATCGGTAACACCCCGATCGTCCGCCTCAATCAGCTCAGCCGTGGCTTGACCGCCCAGATCTATTGCAAGCTGGGCTACCTCAACCCGGGCGGCTCGATCAAAGATCGCGTGGCGCTCAACATCGTCGAGGAGGCCGAGCGCAGCGGCGCGCTCAAGCCTGGAGGGACGATCATCGAAGGCACCTCGGGCAACACGGGGATGGGCTTGGCCATGGTGGCGGCCACGCGCGGCTATAAGACCGTGTTCGTGATGCCCGATAAGCAGTCCCAGGAGAAGGTCAAGGCCCTGCGCGCGGCGGGGGCGCAGGTGGTGATCACCCCCACGGAGGTGGCCCCTGACGATCCCCGCAGCTATTACTCCGTCGCCGCGCGGCTGGTGAAGGAGACGCCCAACGCCTTCTACGCCAACCAGTACCACAACGGAGCCAACCCCGAGGCGCACTATCGCTCCACCGGCCCTGAGATCTGGACCCAGACGGGCGGCGAGATCGACGTGCTCGTCTGCGGCCTGGGCACCGGCGGCACGATCACCGGCGCGGGGCGCTACCTCAAAGAGCAGAAGCCCGAGATCAAGCTGGTGGGCATCGACGTCGTGGGCTCCGTCTACTACGACTTTTGGAAGACAGGGCAGATCATCGAGCCGCACTCCTATCTCGTGGAGGGCATCGGCGAGGACTTCTTCCCCAGCACCATCGATCTCTCCCTCATCGATGAGATCATCCAGCTCGACGATAAGACCTGCTTCGACTACACCCGCAAGCTGTCACGCTTTGAGGGCATCTACGCGGGCGGCTCCAGCGGCGCCGCCGTGGCGGGGGCGATTCGCTACGCGGAGAAGCTCGATAAGCCGCTCAACATCGTCGTGCTCCTGCCCGACAGCTCGGTGCGCTACCTCAACAAGATCTTCGATGATGACTGGATGCGCGAGCATGGCTTCCTCGATCCCGAGGAGGGCTTGGGGACCATCCGCGATCTCTTGGGCAACAAGCCCTTCGTGGTTCACAAGGTCAAGCGCGAGGACACGCTGCGTGAGGTCATCTCCTTAATGAAGCGCGAGGGCATCAGCCAGGTGCCCGTGATGGAGCGCGGCCACCTCTTAGGGATCGTCACCGAGTCCAACCTCTTGCAGAAGATCTTCGAGGACGGCGAGGGCGGGCTGGACGCCGCCGTCTCCAGCGTCATCAGCGACGCTTATGAGGTCGTCGATCCCGACGCCCCCGTGGGCTTGTTCAACCATATCTTTAGCCAAGGCAAGGTCATCATCGTCTGGGAGCGCGGCGAGGTCCGAGGCCTGGTGACCAAGATCGACGTCATCGACTATCTCGCCCACCGAGGCCGCTCATGAGCCACACGCACCGCTTCGAGACGCTGGCGATCCACGCTGGCCAAGCCCCCGATCCCACCACCGGCGCGGTCTGCACGCCCGTCTATATGACCAGCACCTACGCCCAGTCGGCGCCAGGGGTCCACAAGGGCTATGACTACAGCCGCGCCGACAACCCCACGCGGACCGCGCTGGAGGCCAACCTCGCCGCGCTAGAGGGCGCCGCTTATGGCGTCTGCTTCGCCAGCGGCTGCGCGGCCACCTCCGCTGTGGCCCATTGGCTCGGCCAGGGCGCGCATATGATCGTCTCCGATGACTGCTACGGCGGCACCTATCGCGTGCTCAGTCAGCTCTTCGCCCAAGCTGATCGGGCCTTCTCCTTCGTCGATCTCACCGACCCGGACGCCATCGCCAAGCACGCGCGACCGGAGACGAAGGCGGTGTGGATTGAGACGCCCACCAACCCGCTGCTGAAGATCGTGGACATCAAGCGCATCGCCGCCGAGGCCCACGCCCGTGGGTTGAGCGTGATCGTGGACAACACCTTTATGTCGCCCTACCTCCAGCGACCGCTGGCGCTGGGCGCCGACATCGTCATCCACAGCGCCACCAAGTACCTCGGCGGCCACAGCGACATCATCTTGGGCGCGGCCATCACCAACGACGACGCCATCGCCCAGCGGCTCCACTTTATCCAGAAGTCCACCGGCGGCGTGCCCGGCCCGATGGACTGCTTCCTGGCCCTGCGCGGCACCAAGACCCTCGCCGTGCGCATGAAGGCCCATCAGGAGAACGCCCAAGCCCTCGCCGAGTGGCTGGAGGCTCACCCCCAGGTGGAGCGGGTGATCTATCCAGGCCTGCCCAGCCACCCGCAGCATGAGATCGCCAAGGCGCAGATGTCGGGCTTCGGGGGGATGATCAGCTTCGTCGTCAAGGGCGGCGTGGAGGCGGCGACGCGGGTGCTGTCACGCTGCCAGGTCTTCACCCTCGCCGAGAGCCTCGGCGGCGTGGAGTCCCTCATCGAGCACCCCGCGATCATGACCCACGCCAGCGTCCCGGTGGAGATCCGCGAGGCCTTGGGCATCGTGGGGGGGCTGATCCGCGTCAGCGTGGGGATTGAGCACGTAGAGGATCTGCGCGCGGATCTGGCGCAGGCGCTCTCTCTTTGATGGCGATGGGCAGGGGAGATAAAAAAAGAGCCGTGACTGAGCAAATCACGGCTCATGAGCACGCTGCGAGGGTTGAGTGTTGACTTCTTTGCGCTCCTTTCTTCAGCCGGGGATCGGCTGATTGCCTCACCTCGACACGCCCGCCTCGGCGCTTGAGCCCCAGGGTCACGAGAGGTCAATTTTCTCCTCCTGCCCTCCTCATGGCTGCTGTAGGCTGAGCCACGGCTTTTAACTCCAGATGAAGGAGTCCATCTATGCGCCGAGTGTTGGTGCTCTTCTCTCTCCTCGCGCTCTTGAGCTGTAAGAGCGATCCGATCGCGCAGGGCGCCGCGATGGAGTGCGGCAACCTCGACCGCGTCCTCAGCGCCTTTGATGTCTACCTGGAGCGCAACGCGCTGGAGGCTGAGGAGGGCACAGAGGGCGAGTGCATGGCCACATGCGCGGCGCTGATCGGCTGCATCCAAGATGAGGCTTGCTTGGGCGACACGCGCACCGACACCCTCGGCGACTTTCACTGTGAGATGCTGTGCGGCTGCCGCGCAGGCCAAAAGCTCCAGATCCCGCAGTGCGCGCAGCTGACCCAGGCGGCGGGGTATGAGCACACCCCGATCTGTGATATCGCCACGGTCACGTCCTCCGGGCCCGTGGAGAGCGACGGCGGCGTAGACGGCGAGGTCAGCAAGCGCGCCGACGGGCTGTGCTGTCAGCTGCACTGCTGTCGCACGCAGACCTGCCCCGCCCAGTACCCCGGCGCGGACTGCCGCGCGCTGTGCGACACCCAGATCTGCCAAGGCCAAGAGGAGGCCTGCCAGTCCTGCGACTTCAGCGGCTGCGCGTGTGGCTGAGGGGCGCGTGGGTCGGCGAATTGGGCTGACGGGGGGCATCGCCTGCGGCAAGAGCACCGCCTCGGCCATGCTCAAGGCGCGCGGCGCGGCGATCATCGACGCCGATGAGGTCGCCCGTGACGTGGTGGCCCCTGGCACGGCGGGCTTGACGGCGATCACTGAGGCCTTTGGTCCGGCGATCTTGCGCGAGGGCGCGTTGGATCGAGCCGCCTTGGCGCGGATCATCTACGCCACGCCCGCCGCCCGCGCCCAGCTTGAGGCGATCTTGCACCCGCGCATCGCCGAGGAGAGCGCCCGGCGCATGGCCGAGGCGGCCCGCGTCGCGCCCTTGGTGGTCTATGACGCGGCCTTGATCATCGAGTCGGGGCGCGCCGAGTCGCTGCGCCCCTTGGTGGTGGTCTACGCGCCGCGCGCCGTCCAGATGGCGCGCTTGATGGCCCGCGATGGGCTCGATGAGGCCGCCGCCGCCGCGCGCCTCGCCGCGCAGATGCCCATCGACGAGAAAGCGCGTTACGCCGATCACATCATCGATAACAGCGGCGATCTGGCGCAGACCCAAGCCCAGATCGATCAGCTCTGGCGTTTATGGCTTGAGCATGCCTGAGACTGTCTTCATCACCGGCTTCCCGCACCTGTTGGCCCGCAGCCTTACCCGGTTGGCGCTCTATCGAGGCCCAGACCACCGGGCGTTGCTGCTCATCGAGCCGCAGCACCAGGCCATCTTCGACCGCTTTATGGAGGAGCTGGGCGGCGAGGGGGCCGCGCGGGTGCGGCCGCTCTACGGCGCGCCCCTGGCGCCGAGCCTGGGCCTCGATGAGGCGGCCATCGCCGCGCTGACGGAGGTCAGCCGCGTCCTCCACGGCGCCCATCGGCGCGGCCCCGAGGCCGTGCGTCAAAACCAAGCGATCTTCGACGCCGCCTTCGCCCTCACCCAAGGGATGCCCAAGCTGGCCCGCTTTGTCCTCTTCAGCACCGCCTTCGTCAGCGGCGACCGAGCGGGGCTTATCCAAGAGGAGGAGCTGGATATGGGGCAAGGCTTTCGCACGCCCTATGAGCAGAGCCTCTTCCTCGTCGAGCAGAGCGCCCGGCGCTTTATGCCACACACGCCGATCACCGTGCTGCGCCCCAGCGCCATGATCGGCCACTCTCGCACTGGGGAGAGCAGCCAGCTCAATGAAGGCCCCCGCGAGCTGCTACAGCTGCTCAAGCATCACCCCACGGCGTGGATCAATCATCGCCGGGCGATCCCCTTCAACATCGTCCCCGTGGACTATGTCAGCCGCGCCGCCTGGGAGCTGGCCCTCGCCCCAGAGGCCGAGAGCCGCACCTTCCACCTCACCGATCCCAACCCGCTCAACACACACCAAGCCTATGAGCTGCTGCGCGGCTTGATGCGCCGCATCGGAGAGCGCCGCGCCGATGAGGGGCCGCTTGATCGCCTCAGGCGATGGCTGGGCCCCTCCACCGGGATCAACCTCTCCCAAGCCGTGACCTACAGCTGCGCCGGCGCCTTGGAGCTGCTGGCGAGCGCGGGCGTAGATTGCCCCTCGTTTGAGTCGTACGCGGATCTCTTGATCGCTTGGCTGGCGCGCTACGAGGCGCGCTTCTAGGCGGGGGAGCGAGCGCGGCGTCTAGCGGCGGCGGCGGGGGCGCAAGGCCAAGAGGCCCAGGAGGAGGAGGGCGCCCAGCCCCCCACGCTGCCCGGAGAGATCGCAGCTACAGCCGCCACCATCGTCCTCAGCGTCGGCGCCCGCGTCGGCCTGCGCCGCGTCGCCCTGCGCGTCGGGGGCGGGCGGCAGCGGCACCGCGTCGGGGTGATGGATGATCTCCATATCAGGGGTCATATCGGGCGCGGCGTCGATGGGGCCTGCCTCGGCCTCTACGCCCGCATCGGGCGTCACGCCATCATCGGGATCGACGCCCCAGTCCACGATCATCATGTCCGGCGGCGCGCCAGCGTCCTCAAGCTCACCGCCGACGCACTCGCCGACGCCGCCGATGGCCTGGCAGCGCTGCCCGTTGGGGCAGTCGATGCCTTGGCAGGGCTCATCGACGCACTGCCCCGCGCGGCAGACCTGCCCGCGACCACAGGCGATGCCCACGCAGATGTCACGGGTGCAGCGCCCCTCGGCGCAGATCTCGCCGGGCGCGCAGCTCACCTCAAAGCATGGATCGCTGACGCAGACGCCGCCGCGACAGTCCTCATCGAGCGGGCAAGAGATCACCGCGCAGCTGTCAACGCACTCGGCCTGGGGGGGCTCGCCCACGGGGCGACAGAAGGCGCCCTGCCCGCAGTCCATCTCCACGCAGGGGTTGGGCACGCAGGCGCCGCCGAGGCAGAGCTGGCCGACCTCGCAGCCCGTCTCATAGCAGGTGTTGCCGACGCAGCGGCCCAGGTAGCAGACCTGGGCGCCATCGCACAGGATCCCACGGCAGGGGTCTTGGCAGAGCCCCTCGCGGCAAGGCCAGCCTGCGGGGCAGTCGGCGACGAGGCAGGGCTCGACGCAGCCAAACTCATAGCAAATCTCACCGTTAAAGCACTCACCGCCCTCGCACGGATCGACGCAGCCGCCTGCGCGGCAGAGCTTGCCCGGCTCACAGAGATCATCGCCCTCATCGATCTGACCATCACAGTCATTGTCGAGGCCGTCGCAGGCCTCGACGGGCAGGGAGCCGCAGATCCCACAAGCGTTGCGCAGCCCCTCATCGACGCGGCCATCGCAGTTATCGTCGAGCCAGTTGCACTGCTCCTCGACGGGCGCCTCATCGGCGACGCAGCTCAGCCCGCCCAGCACGCACTCGACGTGGCCCTCGGCGCAGCGGCCCGGCGATCCCGTGGCGCAGCGGGTGGTGGAGCCGTAGTCGCCCTCGTCGATCTCGCCGTCGCAGTCATTGTCCAGGCCGTCGCAGATCTCCTCGACGGGCTCCAGATCGGCGATGCAGACGATCCCGCCCGCCTCGCAGCGCTGGGTGCCGGTGGCGCAGGCGCCGTAGAAGCCCGTGTCGCACTGGCCGCCGCCGTCGGGGTTGCCCTCGTCGATCTGGCCGTCGCAGTTATTGTCCAGGCCATCGCAGCGCTCGGGCTGGGGATCGTACTCGGTGACGCAGGCCACCGCGCCCTCGACGCAGCGGGTCAGCCCCAAGGCGCACACGCCGCTTTGACCTTGAAGCTGACAAGGCAGATCCCCGCCGGGGTTGCCCTCATCGATGGCGCCATCGCAGTCATTGTCCACGCCGTCACAGAGATCGGGCTCGGGCTCGGCGTCGGGGACGCAGACGAGCTGCCCTTGGCGACAATCCCACAGCCCCAGGCCGCAGGGCCCCTCGCGGCCCGTGTCGCAGGCGGTGCCCGCTTGAGGATCGCGCTCATCGGTAAAGCCATCGCAGTTGTCATCGAGGCTGTTGCAGATCTCCTGGCTCGCCTCATGGGACTGCACGCAGCTGAGCGCGCCGTTGACGCAGTGGATCTGACCCGCCGCGCAGACGCCGACGCCGCCGGTGTCACAGTCCACGCCGCCGCCGGGATCATCCTCATCGATCTGGCCATCGCAATCATTGTCCAAGCCGTCGCAGATCTCCGCCTCGGGGAAGGTGGTGATGTCACAGCGCAGCTGGCCGCCGACGCAGCTGAGGTGGCCCGTGGCGCAGATGCCCGACTCGCCGGTGTCACAGCCGCCGCCGCCGCCGGGGTTCTGCTCATCGAGGCTGCCATTGCAGTTGTCATCGAGGCCGTTGCAGATCTCCTCGCGGGGCTGCTGATCGGCGACGCAGCGCACGCCGCCGTTGATGCAGCGCGTGGTGCCCGCCGCGCACACACCCGGCTCGCCGGTGCGGCAGGGCACGCCGCCGCCGGGATCGCCCTCGTCGATGTGGCCGTCACAGTTATCATCGACGCCGTTGCACAGCTCACCTTGAGGGGCGATGCTGCCGACGCAGGCGATCTCCCCGAGGCTGCACACCGTCACGCCAGGCCGACAGGCGCCCGGGTTGGCGGTGACGCAGGCGTCGCCGACGCCGGGCGTCTCCTCATCGACGATCCCATCGCAGTCATCATCCTCGCCGTTGCAGATCTCTAAGCTGCCGTCCTCGGGGCCATCGCAGCGCAGCTGCCCCAGCGCGCAGATCCACACGCCTTGACCGCAGCGGGTGTCGCAGATCGTGCCCACCTCAGGGATCTCCGGCGAGGGGCTCTGGGGGTCCTCATCGATTTGACCATCGCAGTCATCATCCAGGCCGTTGCAGCTCTCGATGGCTTGGCCGGGTGAGGTGACGGGCACGCAGCGGATGCCGCCCGCCTCGCAGACGCTGACGCCGACGCTGCACTGGCCTTGCTGGCCGGGCACGACGCAGATCTGCCCCGCGCCGGGGCTGCCCTCATCGATCTGACCATCGCAGTTATTGTCCAGCCCATCGCACAGCTCCAAGCCGGGGTCTTGGTTGGGGATGCAGAGGAGGTTGCCGCTCTGGCACAGGCTCGTGCCCTCGCTGCAGACGCCGCGCAGGCCGGTGTTGCAGGGGCGATCCCCCTGCGGGTTGGCCTCGTCGGTCTGACCATCGCAGTCATTGTCCAGCCCATCGCACAGCTCCTCGGTGGGCTGCTCGCGCTGCACGCAGATCAGCCCGCCCTCATCGCCGCAGAGCGTGTAGCCCTCGGCGCAGATCCCCGGCAGCGCGGTGATGCAAGGGCTGCGGCCGCCGGGGGCGCCCTCATCGATCTGCCCATCACAGTTATTGTCCAGGCCATCGCAGCGCTCTGGGGCGGGCTGCTGGAGGCGCGTGCAGATCAGGGCGGCGTTAAAGCACTGCCAAGCGCCCGCCTCACAGACGCCCTCCTCGCCGGTGACGCAGGGCTCATCGAGGAGGGGATCGGCCTCATCGCCGACGCCGTTACAGTCATTGTCCAGGCCATCGCAGACCTCGGGGCCGTTGACGACGCAGAAGTAGTCATCGCAGGCGTCGCCGAGGCCATCGCCGTCGCCGTCCTCTTGATCGGTGTTGGCGTTGAGGGGGCAGTTATCACAGGCGTCGCCGACAAGATCGCCGTCGCTGTCGAGCTGATCGGGGTTGGGGATGTCTGGGCAGTTGTCATCGCCCTGACAGATCCCATCCACGTCGGCCTGCTCATCGCCGCAGACGCCGCCGAGGGAGCGCTCCAGCACGAGGAGGGCGTAGGGCGTCGCCGCGTGGTGCTTCCAACAGTTGCGGTTGCCCGAGCACGGCCAGTCGCCGAGCTGATCTTGAGTCCGCGTCAGCGTGTAGGCGAAGTCGTAGTACCAGCCCCTCGGCTCCTCGGGGTAGCCGTCCGCGGCGGGATCACGCACGCCGCCGATGTCACCGGCCCAGATCAACCCACCGCCTTCGCCTTCGCTGACCTCAAGCGCCTTGGAAGCCGCCCAAAGATAATAATAATAGGACTGAGTCCAGTTATTATTGATATGCGCATCATAGCGATAGTTATCACGAAGCCAGCCTAAAGCACCCTGAACCAATGGATTTGAAACAGGCTGCCCGCTGAGCCTTAAAGACCAGATCCCTGCGGCGGTCATGGAGCTGGATGAACCATATCCCGAGCATCCACGATACTTCATGCCATGATCAGCATTTGTAGCGCCTGCGATAAAGTTTACGACCAACGGCAGGGTGTCTGCGGCGCCATGGACCATACCATCAACGGCATTGAGCGCGGCGACGTTATACTGTGTCGTCGAGAGATCGCCATCATTGCCCGGCGCCACATAGCTCCAGCCACCATAGCTGCACTGCGCTTCGTTCATCGCTTGACGATTGCGGATGGCGTTGACGCCGTTGCTGAGCGCCTGATCAACGGTCACGCTGGCGCCCACGTTATTCGGCCCGCCGGTTTGCCTAAAGAGCGTCAAGAAGAGCATAAACTGCGCGGTCTCATAGGCGACGAGATCGCCCCCTCGCAGCCCGGTGTTGCGCTCGATGCAGAAGCGGGCCAGCTGCTCTAAGCGGCTCTTCTCTGCGGCGGGCTGCCCTGAGTAGCCCAGCGTCGGCGCGCCCCAGTGGGCGCTGACGCGCTGCTCCAGCAAGGCCAAGCCCGCCAAGCCCGCGACGTCATTGTCATAGGCGCCCGCGTCGTGCTGGAGCTTGATCCAGGCCACGCCTCGGCTGATGGCGGCGTTGACCTCATCGCCGAAGGGGGTGCGGAAGGCCGCAGCGGGGGTCGCGCAGAGCAGCCCCGCGATGGAGAACAACAGGGTCAGGTGTAGGGGGCTGGATCTTCGTCTCATATCTCTCTCATCAATCGCGGGTTGCTCGCCTCGCGCGTCCAGGGCTGACCGCGTGGCGCTGACGAGGCGCTCATGTATCACGGCGGCGCGTTTTCGGCGTCGAGGATAACCGAGCCCCTGGACTTTCCATAGGAGGGGGGCCTATTTAAGCGAAATGCTGAGTTATTTTACGCGACAGACCAAGCACAGCGCCTGGTTCTGGGGGGTCGAGCGCTGCGCCGCCAGCGCGCTGATCCACTCAGGGCGCCTCGGGAAGCCGGGGGCGGCGCGGATCAAAATTTTTAAGGACGAGGCGACCGCCGAGGCGGCGCTGGAGGCGCTCCAGGCGGAGAAGCTGCGCAAGGGCTATGTGGCGGCGACGCGCGTCGTCGAGCCGCCCGAGCCCGAGGCGACGCTGTTTCAAGTCCTCGGCGGCTTTTGGCGGCTCATTGAGCAGCTGGAGAGCCACCCGCGCGCGCGCCTCTTGGCGGCCCAGATCGCCCCGGGTGAGGGCGATGACCCGCTGGGGGCGATCACGCAGGGGATCACCATCCGCTATGGCGCGCTGAGCCGCTACGGCGAGGTCGAGCGCGAGGCGACGATCACCGTCGATCCTGCCGCCCGCGCGCCCACCGAGGCGGCGACGGCCTTCTTTGAGGCCCAGCTCATCGCCGCGCAGGCGCAGATCGACGCCTTGGGGGAGGCCCAGCCGCGTCATGATCTGCTGATCACCGATCAGAGCGGCGGCTTCGCCCTCACGCAGCGCAAGGCGCGCGAGGTGATGAACCACCTCCTCGGGCTGGGGATCATCGCGGTCCGCGAGGCCTGGTTTGAGCGCGACATGCAGCGCTTTGAGTTTGGCCCGGGGCCGCTGGCTCACCGTGTCTTTATCAAGGGGCGCGCCCCTGATGAGCCGCCCTTCTACGAGGGCAGCTTCTCCAGCACCACGCAGCCCAGCGACCTGCCCTTCGGCGAGGGGGCGGCGACCGCCTACCTTGAGCTGCGCGGCTGCCTCTACCCGGCGCTGGGGGCGGGCTTCCTCGTGCGCTTTGGGCAGCTGCTCAACTTCCGACTCCAGACGACGCATCGCCCCTTCACGGGCCTGCGCCCCGCCTCACCC
>JAHJCH010000341.1 GCA_018813065.1 Myxococcota bacterium
ACGCCGCCAGCGTTCGTTCTGAGCCAGGATCAAACTCTCCAGTTTAAATCCTTGCTGAAAAACCCGAAGGTCTTTCCATTTTTTAATTAACGGACGCCTGCTGTCTTTGCAGACTTTCTCGCTTAACTAGATTTTCAAAGAGCCAACCAAACCTCGGTTTGGTTTTTTTGAATCAGCCGCCGTTGCGGCGATTCGCTTTGGTGTTGCTCTCTGGCAACGGAGACGGCTTATACGGGGATGGGCCTCGGGGGTCAATCACTTTTTTTATCGGGGGGCGTTTTTTTTGTGATCTGCCCGATATTACGAGGTTTTTTTAGGCGAGAGGGCCGCGACGACGCCGCGCGAGGAGGGCCAAGAACAGCAGGGCGAGGGGCCCCCAACTGGCCTGCACGCCAGGTCGCACGGCGCAGCCGCCGCTGGGCGCGCCATTGTTCGCCTCATCGCCGCCTTGATCGGCCTCGCCTTGAGCCCAGCTCGCGTCGGCTGAGGGGCTGGGGCGATAGGTGTCCGGGCGTGGGTCTGTGGCGTCGGGCTCAATCGTCTCGGCGTCGGGCTCAATCGTCTCGGCGTCAGGCTCAATCGTCTCGGCGTCAGGCTCAGTCGTCTCGGCGTCAGGCTCAATGACCGTCGCGTCAGGCTCAATGACCGTCGCGTCAGGCTCAACGACCGTCGCGTCAGGCTCAACGACCGTCGCGTCAGGCTCAATGACCGGGAGGCAAGCCCCCTCCGCGCAGCCCGCTGGGCAGGGCTGGATCGCGTCACTCCAAGCGCCACAGGCGCCTTCGCACGCCTGGACGCCGCCCGCAGCGCACCGCACGGCCCCTGGCGTACACTCAGGCTGACAGGCGTCCACGCAGGCGCCGTCCTCGCAGACAAGCCCCTCACCGCAAGGCGCGGCCGTGCCCCAAGCAGGGCAGCCCTCGATGGCCTCACAGCGCGCCACCGCCGCGCCCTCGCAGCGGGCCTCGCCCAACGCGCAGGCGGGCTGACAGCCCAAGACACAGGCGCCCTCTTCGCAGATCATCGGCGGCACGCAGGCCAATGGCGCGCTCCAACTCAAGCAGCCCGTCTCTGGATCTGCCTCGCAGGTGATGACGCTGTCCTGTAAGCATTGCGCGCTGCCCTCGTCTGCGCATTCATCATCACAAACACACGCGCCGCCTTCACAGATAAAGCCCGCTTCACAAGGATGAGGCGCAGCCCAGTAGGTGCAGCCCGCCGCGCGGGCAACACAGGTCTCCACGCCGCCATCGACGCAGCGCACTTCACCCGCAGCGCAAGGCTCGACTAAACACGCATCCAAGAAGTCCACGTCGAGCTGATATGCACCGGCAGCCTCCGGGGTGTTGCTGTCGATGACCAAGATATAGCGCCCCGGCTCCAGGGTGCTCTCCAGATAGGAGCCGCCCGCGCCAGGAGGGGTGTGGTCGTCGTTGCAGCCCGCCTCGGTCTGCCGCGCCGCAGCGCAGTCGCCGATGAGATAGATGACGGTGTCCATCCCCTTGGCCTCCACCGCGACGGTCCGCGCTTCGCTCAGCTCGAACGCGTAGAAGCGGTCGTTGGCGAGGCCGCCGCAGCTGCCCCCCATCGTCGCCGTGTACATGCCAAGATCCCCCTCGTAGCTGGCCGCTTCGGCGGGGATGAGGGTCGCCTCCGCGCAGCGATCCCCCGCCGCGCGCGCCACGCAGCCGTAGCCGCTGGCGCAGATCTGACGGCCACAGTCCACCGCCGCCCAAGCCGCGCAGCCGTCGGCGCCGATGACGCAGCGCTCATCCGTGTGGTTGTCTAAGCAGCGGCGCGCGCCCACCTCGCAGGCGTCAACGCACTGGGCTTCGAGGGTGAAGCTGAGGGTGTAGTCGCCGACGGTCATGCCGTAGGCGTCCATAAAGAGGGCGTATGTCCCCGCCTCCAGCATCCCCTCAATGTAGGAGCCCAGATCCCCCGGCGGGGTGCTGTCGTCGTTGCACAGCAGCTCTGTCTCAGGGTCCTCGCAGGCCGCGCGCAGATAGAGCACGGTGTCAAAGCCCGAGGCCGTCGCGCTGAAGAAGGCGGGGGCGTCGAGGCTGAAGCGGAAGACGTGCTCAGGCCCCGCGCCCGCGCAGGCGCCCCGGCTGTCGTTCGTCGCGCCCGTGAGGCTGCCTCGATAGATCAGCCCATCTTGGACCTCAAGGGGCAGCGCCGTGGCGCAGATCTCCCCCGCGCCGCGTGGCACGCACGCCCCAGCACGGCACTCCTCCTGCGCGCCGCAGGTCTGGACCACGGCGAGGCGCTGCCCGCAGGCGTCCACCTCGATGACGTCAGCGCCCTCACACGTCAGGCTGTGGCGCGGCGCGCAACGCCCAGCGAGGCACTCATGGCTCGCCGCGCAGTCGCTGTCGCGCGTACATGCCCCAGCGCAAGACTTGATCTGGGGGTTGAGCGCGTCGGCCTCACAGGTGAAGCCCTCGGCGCAGTCCTCATCGGCCACGCAGGCGAAGCAGTCCTCGCCCCCCTGCCCCCCCGAGCACAAGAACGGCGCGGCGTTGGGATCGCGGTCGCAGACGGCGGCGTGGGCGCGGAAGCCGTAGGTGATGTCCTCGCCGCTGTTGGTGTTTTCCGATAAGACGTTGACGATGTAGCAGCTGCCCGAGGGCACATAGTCCGTGGCGCCACGCACCAAGATCCCCACCAGCTGGCCCTGATCATCAAAGACGCCAGAGCCTGAGTTGCCGCCAAAGGCGTCCACCGTGGCTTGGAAGTAATCCAAGCTGCCCGCGCGCGGATCAACCACCCGCCCGCCCGAGGCGATCTTGAGCGGGATGCCCGTGGGGAAGCCGATCAGCGTCACGGGGCTGTTATCGACGCGGGCCACCGCCTCGGCGGAGACGGGCACAGGGCGCCGCTCAGGCCCCACGGGGCGATCCAGACGCACCACCGCGTAGTCGAGGCTGCCGTCCAGGGCGTGGGCGACCACCTCTTGGCAGCCATAGACATCCGCCGCGCTGATGTTGGCCAGCTGCCCCGGCGCCTCGTAGTAGTAGTCGAAGAGGAAGCTGCGCTGGCTGCAATCGCCGCTGTCGATGCAGTGCCCCGCCGTCAAGACGAGATCCTCATCGATGAGCGTCGCTGAGCACTGCCCCCCCGTGGGCTGATCCATAAAGCGCTGGCCCGAGCAGAGGCGCCACGCGTCCCCCAAGGTCGAGCCGTTGATCCGCACGTTGTTGGGATCACGCAGATCGAGATCTGAGTTAAAGGCCATCACAGCGATGCTCTGGCGGGCGAGGTCACGCCAGGCCGCCGAGGGGTGGGCGTAGACGTCCAAGCGGTTGTCTTCGCCATAGACGACGGGCCGCGACTGGACCCCCAGCGCGGGCGGCGTCGTCTCCGGCTCAGGTGAGGCGCAGGCGGCCAGCGCCCAGCCCAAGGTCATGAGGCGTAGGAAGCCTGTCTCACGAAGCCAACGGGGATAAAGCGACACGAACTACTCCTTAAAAAAGGGACGGCGGATCTTCCTGGGGGTCTAGGCGAACGTACAGTGCATTATTCCGCACGACGCCAAAACCACCAGGAAACCCACGCCGCGATTGACGATCATTCGCGCTTGACCTGTGATAGACTGCGCGCCTCATCGTGACCCTCACGCGCCGAGGTCGCCTGACCCTCAGCCAGGGCCGCGTGTAGATCTGAACCCCGCGTCATGCGCGGACCGCGCGAAGGAAGAGAATGGCTGATTTGCGCAACCTGAAGCGCCGCATAGGGCAGAGGATCATCTTGGGCTTTGAGGGCACCCGCGTCCCCACCGAGATCGCGCGCCTGGACGAGGAGTGGGGGATCGGTGGCTACATCCTCTTCAGCCGAAACCTTGAGGATCTGGATCAGGTCATGGCCCTCAATGAAGAGCTGTGGTCTATGGGGCAAGGCATCCCGCCCTTTATCGGGATCGATCAAGAGGGGGGGCTGGTTCATCGCCTCCCCCTGCCCTTCACGGTCTTCCCCGATATGGGCCACATGGGCAAGACCAGCTCTGTCTCCGTCGCGTATGAGGTCGGCGCGGTCATGGGCCGCGAGCTGACCGCCTCAGGCTTCAACCTCAACTTCGCCCCGGTCCTCGATCTCAACAGCAACCCCGATAACCCGATCATCGGCCGCCGCGCCATCTCCGCTGATCCGCAGCGGGTCACGAGCTTGGCCCGCGCCATCGTCCGAGGGCTGCACGATAACGCCATCATCGCCTGCGGTAAGCACTTTCCAGGGCACGGCCACACCAGCGAGGACAGCCATAAGACGCTGCCCAGCTGTGACTTTGAGCTGAGCCGGATGCGCAACCGCGAGTTGATGCCCTATCAAAAGCTGATCAACAGCGGGCCGCACCTCGACATGGTGATGACCGCCCACGTCAACTACCCCAAGATCGATCCAGAGAACCCCGCCACCCTGAGCCGGATCATCCTGCAAGACCTCTTGCGGCTGGAGATGGGCTTTAAGGGGCTGATCGTCACCGATGATCTTGAGATGAAGGCCATCAGCGAGCGGACCTCCATCGAGGACGCCACGCAGCGCGGGCTTGAGGCGGGGGTGGATCTCTTTATGGTCTGCCACAGCCTCGATAAGCAGGTGGCGGTGCTGGAGACGCTCCTAGAGGCCGCCGAGGCGGGCGACTACCCCAAGCACCTCTGGGAGCGCAACTACACACGGGTTCGTGAGATCAAGGCGCGTCACTTCCGCGTCATCCGGGCCATCGATCGCGCCCACGCCCGAGAGCTGGTGGGCAACCGCGAGCACCAGCGCATCTCACGCAGGCTCAGGGACGGGAAGTAAGCGGCGCGCTTGTCGAGGCCTCCGCCTGATACGCGTCCAATCCCAGCGTCATCACCCAGCGGCGCCCCACGCGCACCCGCATCCGGCGCGGGAAGCGCCCCGCTGAGGGCGGCCCCGCCCAGCGCGTCATCTCCACCTCCAGGCCCTCCGCCTCACCCCGCGCGGGCACCCAGACGCGCAGGGGCGTAAAGCTGTCTTGATCAAAGTAGATCTGAGGCCCGCGCGGCGCGCCGATGACGTGGCAGACGTGATCCCCCAGCAAGGCCAGGTGAGACGCGCGCAGATCCACGCCCAGATCGCGGGCGAGGAGGCTGGGATCGCCCTCGAAGAAGAGGCGCGACCAGATCAACAAGAGGGTCGCGTCGATCTCGCGCCCGTCGCTGAAGCGCGCCTCGAAGTGGCGGGCGGCGGGGCGGACTGACAAGGCCAAGTCGAGGGGCGCCTTGGCCTCATGATCCTCGCCGCTGAGCCGCGCCTCCACGGGCCAGGGCTGCGCCAATCGGGCGCGGGCGCGGGCGAGGACGAAGCGGTTGGGCAAGGGCGCGGCGTCGGCGGCGCTGAGCGCCAGGCAGAGGCCCAGCAGCCCGGCCACCCACCCGCGCGGCGCGATCCCTTCGCTCATCTGATCTCCTTTACAGTGGCCTTCGCCAGATTGAGGGGTTGTCCCTGGGCTCTGCGGTGTATGGTGTGGCGCCAAAGCCCACGCTTACCCGGAGGATCGAGTGCGGATTCTACACACCATGCTGCGCGTCGGCGATCTACAGCGGTCGATTGACTTCTACACCCAGCGTTTGGGGATGACCCTGCTGCGCCGGACCGAGAACCCCGCCTACAAGTACACCTTGGCCTTCCTCGGCTACGGCGATGAGGCCAGCGGCGCGGTCCTTGAGCTGACCTATAACTGGGGCGTCGAGGCCTATGAGCTGGGCACGGCCTTTGGGCATATCGCCCTTGAGGCCGAGGATCTCTACGCGACCTGCGAGGCCCTGCGCGCCGCCGGGGCCAAGATCACCCGCGAGCCCGGCCCCGTCCTGGGCGGCGCGACGCACATCGCCTTTATCGAAGATCCAGACGGCTACAAGATCGAGCTGATCGGCAAGAAGGACATCGGCCAAGGGCTCGGCGTGTAGGGCCGCCCGGCCAGATCAGGCGCCACCATCAAGCCCCGCGTTGCTTTCCTGGCCGCGCCCCGATAGGGTGCGCCCCTTTAGATTGCCCTCGGACCCGACTTGACCACCTTCGCCGCCCTCGACCTCTCCTCGCCGATTCAGCAGGCGCTCGCCAGCCTCGGCTATCAGACCCCCACGCCCATCCAAATCCAGGCCATCCCCCCCTTGTTGGAGGGCCGCGATGTCCTGGGCTGCGCGCAGACCGGCACCGGCAAGACCGCCGCCTTCGCGCTGCCCATCCTGCAATACCTCGATGACGTTCAAGCCCTGGATCAAGGCCGCCGCCGCATCAAGGCCCTCATCCTGACCCCCACCCGCGAGCTGGCTTCGCAGATCGGCCAGAGCTTCGCCGACTATGGCCGCAACTTAAACCTGCGCCACGCGGTGATCTTCGGCGGCGTCAACGAGAACCCGCAGATCCGCACGCTCAAGGGCGGGCTGGACATCTTGGTGGCGACCCCAGGCCGGCTCCTTGATCTGATGGGGCGCGGCCTCGTCGATCTCAGCGATATTGAGTTCTTCGTGTTGGATGAGGCCGATCGGATGCTGGATATGGGCTTTATCCATGACATCCGGCGGGTGATGGCGCGTCTGCCCACGGATCGGCAAAACCTGTTGTTCTCCGCGACCATGCCCAAGCCCATCGTGGAGCTGGCGGGGGGCTTCCTGAAAGACCCGGTCTACGTCGAGGTGTCGCCGCAGTCCACCACCGTGGAGCGGATCGAGCAGCGGGTGATGTACGTCGCGCGTGGGGATAAGCGCGATCTCCTCGTCCACCTGCTCAATGACCCCGAGGTGACGCGGGCCTTGGTCTTTACGCGCACCAAGCACGGCGCCAATCGCCTGGTTAAGCAGCTGGCCCTCAGCGGCCACGCCGCCGCCGCCATCCACGGCAATAAGTCCCAGGCCACGCGTGAGCGCGCCCTGGCGGGCTTCCGCGCCGGGGAGATCCCCGTCCTGGTGGCCACGGACATCGCCGCGCGGGGCATCGACATCGATGACATCAGCCATGTCTTTAACTACGAGCTGCCCAATGAGCCCGAGAGCTACGTCCACCGCATCGGGCGGACCGGCCGCGCGGGGCGCGAGGGGCAAGCCATCGCCTTATGCGATGAGTCAGAGGGCGCTTATCTGCGCGACATCGAGGCGCTGATCGGCCTCGACGTGCCCGTGGTGGCGGATCATCCCTGGCACTGCCCCTCGGCGATCCCGCCGCCCCGCCC
>JAHJCH010000342.1 GCA_018813065.1 Myxococcota bacterium
CCCCCGCCTCGCCTGCGGCCCCCGCCTCGCCTGCGGCCCCCGCCTCGCCTGCGGCCCCCGCCTCGCCGCCCGCGTCTGTGCCCTCCTCCTCGGAGTCACAGGCCCAGGTGAGGCCGATGATCAGCCCTAAAAACCACGCTCGCGTCAAAGCACACCTCCTCCATTTGGGGCCTTGGTTGCATCACGAGGTGGGAGAATCAAGGGCTTTGTGTTGGGGACGCGTTTTTGGAGCGTGAGGGGCGAGGTTATGGGGGGCGGGTGAAAAAATTACGCGTGGTTTTTGGCTTATTTTATCATATGTTACCCATGAAAGCGGGGGCCGCGCGGCGCAAAAAAAGATAAGCAGCGAAAAAAAAACTTGAAGCGCTGCCGAGCACTCCGTTAGCAATCATCACGCTTAAAACAAAGCTGTATTGAAGGAGATCATGTGCTTCAAGCTGGATACATCACCAAAAGAGATCGCCTGCGCCCCGCGCAAGCGTCCTCGCTGATGGTGTGTTCAAATGAAGCCGCACGTCTGCCCCTGCGTTTAAGCCCATTCGCAGGGAGAGGCGTTATGCCCGGTTCATAGCTCAAAAACCCTTCCTAGGGTGAGCATGAGCCGGGGCCTCCCAAGGAACCCGGCTTTTTTTTTAAGCAGCCAAGCTCTTTGAAATTTTGAAAGAGAATCTTCACATCGTGGGGGAGTTGCCTAATGGAAAAGGCACTGATTTTCGGAATCAGCTTTACGCAACCGCTCGTACACTCGATCGCCGCAGGGTGATCAACCGCATGAGCATACACGCTATTCAGGTTCGAATCCTGACTCCTCCACTAAAGCGCGTAACTGAAAATACTTACATGCGTAGCTCACTCTGGTAGAGCATTAGCTTTGGGAGCTAAGGGTTGCTGGTTCGATTCCAGTCGCAAAAATTAACGTATTTTCTCTCACGCGCTTTATTTTTCATGGAGGAGTGGCCTAATGGTAAAGGCACTGATTTGCAATATCAGCTTTATGCACCTGCTCTCGCGCTCGATCACCGCAGGGTGATCAACTGAGATGAGCATACACGCTCTCCAGGTTCGAATCCTGGCTCCTCCACAAGAGCACATAACCGATGGTACTTACACGCAAAGTCTAATGGTTGGACGTTAGCCTCTCAAGCTAAAGTTGTCGGTTCGATTCCGGCTGCAATACCCAAGTATCACCTCTCATGTGCTCTTCTTTTCATCTATCGGGGAGTGGCCAAATTGGTAAAGGCGCTGATCTTGAGAATCAGTTGATCACCCGCTTTCGCTCTCAAACGCCGCAGGGCGTTTTATCGCGTTAAGCATACAAGCTCTCCAGGTTCGAATCCTGGCTCCCCGACTACAGATTCTCTCTCAAAATGCTTAGAAATGGCGCATGGACAACCGCTTATGCTCACAAGCATAGCTCAACGGTAGAGCAACAGACTGAAACTCTGTATGTTGCGGGTTCAATCCCCGTTGCCTGAACAACAGCATAAGCTCTCGTCCATGCGCCTCTCTTTATCAACCCCACAACCATCGCCCTAGAACCCACGTCACTCTGCCTCAAACAACCGTGATGAGCGCCGCTCGCGCTCCACCTTGAGGCCAGAAAGGAGATCGACGATGCAGCACGAGATGCAAGCGCGCCTAGAGGCCCTCGGCCCAGCGGAGCGGCTGCTCAAGATCCTCTCCAACTTTACGGATCACCTTGTCCACCACCGGCCCGGACTGATCACGCCCGATCCCAACAGCCCCATCGGGGTGAAGTGGGCGCCTGCGGCCTGGAAGGAGAAGGACGGCAAGCGCATCGTCTCCACCAAGGGGCGTGGGGGCCGCGTCATCGGCGTGCTCGGCGAGGACGGCGTCCACGTCTACTCCGAGGGCAAGGCCGTCGGCGCGCTGCGGCCCGCTGGCAAGGTCTTCCCCGAGGTGGCCGCCTACCTCTACAAGCAGATCGCCGAGATTTATCAGATGGATAATGAGCTGGCGGCCCGCTTCGCCTCTTGGGCCTTTGCGCGTGAGCATCGCGATCTTAAGGTCGTTTTGGCTGCGTTTATGCTCGTTCAGGAGCGCAAGGGTGATCCTATCGTCGAAGACGGTGAGGTTCTGTTCAATGATGAGGATTATCGGGAGGTGGGTGAGGCCATCTGCCTCGTGCGCGCCAAGCACGACCTTAACCCCAAGCTCCTCTTGCGCGTCGCCGAGGTCCTAGAGCTGCCCGAGATCGCCGCCATCAACCGCGAGCTGGGCTTTGGCCAGAGCACGCGCAGCCCGGCGATGGGCCGCTACCGCAAGACCGTGCGCCGCTGGCTGGCCTACCGCGAGGACAACCCCAAGATGCTTGAGGGCCTCGTGCGCGCGGGCTTCAAGGAGACGGTCAAGGCCCTGGCGCGCAAGGTCGGCTATCGCCCCAAGAGCGCGCGCTTCTTCGAGGTCCTGCGCTGGAAGCAGAAGCAGGCGCAGGATGGCCGCCGCCGCTTGGCCATCGGCGCCGCTGTCGCCGAGGCTGAGCGCTGGGATGATCTCGATGAGCGCGCCATCTGCGAGCGGATCATCAAGACCAAGCCCAACTACAAGCGCGTGGTGGGCCTGCTCCCCGTGGAGATCGGCCTGACCCGCGCGGTGATGGCCGCCTGCGTGGAGGCGGGTTCTCTCTCTGACGCGGATCTGATCATCCTGACGCCCACGCTGGAGGAGCTGGATCTGCTCAAGGTGCCCAGCGTCGAGCAGCGGTGGAAGAAGGCGCTGAGCAAGGCCCAGGATCGGCGCGCGGCCAACGTGGCCCGCAACGTCAAGTCCCAGGGCGCCCGTGAGCAGCTGCGCGACGCGGCGGACGTGGCCACGGCCAAGACCATGAGCGCCGTGACCGAGCACCTGCGCGTCTATGTGATGGTGGACAAGTCCAGCTCCATGCAGGGCGCCTTGGAGAAGGCCAAGGCGTACCTTACGCAGCTCTTGGTGGCCTTCCCGCTGGAGCGCCTGCACGTCTCGGTGTTCAACACGCTGGGCAAGGAGTTGAAGATCCGCGCGGCCAAGGGCGTGGCCGTGGAGCACGCCTTTAAGGGGCACGCGGCGGGGGGCGGCACCAGCTATGACGCGGGCGTCACCGCGCTGCGCCACCACAAGCCCAAGCCGGGCGAGGACGCGCTGTTTATCTTTGTCGGCGACGAGGAGGACTTCAGCGGGTACAAGCCGCTCTACAAGGCGGTGGTGGACTCGGGGATCGCGCCGGTGGCCTTTGGGCTGCTCAAGATCACCAGCAATGGCAAAGAGAACAACTACCACGTGGTCACGGAGACGGCCCAAGCCCTTAATATCCCTTGCTTTCCCATCAGCGAGGAGATGTTCCATGGCGATCCTTATGCCGCGCCGCGCATCCTGCGTGATCTGATCGCCTCGACCCCCGTCGGCGGCGGGGTGGCGCCCAGCAGCGCCAGCGCGCCGCCCTTGCTACAGGAGATCCTCAACACCGAGTTGCTGACGGCCCCAGCCTGGGTCAAGGTGGCCGGGTGAGCGCCTGGGAGGCGCTGTTGGGCGGCGAGGCCCCTCATCAGGTGATGCCTTGGGTGGGCGGGCGGCGGCTGAGCGATGGGCGTCAAGCCTGGAAGCTCCAAGGCGCGCTGCCGCCCGCGCCGGGCTGGTATGCCTTCAAGCTCAGCGGGCGCCGCGCGCAGCTGATCGGCCCTGCCGAGGCGGATGTGGACTTTGAGGATGAGCATCCCAACGTGATTGGCTACCTGATCGGCGATCGCCTCGTGCCTGTGGACGCGCGGGTTGATCCTGATCCGGCGCGCTTGGTGAGCCAGAGTCGGCGTGTGTACCTCGTGGAGGGTCAGCCTGAGCGCTTCTCGCGGGTGATCACGGTGGCGCTGGGCGAGGCGCTGATCTTCTGCCGCGCCCTCTTCCCCGAGGGGCCGGAGCTGGACGTGCTCGCCGCCTATCAAGCGGGCGCCGACAGCGTGCGTGAGATCAAAGGCGTCACCCCCGCCCTGGAGCTGGCCTTCCGCGCCGCGCGCCACCTGGCGCCTGAGGAGAAGGCATCCCTTTATTGACCTGGCGGGCTTCGGAAGCAGCGGGTGCCTACGTTGTCGTTGCGGTAGGAGGGGGCCGCGCCGGTGTGTCCAGCAGTCCGCAGAGAAGGGGCTGTGTTGTTAAAACCGCCGCCAGGAAACAAGTTGGCGCCAGAACTACAGCCCTCCGTCCACGCCCCCCCGTTGGTGGGGGCGCCATTATAGTCAGTGTGCCAACAGTCCTCGACCCACTCCCTGACATTGCCTGCCATATCCAGCGCCCCGACATAAGAAACCCCAGCTGGCTTACTACCTACGTCCCAAGTACGACCTTGACCGCAGCCATCCAATCCATCATTCATCACTGCGTACTCACACGAAGCTGGAGCATTTCCCCAGGGGTAGAGCCGATGTACAGGCCCAGAAGCGGCATTCTCCCACTCAGAGTGGCTACCCAATCGACCTCCCAACCAGTTACAGACTATAATGGCCTCATTCCAATCGATATTTACTTGCGGACGGGCCGTATCATCCTGATTTAAATCTACACAGGCTCCCGTGTCTTCGCAAGCTTGGTAAATCTCACTCGTTAGCTCATATTTAGCCACAAAGTAGCCTTCGGCGAAGGTAACTTGATGCACAGGCCGATCATTTGGAGCGGAGTCTGCTTCTTCAATAGGCGCGCCCATCATAAATGAGCCAGGTGGCACCCAAATCCAAATATTATGCGCGCGCCAACCAGAAGGATCTACTGGGGTGTATTCGCAATGCGCTTGGGCGTTGCAAATAAAATTAAATCCAGTCATTTTGGGGCAAATTTTACCAGAGCATGCGCATTGACCTTCAGCATTGCAATCGCCTGAGCCACAGTCTCCACATTGAACAATTCCACCACAACCATCATCACCCCATTCACCGCATTGACGCCCCAAATCAGCGCAGGTCATGGGCTGACAACATGCTCCTCCGAAACAAACACCTGAACTACAATCGCCACATCGCGTAAATCCACCACAACCATCATCCCAATCCCCACACGCACGCCCCAGCTCAGCGCAGGTCTGAGGAACACAACAATCGCCAGACAAACACAGACCTACGCGCCCTTCAGCGATGCAGCCAATCCCATCAACCACAGCCTCGCCCTCATCACAGACATGCGCGGCGCCATCACATGAACGCGCGCGACAACCGCCCAAAACGCTGGGATGACAATGCTCCAAACACCAAAGCCTTGACTCAAGAGCCTCGAACATACCCGGCGTGATCCCCTCGCCCGCTGGCCCCTGTGGCCCCATCGGCCCAGCCGGGCCAGGCTCACCGCGCGGCCCCTCCGGCCCCGCGATGCCTTGTTCGGTCAAGACGCGCAGCGCCGCATCAGACAGACTCTCCGCCTGCGCCGCGCGCAGCGCGTAGGGCGCACCGCCCAGACTCAAGCGCGGCAAACGCTCTGAGCCCTCGGCGTCAATGACCGTCAGCTCCAACCAGCGCGGCCCGCCTAACTCATCAATCGGTAAGGGGTTTTGCGCGCCAAGCACCAGCCTCACTTGGCCGTCATTCAGCGTCAACGCATGTCGCTCCGACCAGCCCCCCAGCGCCTCGCCGCCTTCCTCTGCGGCGAACAAGGCCAGCTCAAGCGTGATCTCGCCTTCAATGGGCTGCCCCCGCGCGTTCGTGAGCTGCCCCTCAAAGGGCAACTCCGCAGGGAGCGCCCAGACCCCCGTAACTGTGCTCAACAGCGCGCTTAAGCTCAGCGCCAGTGTGTACCCGCGCATCTCGCCTCCTCTTGTGTGGCGCGGGCAGCGTATCGCGCGTCGGCGCTGAGCCCAAGCCATACGCTTTACGCTGAGCGTGTTTATCCCCAGGGCGGGCCAGCGCCTTATTCGAGGGCGGTGTTTAGGAACACAAAAAGATTGCCCCTCGCGGCGAAGGCGTTTAATTGACCTTGCGCTCCCGACTCGGCGAACCCCCTGGGTTCACCTCACTCACGGCCCTTGTCCGCAGCGCGGCCAAGATCATCGCGGGAGAAGCCCTCTACCCATGGGTCCGCCTCGATGGTCTTTTCAAGCATCACATTCCTCTATCTCTTCTTGCCACTTAACCTGCTGATCTACTTCCTCTCTCCAAGCCGAGATCTGCGCAATATCGTCACCGTTTTCTTTTCATTTGTTTTTTATACCTGGGGCGAGCCTGTTTGGATCACATTGCTCATCTTCTCCAGCACGCTGGATTATGTCATCGGCAAGGTGATTCAAAAAAATAGGAACACATGGCGAGCACAAGCCGCGCTCGCCACTTCAATCACGCTCAATCTGAGCTTGCTTGGCGTTTTTAAATATAGTGGCTTTATCGTTGATACAATCAATCAAGCGCTTTCACTCAACATTGTAATCAATCAGTTTTCATTGCCCATCGGGATTTCATTTTATACGTTTCAAACCATCTCGTATGTCGTCGATGTCTATCGCAATGATACAAAAGCGGAGTCATCCTATCTTAGATTCTTAATGTTTGTGAGCCTTTATCACCAGCTCGTCGCCGGGCCAATCGTGCGCTATCGCGATATCGCCGATGAGATATTGGAGCGTGAACACAGCTATAGCAATTTTGCGCGGGGCTTTCATCGCTTTATGATCGGGCTTTTAAAGAAAGTCTTGATCGCGAATGTGGCCGGAGAGCTGGTTGTTCAGTATTTAGATGGCGATTTTGGCGTTCTATCTGTCGCAGAGGGCTGGTTCGGGCTCTTGATGTACTCGATTCAGATCTATTTTGATTTCTCAGGATATTCTGATATGGCGATTGGACTGGGTTTAATGATCGGCTTTCACTATCAAGAGAACTTTCAATACCCATATATCTCAAAATCAGTCACGGAGTTTTGGCGCCGGTGGCATATCTCCTTGGGCTCATTCTTTAGAGATTATGTTTATATCCCGCTGGGCGGGAACCGACGCTGGGCCTATCGCAACCTGTTTGTGATCTGGGGGCTGACGGGCCTCTGGCACGGCGCGAGCTGGAACTTCGTGCTCTGGGGGCTCTACTACGGGCTCTTGATCTTCATCGAAAAAGCCTTCCTGTTGCGGCTGCTGCGGCGCCTCCCGGCGGTCCTCGCCCACGCCTACCTCTTGTTCTTCGCCGTCCTCGGCTGGTCGCTGTTCTACTTCACCGATCTGGGGCGGCTGCTCGACTATCTGCGCGTCATCTTTGGACAAACCGACGCGGCGCTGCTTGGCCCCTCGCTGCTCAATGTCATGGCGGGGCACGCCGGTTGGTTGATCCTCGCCATCTGCTTCAGCGCGCCGCTCTATCCCAAGATCGCCGCGCGGCTGCGCCGCCTGCCGCTGCGTGAGGCCCACGCTCATGCGTTGATCCTCGCCGTCGATTTGCTGATGCTGCTCATCGCCACGTCCATGCTGGTGGGCAAGAGCTACAACCCCTTCCTCTACTTTAGGTTCTGAGATCCATGGACAGACGCGCCGACGCCCCCTCTCGCTCATTAAAGATCCGCGCGGTGGCGCCCCTGGTCGTGATGTGGGCGATGGGGCTCATCTTCGCGCTGATGCCCAAGCAGGCCACCTTCTCCGAGGTCGAAAATCGCACGCTGACGGCCTGGCCCACGCTGACGCTGGCCGCCCTCAAGGCGGGTCATTACACCCAGGGCGTTGATCAGTACGTCGCCGATCACTTCCCGCTGCGCGAGGCCCTGGTTGGCTTCTCCTTTATGATCCGCGAGGCCTGGGGCCTCAAGATCGATGACACCGCGCTCTACCTGATGCCCGATGAGGGGCTGGAGGACTTCGGCGCTTGGATTGATCTCGACGGCGAGGGCGGCGAGGGCGGCGAGGGCGGCGCGTTGGGCGGCGCGTTGGGCGGCGCGCTGGGCGGCCCCATCGCTCAGGCGCCCGACGGCGCGGGGGGCGCGGCGCCCGTGGATGAAGACGCACCACCACAGGACGCCCGCCCTGGCCCCAAGCCGGGGCCGAAGGTCAAGGAGGAGATGCGTAAGGGGGTCTTGGTTTACGGCGATCGCGCCATCCAGCTCTTTGGCGCGAAGCTCAGCTTGGCCCGCGCCTACGCGAAGGTGATCAATGGCTATCGAGAGGTGATTGATCCAAGCGTGCGGGTCTTCTCCATCATGGTTCCCACCGCCGTTTCATACTATCTCCCTGATGGGCATAAATATAAACGTCATTCAGAGCGCGAATATATTGCTGAAGTCTATAAAAATCATGCGAATGGCATAATTTCAGTCAATACATACGATGAAATCGCAAAACATATCGATGAGTTTATCTATTTCAGGAGTGATCATCACTGGACTGGTCGCGGAGCCTATTATGCTTATCGCGCTTTTTGTGAAGCCGCACAGATTACACCGGTTGAATTAGATGATATGGAGCGAAAAGAGAAGAAAAAATACATCGGTTCCCTTTATCGATACACTAAAGCATCGGTGATTCGCGATCATCCCGAGTTTGTTGAATACTTTAAGCCAAAAGTTACCCATACCGCGCGCTATTTTGACTGGAAAGACCAAAATAAATCAGTAAAAACATCATTTATTAGGGAAAAATCATCTGGTTATGGTGTATTTTTGGGCGCAGACTATCCAATGTTGATCGCAGAAACATCAAATAAAAACGGAAAAACTGCTTTATTTATAAAAAACTCTTATGGCAATCCATTTGCGATCTATTTACTTTCACATTTTAGCAAGGTAATCGTGGTGGATTATCGCTATACAACAAAAAAGATGCTCGATGTGATGCGTGAGCATCAGGTCACTGATCTCATCTTCCTCAACGTCACGCTCACGGGCGGCTCGAAGTTCCACCGCCGAAAGATCGAGAAAATCCGAGGCGAGGGGCGCTATCATCCCGCCGAATGAGGCACCACGCCCGCCCCTTCTCATCCCCATTAGGACCTATGCGCACCTCAACCGAGAGCACCACGCTGTACCTCAGCGCCCTCCTCCTCGCCGTAGGCTGCCAAGCCGATCCCGCCGAGGCCCCGGACGCCGCCACGATCACGATCACCGATCGGGGCTACGCGCCGCCGGTGGATCGCGGGCTCATCGACGCGGCCTGGCCCGATGACGCCGCGCTGGACGCCGCCGTGGACGCCGCCCCGCCCGACGCCGCCCCACCGCCCGCCTGCGCGGACGGCGTGGACAATGACGGCGATGGGCGGGTGGACCACCCCGATGATCCCGACTGCGAGGGCCCCGAGGGCACAGACGAGGCGGGGCCACCCCCGCCGCAGTGCAGCGACGGGCTGGACAATGACGGCGATGATCGCGTGGACCTGGAGGACCCTGATTGCCTCAACCACCTCGACGGCTTGGAGGAGGGGGGCAACCCAGAGGTCGCCTGCGCCAACGGGATCGACGATGACGGCGACGGCTACGCCGACTTCCCCCTCGATCCCGGCTGCGCGGCGGCGGGCGATAACGATGAGCTGGACCCCGCGGTGCCCCGCGCCTGCGCCAACGGCGCCGATGATGACGAGGACGGCCTGATCGACTACCCCAATGATCCCGGCTGCGCGGGGCGCGGCGACGCCGATGAGGCCGATCCCCGCCCCCTGCCCCGCTGCGCCAACGGGATCGACGATGACGACGATGCGCTGATCGATTTCCCCCAAGATCCAGGCTGCCACGGCGCGGGGGACTGGACCGAGGGCAGCCTCTGCCCTGGCTCCGAGGGCATCATCAACCTCAACGAGGCGGGCGGCGACTACACCGGCGCGCTGCCCGGCGACAGCCTGCACCTGGGCTCCTGCGGCGGCGCGGCGGGCGGCGAGGCCATCTTCCTGTGGCGCGTCGAGGCGCCCATCTCTGAGCTGGCCTTCAGCACAGCGCACCCCGAGACGGACAAGCCCACCGTCCTCTATGTCCGCCGCGCCTGCGAGATGGCCGAGGATCTGGCCTGTAACCGAGGCACGAGCGCGGCGCCGGGCACGCACGTCATCCTCAACAACCCCGCGCCGGGCCTCTACTACGTCTTCGTAGACACCAGCAGCCGCGATCTGGGGCCAGGCGCCTTTCGGATCACCGCCGGGGAGCTGCCCGCGCCCGCCTGCCGCGATGAGGAGGACAACGACGAGGACGGCCTGATCGACCTGCTCGATCCGGGCTGCGTCGAGCCTGAAGATCCAGACGAGGCCGACCCTGATCCGCTGCCGGAGTGCGGCGACGGCCTGGACAATGACGGCGATGGGCGCGTGGACTACCCCAGCGATCCGCAGTGCGCGGCGGCGGGCGGCGCGCAGGAGGCGGTCCTCTGCGATCTGCCCCTCGACGCCGATCCCATCGAGATCGGCCAGGCGGGCGGCCAAGCGGCGCTGCGGCTGATGGGCGCCGAGGGCGTGGCGCAGGGCAGCTGCGGCGGCGAGGGCGGCGCGGAGGAGGTGGTCATCCTGACCCTGGATCACCCCTCGGACATGATCCTCGACATCGCCGATCCGCTCGGCGAGGCGGCCCCCGTGGCGGTCTATGTGCGCGCGGCCTGTGAGGACAGCGCCAGCGAGCAGTTTTGTGAGCGCGCGCCGCTGCGCCTTATCGGCGAGGCGCTGTCGGCGGGCCGCTACTTCTTCTTCTTCGATCACCTCAGCGCGGGGCCGGCCCCGGCCAACGTGCTGGTGGACTTCAACATCACCAGCCTGGTCACCGAGTGCAATGACGAGGTGGACAACGACGATGACGGGCTGATCGACCTCTACGATCCGGGCTGCGAGGGGGGGCGCGACACCTCAGAGCGGGACGTGGGCCTCAGCTTCCCCTGCGCCGATGGCGTGGACAATGACGGCGATGGCCTGGTGGACTACCCCGACGACGACGGCTGCGCGGCGGCGGGGGACGACGACGAGGCCTTCGCCTGCCTCCTGCTCACGGACATCCCCCGCGTGGAGGGCAACGGGCGCCTCGATGTCAACGTCCAAGACAACACCTACGGCGGCGCCTGCGACAGCAACAATGACTCCCCCGAGGCGGTGGTTGAGCTGCGCCTGGAGGTGCCCACGGCGGTGGAGCTGGAGACGGTCAGCGGCGGCTTTGACACCAAGCTCTCCATCCGCCGCGTCTGCGATGAGGACGCCTCGGAGTTTGGCTGCAATGACGACGGCGGCGAGGGCGTGCTCTCGCTGCTGAGCTTCTCGCGCTTGGAGGCGGGCAGCTACTTTGTCTTCGTCGAGGCCTTTGGCAGCAGCACGGGCAACGTCACCTTGGAGGTGCGCACCACCCCGATCCCGCTCTTTGAGTGTGAGGACGGCGCGGACAACGACGGCGATGGGCGCGTGGACGAGGCCGATCCGGGTTGCCGCTTTAGCTATGACGACGATGAGCTTGATCCAGATCCGCTGCCCGAGTGCGGCGACGGCGTGGACAACGACGGCGATGGGGCCACGGACTGGCCCGATGATCCGGGCTGCCGCCGCGCGGGCGCGGGCGCTGAAGATCCGCTGTGCGCCGCCCATGAGGTGACGGTGATCCCTGAGGAGGGCGGCGAGCTGAGCTTTGATCTCGATCCAGATCGCCTCTCGCTGACGACGGGCAGCTGTAGCCCAGGGCTTGGGCCAGAGGCGGCCTTTGTGATCGATCTGACGCGCCTCTCGCGCGTGCATCTCACGCTAAACCAGCCCGGTATGATGTTCATCCGCGCCGCTTGTGATGACAGCGCCAGTGAAGTCACCTGTACGACCAGCCAGGACATCGAGTTGGACATGGTCCCTGCCGGGCGCTACTTCCTTTTTGTCAAGAACACCTGGGGGACGCCGCCCAGCCGCTTAACGGTGGCGGTGACGAGCCTGGAGACCGAGTGCAATGACGGCGTGGACAATGACGCGGATGGCTTGGTGGATCTGCTTGATCCGGGCTGCCTCCAACCGCTGAGCCCCAGCGAGGACGATCCGGCGGTGCGTCCGCAGTGCGCCGACGGGCTCGACAATGACGACAATGGTCTGATCGACTACCCCGATGATCTGGGCTGCACCTCGGCGGGGGACACCGAGGAGGCGCTGCGCTGCCTGGGGCGTGAGATCTCGGAGACGGTGCATCAAGAGAGCGCGGGCTTTACGCTCAACCTCTCGGGGGCCAGCGCCTATGCCTGTGACTTTCAGGGGAGCGGGCCGGAGCGCGTGGTCGCCATTGTCTTAGAGCAGCCATCGCGCCTCCAGGCGGAGACGACGGAGGGCTTTGACACGGTGCTGCACCTGCGCGGCGCCTGTGACGATCCAGATACGGAGCTGGCCTGCAATGATGATGGCGGCGAGGGCACCTTATCATTGATCACCATCAATCGCTTGGAGCCGGGGATCTACTTCCTGTTTGTTGACGCCTACAGCTCAAGCGCCTCTGGGGAAGTGCGGGTGGAGATCGACATCGAGTCGTTGGGGCCGCCGCCGCCCACCGCCTGCGCGGATGGCGTCGATAATGACGGCGACGGGCTGGTTGATCTGGATGATCCAGGCTGCGCCAACGCCTCGGATAACAATGAGTACAACGCCCCCCCACCCGCGTGCGCTGATGGCGCCGATAATGACGGCGATGGCCTGGTGGATCACCCCGAAGATCCCGGCTGCGACGCCCCCGAGGACGAGGACGAGGCCGATCCCCTGCCCGCGTGCAGCGATGGCGCCGATAATGACGGCGATGGCCTGGTGGATCACCCCGAAGATCCCGGCTGCGACGCCCCCGAGGACGAGGATGAGGCCGATCCCCTGCCCGCGTGCAGCGATGGCGCCGATAATGACGGCGATGGCCTGGTGGATCACCCCGAAGATCCCGACTGCGTTCGCCCCGAGGATGAAGCGGAGGCCCCCGCGCCAGCCTGTATGGACGGCGAGGATAATGATGGTGATGGCCTCGTAGACCTCGAAGATGAGGGCTGCGCCTCCCCTCTGGATCGCGATGAGCAGGATGGCGTCGAAGATGTCTGCGCCGATGGCTTGGATAATGACGAGGATGACTTGATCGACGCCGATGATCCCGGCTGCGCCAGCCCCCAAGATGATGATGAGGCCGACGCCCCACACCCCGCCTGCGTTGATGGGCTCGATAATGATGAGGATGGCCTCATCGACGCCGATGATCCCGGCTGCGCCCACCCCCTCGATGAGGATGAGCTGGACGGCACCCTCCCCGCCTGCGCCGATGGGCTCGATAATGATGAGGATGGCCTCATCGACGCCGATGATCCCGGCTGCGCTTACCCCCTCGACGCCTCCGAGTAAGCCCTCACTGTGGTTTAAGCGCCGCGTTGCACCGAGGGCACCGGCGGTTGTACGCGCCCACCTGGCCACGCCAACCACACGCGCAGCTCGCTGAGATCACGCCCTTGCGCTCAGGCGCCTTCTTGAAGAGCGCCTTGAAGACGCTGATGAGGATGATCAAGCCAATGACCACGCCGCCGACTTCGAGGACGCTGTAGCCCGCGACCAGTTCTTGATTGAGCAGATCCATGAGGCCTCCTTTGTTGTTGTGTTGGCGCGCCGATACGTTGGCGCGCGCGGCCTAATTTGAGCCTGCTTCGGCGGTCAGACAAGCCCAAGGCGCGCGCGGTGTTGGCGCACCCTCAAAACCCAATATGATGTGCCCACCCCCTCTCACGCCCCGAGGTGCTTATGCTCCCGCTGCTCTTGCTCTTGGGCTTCGCCGCCCCCGCCCCGCCCCCCGTCGCTGAGCCCGCACCCAAGCTCTATCTCTGCGCTGGCGCTTCTGGCGGCGCCTATCATCAGACCGCTCAGCGCCTCGCCGAGCGCCTCAAGGGCTTGCTCACCGTCGAAATCCAAGCCACTCGCGGCTCTTGGGAGAACCTGGAGGCCATCGACGCCGTCCCCCGACGCTGCGACGCCATCATCGCCCAGGATGACGCTTTTGCGCTCTATCGCTATGAGCACCCCGAGAGCCGCTTGATGATGGATCGGCTCGCCAGCCTCTTCCCCGAGTATGTCCACCTCTTCTGTCGTCGAGGGATCAAGGCCGATGAGCTGGAGGATCTGACCTCCGGGCGCGTCGTGATCGGGGAGTATGGCTCCGGGGCGTATATCACTTGGAAGCTCTTCGCGCGGTTAAACCCCGCTTATCACGCGCTCTCCGCTGAGGAGGCGCCCTTGGAGGAGGGCGCGCGCCGCGCCGCTGAGGGGCGCGCTGATTGTGTGCTGGTCGTCAGCGCCTGGGGTCTCGGCGCGCCCGCCCGGATCGACGCGCAGCACGGCGCGCGCCTTAAGCTGCTGGATGTCTCTGATGATCGCCTCACCCGCCCCGTCGGCACGCCCCGCCGCCCCCTCTATCGCGCCGTGGAGCTGCGCGGCGCCGTCTATCCCAATGTCAAGCGTGAGGAGGTCGAGACCTACGCCGTTGACGCGGCGTTCTTCGCCAGCCCCGAGTGGCGCGCGCGCTTCCCCGAGGCGTCCCGTGTGTTGGATGAGGCGTTAAAGGGCTTGTTGGATGAGCTAAAGCGCGAGAATAAGTAGTTTATTCGCCAGGATCGCTGTCAATAAAGGCGTCGAGCTTTTGAAAAAGCGTTTCTCCCGCTTTTTTGTCTTGGTCAAGCAGGTTTTTGTTCTCTTTTGGGTCGTCTTTTAAGTTAAAGACCATGTTTACGTTGTCCGTGATATTGCGGATGACCTTAATGTCGCCTCTCAGGAGCCCCATAATATGCTTTTCATATCCAGGGTAGGGCAGCTGCTCTAGGTAGATGTCACGCGCCTGTGGGTATTCTCCAATGCCATGTAGCAGCGGCGCGAAGCTTATGCCTTGCGCCTCGGGCGCGCTCAGACCGACAATCTCAGCGAGCGTAGGCAGAATGTCAATCAAGGCGATGGTGCGCGGCTCTCGCTTGGCAGCGACGCCAGGCATCCGAATCAGCATGGGCACCCGCAGCTCTTCGTCGTAGACCGTTCGACCATGAAAATAGTTATGGTGGTGCTCGCCAAAGGACTCTCCATGGTCAGAGTAGACCATGATAAGGGTGTCTTCGTACATGTTGAGCGCTTGCAGCTGTTCGAAGATCCGCGCGATGTGATGATCTGTGTAGGCGATCTCCGTGTCGTATTTTTCTTTAAGCCCTACTTTCTTGATTTTCTTGGTTTTTAGGTCTTCTTCGTAGACCTTGAATTCTTTGTGGTGCATGTAGCGGCTGTGCGGGTCAAAGAAGTGGACAAAGAGCATAAATGGCTTGTCTTGCGCTGAGAGCGCCTTGAGCCTCTCCACGGTGCGCCCCGCGATGATCTCTGAGGAGATCTGAGTGTTGCTCTCTTTGATTGTGAGGAAGCCTTCGTTGTCCCAGCGGTCTACGCCGTCTTTGATGTTGCCCGATTTTTCCCAGTACCAATGGCTGCTGATCGCTTCCGTATGCCATCCCCCCGCTTGGAATATCTCAAAGATGGACTGGTTCTCTGGCTTGAGGCTGCTGAATCGATCAAATCGCTTCACCCAGCTGACCCTTGAGGGGTAGCGGCCCGTGAAGATCGAGGGGAAGGAGCGCGGGGTGTTGGGGGCCTGGGCGTAGACACGCTCGAAGAGGACGGCGTCCTTGGCCCAGGCGTCGATGTTGGGGGAGTTGGGGCGCGCGTAGCCATAGACCCCCAGGTGGTCGTAGCGCACGGTGTCGAGCACCAGCATCACCACGTTGAGCCGCTTGGGGCTCCACTTGGGCGCTTCAGGTTCAGCCACAGGCGCGCTGGCGGGCGCGCTGGCGGGCGGCTTGGGCGCGTCTTCAAGCTTGGGCGCGTCGCCCCCCCGGCAGTTGTCGTCGATCCCGTTGCCCGGGATCTCCTTGGCGTGCGGCCCAATCGCGGGGTCGCCCTCGGCGCAGTCGCCGCCCCCAAGGAGCCCCGCCGCGCCGTCGCGATCAAAGTCCAGCAGCGCGCGGCCCACCTTGAGGCCCACGGCCCCCATGTGCCCCTCTTGGGCGACGGCGCGAGCGGCGATGGGCGCCGCCTCGAAGCCGTTGAGCGTGGCCCACAGCGCGCCGCCCCCCGTCAGGAGCAGCAGCGCCAACAGCGCGAGGTTGAGCGCGCGCGGCAGCCTGTAGGTCAGCAGGCTCAAGGCGACGCTCAACACCACGCCCAGGCTCACGGCGAGGTAGCCGCCGTAGCGGTATGAGCCCAAATCAAGCTGGCCAATCCGCAGCCCAATAAAGAGCGCCGCCGCGCCGATGATCAGCAAAGGCAGCGCAGGGCTGGGGACGCCGATGAGGTGCCCGGCGGGGAGCAGGCGGCTGTAGAGCCAACGCGCGGCGCTGTAGAGCCCCGGCGTCAGCAGCGCCGCCAGCGCCAGCCCCCCCAGCGTCAACAGCGCCGTAAAGGGGCCGGTCAACGCAGGGTTGGCGAAGCCATGGGCCAGCCGCCCCCCCATAAAGGCGGCGGCGGCGATGAGGCCCGCGCCCCCAGAGAGCGCGGTGAGCGCAGCGGCGACCCGGCTGCGCGCGGCGGCGGGCGTGGCGCGGGCCGTCCAAGGCCAGGCGTAGCTGAGGAGGAAGGCCCCTGGGCGCGCTTGGCGCAGGAGCGGCGGGAGGAAGAGCCCTAGGCCGATGATCAGCGGGGCGCTGAGCGCGAGGCTGAGGCCCAGCGTAAAGAGGAGCGCTTGAACACGCGCCCCTTCAAGATGGGTCAGCGTCGCCCACTCACCCAGGGCGATGAGGGCGAAGGCCAGGGCGCTGGCGGCGAGGGTGGCGAGGGCGTTTGGGCTGCTGCGCTGCACGGTTTTTCCTGGGTGATGAGGGTTTTCCTTGGGTTGGCGGTCGGTCATGGGCAGAGTGGCCGGCCATGCCGCTTGAGAGACGATATGCGTTGTATATGAGCCAAGGTGGTGCGCAAACAAGGGGGATGCCATCGCGACGGCGGCGCCTGGGCCGCCTCGCCCTCCGCCTCGCCATCCTCCTCGCCCTCCCCCTCGCCTGTGGGGAGCCCTCGGCGCCCTCTCCTTCGAGCGCCTCCCCCTCGGGCGAGGCGCCGCGAGAGGTGAAAGTCTCGGTGGTGCCAAGGGTCTTCCTCGACTTCGTGGCCGAGAGCGGCGCGGCGCACGTCCGCTGGCCCGGCCCCCTCTTCGGCCCAGACGCGCCCGGCTGGGAGAAGATCTCCCGCTTGGGTCAGCGCGGGCCTTGGCAGCCTGGGCGCAAGGAGGGGCTCGTTGAGGCCTCTTGGCTGGATGGCATCGGCGGCAGCTTTCACTTCTCGGTGGATAAGGAGGGGGCCGATCTGACTCACCTCCAGCTCTGGCTCCGCCCCGTGGCCCCCGGGCAGCGCGTCAGCCTCTTCCTCGATGAGCGGCCTTTGCAGACCTTGAGCTTAAAGCCCGGCGGGCATCTCTATACCCTGCCGCTGCCAGCGGGGGGCTTGGCGCCCGGGGAGCACAGCCTGCGCTTTTGGTTTCGCTTCACCCGCAGCCGCGCCGGGCTGCGCACCCCCGGCGCGGTGGGGCAGGCGCAGCTCTTCGGCGCTGAGGGGCCTAAGCCCTGGCCGGCGACCTGGAGCCGCGAGGTGAGCATGGCCGGGGTCAAGGGCCCCGCCCTCCTCGCCGGGCCGCCGCTGGTCTGGGCCCACTACCTCTTGCCCCCCAAGGGCGCGCGCTTCTCCGCGCGGGTGGCCGTCAGCCACGGCGGCCCCGTGACCTTCTTGGTCCGCGCCGAGCGCGACGGTCATCCCCCTCAGGTGCTCCACGAGATCAAGGTGGAGGCCAGCGCCGTGGCCGAGATCAACCTGGATCTCTCCAGCCTGGTGGGCGCGCCGACGCGGCTTGAGCTGGAGAGCCAAGGCGAGGGCGGGGGGCTGGATCGCGCGGCGTGGATCGAGCCGATGATCTTGATCCCCGGCCGCGCGGTGGGGGAGATCCCCGCCTGTCGCAACCTCATCGTCTGGGTGATCGATGGCCTGCGCGGGGATCGCGTGGCCCTCGATGGTCATGACAGCGCCTCGCGGGCGGCGACGCCCAATATGGCCCTCCTGCGGCGCGAGGGGGCGGCGGCGGTGGATCTGTGGAGCGCCGGCGCGGCGCCCAGGGAGGGGCATCGGCAGCTCTTGGCGCCCCTCGACGCCGGGCCCAACCTGGCGACGGCGCTGGCGGCGGCGGGCCTGCGCACAGGCCTCTTGAGCACCAGCCGCGATCTGCCCGAGGCCCTCAGCGAGCCCTTCTCCACACGTCAAGAGGTACACCGCTCAGGGGAGCCCATCGAGAGCGCCTTGCTCTTGCGCGATCTCGACGGCTGGCTCGACGCCCGAGGCCGCGCCCGCTTCTTCCTCTATATCGCCAGTCAAGATCCCGTCCGGCCTGGCCCCCCTCCAGCGGGCTACACCGCCTTCTATGATCGCAGCCGCCCAGGGCCAAAGCCGCGCGAGGTGATGCTGAGCGAGGCGCGGGCGCGCTTGGAGCTTGAGCAGGCCCAGCGCGCGGCGCTGATCGACTATGACGCCCGCGTCAGCGCCGCCGATTATTGGGTGGGGCAGATGTTCGCCCTCTTGGAGAAGCACGGCTTGGTGGAGGACACCGCCGTGGTGATCGTGGGCTCCACAGGCGCCCGCTTGGATGAGCGCGATGAGGGCCAACGCCCCGGCTGGATCTCCTCCCTTGAGGTGCCGCTGATCCTCTGGCACCCCCAGCTGCGCGCGACACGGCCCCGCGCTCATATGGAGGGCGGCGATCTCAGCGATGTCTCCAAGAGCCTGTTCACCCTCGTCGGCGTCCCTGCGCCCTCGGGCTGGCCTGGGGTGGAATTGTTGACCGCCGCGCTGTATGAGGTGCCTTTTCCACATCATCCAAGCCAAGCCAAGATCGGACGTGTGGTCGTCGCGCGCTTCGGCGGGTGGGTCTTGCAAGGCTTGACCAGCCGAGAGCTTAAGCTCTGGAGCTTGAGCAGCGGCGAGGGGGTGGATCTGGAGAGCAGCCACCCCATCACCCTGCGGACCCTCAGAGATCACCTCTCTTCGACGAGCGCAGGCCCTTGACAAAGGGCTGTTTTACCTTTAGCTTGCCGAGGTTTTTTGGGCACAGCTGCCCCAAACTTAGCTTTAACAAGAGAGGCTCTGATGGCGGTCCACATTCGCCTGCAACGGTTCGGCGCGAAGAAGCGCCCTTACTATCGGGTCGTCGCGGCCAACGCCCGCGCTAAGCGCGATGGTCGGTTCCTTGAGCAGATTGGCACCTATGATCCCATGGCCAACCCCGCCCAGCTCAGCTTCAAGAGCGAGCGGGTTGAGTATTGGCTCTCCGTTGGCGCTCAGCCCAGCGCCACGGTCGCCAGCCTGCTGCGCAAGTTCAACAAGCAAAACGAGACGAAGTAAGTGATGGAGGAGCTCCTGACGTTTATCCTCCAGGCCCTCGTCAGCGCCCCTGAGCGCGTCGAGGTCACCCGCGAGGGCGACACCCTGAAGCTCTCCCTCGATGAGGCTGATCGCGGGGCGGTGATCGGGCGTCAGGGGCGGACGATCCGCGCCATCTCCACGGTCCTTGGGGTCGCCGCGGCGCCAAAGATGGCCCCCGATCTCAAAGTCCTCGACTGAGATAAGCACAATGACGCTGATCCCGCTTGGGCGCTTCGGCCGCCCCCACGGTGTCCGTGGGGGGCTGCGCTTGTGGCCTTTTAACCCCAGCAGCGAGCTGCTCCACGCCGGGCGGACGATCCGCGTCGGCGCGAGCCCTCAAGCCACGCGCGCTTATGAGGTTGAGGCGCTGCGTGAGGACGCCAAGGGGATCGTGGTGCAGCTGCGCGGGGTTGAGGATCGCGCGGCGGCGGAGGCCCTGGTCAACCAGCAGTGGTTTGAGCCGCGTGAGGCCTTCCCCCCCTTGGATGAGGGCGAGATCTACTTCGTGGATCTCATCGGCCTGCGCGTCGAGGCTGAGGACGGCGCGCCCATCGGCGAGGTCGTTGACGTCTTGGACGCTGGCGGGGCGGATCTCTTGGTGATCCAAGAGGGCGCACACCAACACCTCGTGCCCAACGTGCCCGCCTTCGTCCTCAAGATCGACGTCGCCGAGCGCCGCGTGATCATCCGCCCCATCGAAGGCCTCTTGGAGGGCCGCTGATGCGCTTTGATGTGCTCACGATCTTCCCCGAGATCATCGACGCGTACAGCGCCGTGGGGATCATCGGTCGAGCGCAGGCGCGCCATCAGCTGCGCGTGGAGACCGTCAACATCCGCGACTACGCCACGGACCGTTACCGCAGCGTGGATGATGAGCCCTTCGGCGGCGGCGCGGGCATGGTCATGACCCCTGAGCCCATCGCCCGCGCCTTCGACGCCGCGCCCCCCGCGTCTCGGCGCGTCCTCCTCGCCCCCTATGGCCGCCCCTTTCAGCAGCGCGACGCCCTGGCGTTGGCGCGGCTTGAGCGCGTCCAGCTCCTCTGCGGTCGCTATGAGGGCATCGACGAGCGGGTCGTAGAGCGATACATCGACGATGTCATCTCCTTGGGTGACTTCGTCCTCACCGGCGGCGAGCTGGCCGCGCTGGTGGTGATTGACGCCACCGCGCGCTTGCTCCCCGGCGTGCTGGGCAACGCCCAGTCCGCCGAAGAGGAGTCCTTTAGCGATCAAGGGCTCTTAGAGCACCCCCACTACACACGCCCAGCGGAGTGGCGTGGGGTGCCGATCCCCGAGGTCCTCCTCAGTGGTCACCACGCGCGGATCACCGCGTGGCGCCGAGCGGCCTCCATTGACCGGACCTTAAAGCACCGCCCTGAACTCTTAAACTCTGCAAATCTGACCGCTGAGGAGCGGCGCGCCCTGCGCCCTCAGCAGGGGGTCGAGGAGAGCGACGATGAACGTCTTACAGCAGATTGAGAAGAAGTACCTCCGTCAGGATATCCCTGAGTTCCGCGCTGGCGACACCGTGCGCGTTCACGTGCAGATCCGCGAGGGTGAGAAGACCCGCATCCAGCCCTTTGAGGGGATCTGCCTCCGCCGCCACAACGCTGGCGCCCAGTCCACCTTTACCGTGCGTAAGCGCGGCGCCGGCGGCATCGGCGTCGAGCGCATCTTCCCGACCCACTCTCCCCTGATCAAGGAGATCGAGGTCGTGCGCACAGGCCGTGTCCGCCAGGCGCGCATCTACTACATGCGTCAGCGCTCTGGTAAGGCGGCCCGTATCCGCGAGCGCGGTCAGTTCCGCTGAACCAGCTGAGCCTCTTTCAGTCAGCATCTTCCCCCCCGCCGCTCGACGCGCCCATCGGCGCCGTCGAGGCCTGGGCGCGCCCGATGGGGCGGCTCTTGGGGGTAGATGAGGTGGGCCGAGGGCCCTTGGCGGGGCCTGTCGTCGCCGCCGCCGTCGCCCTCCGCCCCGGCTCGCCCCCCCTCGCCCTCAGCGCCCTCAATGACAGCAAGCAGCTCAGCGAGCGCGCCCGGACGCGGCTGATGCCCGCCATCCTCAAGCACGCGCTGGCCATCGGCGTGGGCTGGCGCGACGCGGCGCGGATCGACGAGATCAACATCCTTGAGGCCACCCGCGAGGCCATGATCGACGCCATCCATCACGCCAGCCGCGCGGCCCCCCCTGACCTGGTCTTGGTGGACGGCAACCTGAAGATCCCCGCCTACCCGGGCGCCCAGATCGCGCTGATCAAGGGCGACGCCCGCAGCCTCTCCATCGCCGCCGCCAGCGTGCTGGCCAAGGTCATCCGCGATCGCTATATGATCCGCCAGGCGGCGCGCTTCCCTGTCTATGGCTTTGAGGGTCACAAGGGCTATGGCACCCGCGCTCACCGCGCCGCCCTGTCCGCCCATGGCCTCTGCCCCCTGCATCGTCGGAGCTTTAAGTGGTCGCCGCCCTGATCAACCGCGCCCTGATCGGCGCCCGCGCGGAGGCGAGGGCCGCCAAGGCGTATCAAGCCGAGGGCTACACCATCGAGGCGCGCAACTGGCGCTGCCCGGTGGGGGAGCTGGACATCGTGGCCTTTAAGGCGGGGCTGCTCGTCATCGTCGAGGTGCGCGCGCGTGGCGGGGACTTCGCGGGGGGCGCCTTGGAGAGCGTCACCCCCGCCAAGCAGCGGCGCGTGGCCCGCGCGGCGGACGCCTACCTTCAGGCGCGGCGCGGCGAGGTGGTGGAGAACGTACGCTTTGACGTGGTGGGGCTGCGCGGTGAAGAGATGACGCGCGTGGAGGCTGCGTTTACGCCTCCCTGGGGTTTCTGATCAGCTCAGATCGCTGGCGCGGACGCAATAACACTCCGTGAAGCCATCTGTACACAGCGCCTTAAGCGCCTCCTCGGAGCTCTGATCCACATCGCCGATGAGGGGGCGGCACTCGGCGCTGCCCTCGCAGTCGGCCTTGGAGGTACACGGCTCGCTGCAGAAGGACTCAGAGCCGCGATAGACGAGGCAGACGCGCGTCTCACAGCCCGCGAAGTTCTTGACCGCGCAGGAGGGCAGGGACTCTTGCTGGATGGCGCCTCCATCCTCTGTGTCCTGCGCCTCGCCCGCCTGACAAGCCTGGCGGAACTCTTCGGTTTGAGGGAGCGAGCAGGGTTGACCGAACCCGGTGTCACAGCCCGCGAGGAGGAAGAGAGAGAGACCGTAGAGGAGGCGTACGTCCATAATTTGGCCCAGGGGCTCCGACGAGGTGAGAGGTTGGCGCAGCGACGCGCTGCCGAATCTAAAGGGGGCGCGTCTTTTTTACAACCCAAGGCCAAGACAGCGCCTCATTTTATGCCTCGCTCAAAGGGGGCATCGCCGGGCCAAGGCCAGCGCCCCGCTGTTTTCCTTCCAATACACCACGAGCGGATCTAAAATCGCGCGCTTAAACCCCAGCGCTCGGACAACCGTCGCCGAGCAAACCGCGCAAATCTGGAGGAACGGATGCCGACCTTCACGAATCGGCTGCTGTCATGCTGCTTGGTTCTTGGGACGTGCACGAGCGCTCTTGGTCAAGACATGACCTTCGCCCCCGTGAGCGTTGAAGATGATAAAGAAACCAAGGCAGAGCTACAGGAAGCCCTAAAGGCCTATAAACGCCGGGATTTTCTAAGGTCGAGCCTGATTCTTTATCGAGTGGTGAGCCGAAATGATGTGGCGATTAGCCCCATCGAACAAAAAGCAGAGTACACACTCGGAAAGACCCTCTATCGCCTTGGACTCTACCAAGCCTCGCTCGGTTACTTTGATCGAGTCATTCAGGTTGGCCCGGAGCATCGCTACTTTAAAGCCACCTGCAAGTGGCTCTACTACCTCTCGCGCAAGATCCTCGGCGAGCCCAACCTCCTCGATAAGATCACCCGCTATCGACCCGATGACTGCCCCGAAGAGTTCCGCAGCGAGATGTCATTCTTATTGGGCCAGGGCCTCTATAAGAAGGGTAAGATCAAGGATGGCTTGAACTACCTCAAGGGCGTCAAGCAAGGGAGTCGTTACTTCCCCAAGGCGAAGTTCCTTGAGGGGCTCAGCCATGTCAGGCTCGATGACCCTAAGCCCGCCGTCGCCTCCTTTAAAGACCTGATGCGCTTCACCGTGCAGTCCAATAACCTCACTGAAGACCTCAAATACTTTTATCAACTCTCAATTTTAAGCATGGCGAGGGTCTTTTTTAGCACAAACCAGTTCCCGACATCGGTAAAGTACTACGACCAGGTCGGCTTAGACAGCCCCTTCTGGCTTGAAGCCTTATTTGAAGCCAGTTGGACATTCTTCAGGATGAATAATCATCCCAAGGCTCTTGGGCACCTTCACACGCTCAGCTCTCCCTTTTTTAGAGATGAGTATATGCCAGAAGCGCCCATCCTCAAAGCCGTGATTTTCTATGCCAATTGCAACTATGAGAAGACCCGCGAGACGATCAGCGACTTTCGCTTGGTCTATGAGCCGCTCCGCGATGAGATTAAGGGCTACATCGATAATATGCCCGATCCAACGGAGTTTTATAAGTTTATCCTCAAGCTCCAAGACACTGAAACGGCGCTCTCGCCGCGTGTAGAGCAGATCCTCAGCGCGGCCTTTAGAGACAAAGAACTCAAGCGCATCAACGCCTACATCAAAGAGCTTGATCGTGAACTCAAGCTGATCCGCGACTCACGCTCAAGCTGGTCGAAGAGTCAGCTGGCGGAGTCGATCATCCAAGAGACGGAGCTGGTCAAGTCCATGGCGGTGGGCGACGCGGGGAAGATCGCCAAGGAGCGGCTGAGCCGCGTGGTTAAGGAGCTGGATGAGCTGATCAACCAATCGATCAAGATTGAGTTTGAGGTGGCGACAGCGGAGAAGGGCATCCTTGAGAACCGCCTCAACAGCTCTGGCTTTAAGAACAAGGTTCGCGCCTCTGGAAACATTTACGCCACCGACGATGAGCACATCTACTGGCCCTTTACGGGTGAGTATTGGCGAGACGAGCTTGGTTATTACCTTTACACAATAAAGTCCAAATGCAGCCGCTGATGAAAAGACAAACCCGCCTCAGCCTCCTTTCCCTGATATTCCCTGGGCTCCTCCTTTTACCTGGGCTGGGCCTCGCTCAAGAGACAAAAGAGAGCCGCGTGCCGGATGCCAAGGCGGCGCCGACCATCGACGCCAAGCGCGCGGACAGCGACAGCAAAGGGCCACGCCTCGACGGTGAGGGCTTCCTCGTCAACCGCGAGAAGGTCAAGGAGATGGCTGAGCAGAAGTGGAATGAGGCCTTTGGTCTCCTCAAGAAGCTCATCCAATCCACCTCCGATCAAGACCCCGCCAAGCCGGATCTCTACTATCGCCTCTCGGAGATGTATTGGGAGAAGGCCAGCAACACCGATCTGCGGGCTGGGGACGAGGACGAACGCTGTATTGAGCGCGCCAACAAGGATAAGAGCGCCGAGGAGCGCTGCGCGGCGCAAAAGGCCGCGATGCTGCAAAAATCTCAGGGTTATCGCGACAGCGCGATCAAGATCTACGAGCATATCGTTAAGAACTTCCCGCGTTATCCACGCCTCGATGGGGTACTCTTCGCGTTGGCATTTAACTTCCAGCGTAAGAATGAAATGGAGAAAGCAAAAAAGATCTATTTTGCTTTGATCCAGCGATACCCTGAGTCAATTCACGTCCCTGATACGCTGCTTAATATCGGTGAAATTCTCTTTGAAGATGGACAAGTTAAGCCCGCAAAAAAGGCATATGAAAAGGTTGTAACGAGCTATAAAGATTCCTCAGTATATGGATATGCCTTATATAAATTAGGTTGGTGTTATTACAATATGAATGAGCACTCAATGGCGCTTAAACAATTTGTTAGTGTAATTAATTATTCGAAAGCGATGAATAAAAAGTCAGGGGTCAAGAAAAGCCGGTTGACTCTTTACAGAGAAGCCAAAAGAGATTTAGTAAAGGCTTATGTGCATATTGAAGAAGCAAGTCCGGTAAAATCGATCAATTTTTTCCGCAAAGTTGTTCCAGATGATTATTTAGAGCTATCAGAGAAGCTCGCTGATTTGTATTCAATTACAGGTCAGTTTGAAAGGTCAAATCAGCTTTACTATGAGCTGATTAAGATCAATAAGGATAGTTATAAGGTCGTTGGATATCAGATTCAGATCGTCTTTAATATGAGAAATATCGGCAAGCAAACACTCTCTGTTCAAGAGGTAAAACGGCTTGTTACACTTTGGAAAAGCACAAAGAACGCCAAGGACGCGGAGCCTGAGCGGGTTAAGAAGGATGGCGAGAAAATTAAAGAGTTGGTGCAAAGCCTCGCGGTTCAATATCACCGCCAATTTGTAAAAACAAAGTCAAAGGAAGACGCCAAAATGGCGTATATCCTTTATCAAGAATATGTCGAGACTTTTCCAAATGATGAAGAGGCTTACCAAAATAGCTTTTACTATGCAGAGCTTCTTTATGCTTTAGAGAAATGGGAAGAGGCGGCAAAATACTATGAGAAATCACTTGAGCTTAACCCAACTGGGAAATTTACTAAGGACGCCGCGCATGGAACCGTGCTTGCGTATCGAAAGCTGCTCAATGTTGTAGATAAGCGCCAAGAGCAGGGTGAAAAAGCGAAGGATAAATCTAAAAAAGACGATGATGAAGAAGATGATAAGGTTCGCGAGGTTCCGAAACCCAAAGAGCTGACCGATCAACAAAAACGATTTATCGCAGCCTGTGACTTATATTCAAAATACGTTAAAAACAGTGAATATCTCGTCGATATTAGCTATGATGGCGCACTTCAGTACTATGAAGCCAATCAATTTGATGAGGCGATCAAAAGATTTAAAAATATCTCAGAAAAATTCACAGATCACCGTCTTTCAATTTATGCTGCCAATCTTCTCTTAGATACATACAATCTACTCGGCGATTTTGACTCATTAAATAAACAAGTTGATATATTTTTAGGATTATACAAGCCTGAACGCGATGAAGAATTTTACAATATGCTGCTTAAATTAAAGCAGCAATCAACATTTAAAGAGTGTCAAGCCTTTGAGGGTAAGAAGCAGTACCTTGAAGCGGCTAGATGCTTTTATCGCTACTCAAAGAAATTTGAAAAATCCGAATACGTGGATAAGGCGCTCTATAACTCCGCGCTTAACTATAAAAGAGAGAAGCGTATTGAGCAGTCTATTCAAATGTTACTCACTTTGGTGAATGAGCACAGCAACAGTAAATTAGTTCCCAGAGCTTTATTTAAAATCGCTTCAAACCTTCAAGACCTGGCGATTTATAGTAAAGCCAGCGATGCTTATGAGTTTTATGCAGCGCGATTCCCAAAGGAGAAGAACGCGAAGGTTGCTTTAAGGAACGCGGCGATCTTCCGTGAGGGCCTGGGTGAGCTGGATAAGTCACTTGAGAACTACCAGGGCTATCTTAAGCTGGTGCAAGACGATGTAACAGAGTCTGCAAAAGTGTTCTTCTCTATCGGTATGATTTATAAAAAACAAAACAACTGGAAAAAGGTAATTGATCACTATGATGATTACCGTAGAAAATATGGAAAGACAGGGCCTGTTGATCTCTTAATTGAGTCTCATACCATTACAGGCAATGCGTATATGGAGCGTGGTGGGCGTGGCAGTGAAAAAAGCGCGCATAACTCTTATGATACCGCATATAAAATCTTTTTAGGCTTATCTAAGGATGATCAAGCTAAATTAACTACAGGACTAAACGCTGTCGCAGAAGCTCGCTTCAAAATGGGCGAGTTTATATTTAGAGAGTTTAAGAACACGCCTTTGAAGGGTAAAGCATATCGAAATCTGAAGAAATTCATTAAAGAAATGACGGATAAAATTAAGAATAAAACAAAATATATCGCTGATGCACGGACAATCTATATGGAGGTGATTCAATTCCGCTCACCGAACTGGGCGATCGCTGCTTTGGCGCGCATCGGCCAAATGTTCCAACAAGCCGCTGAAGATATCTATAATTATCCTGCGCCAGCATCATTTGATGAAGAGCAACAAGAGGTCTTTAAGGGGCAAATGGGTGATATGGCGCTTGTGCAAGAGCAAAAAGCCGTTGATGCTTATATCACTTGCATTAAAAAAGCTCAAGAGCTGCGATGGGTCAATAGCTGGTCCGAGCTTGCAGAGCAACAACTTGCTCGCTTAAAGCCTCAAGAATATCGTTCAAATGCGGAGATTCGAGCCAAAGCAAATAAGTTTGGTGATTCTTCCATTGATCGTGATTATATCACGACGCTTCCCCAGGAGTGAGGATCATGAATCGCTTATTCTTAGCTTCTTTCCTCGGCTTCTTAATGATTGCTTGTGGTCCTACACAAGTTAAGCCTGATGGGGATGGCGATGGTGATACAAATAATGGTAACGCAGCTCCAGGCGATACTGTACCGCCGACTGTAAAAAAAGAAGCGCGTGAGCTATTTGAGCTGGCGGCTCAAGCGAAAAAACAAAACAATCAAGATAAAGCAATCGATCATCTTAAAAATGCCATTGAGTCTCAGTCTGATTTAGGCGCAGCTTATTACAATATTGGCAAAATTTATGAGAAGCAAGGTGATTTAGAGCAAGCTAAGGAGTGGTACAATAAATCAAGTGAGAAGGGTAAGGAGTTTGGCGCCGGTTATATTGGTATTGCAAAAATGTATCTTGATCAAGGGAAGCGCTCTGAAGCTGAAGGGATGATTCAAAAAGCACTTAAAGTTGAGCCGCTCAATGAAGAAGCTCACCTTAATCTTGCCGAGTTTGCTCGTCAACGTAAGGATTATCCCGGCGCGGTTAAACATATCCGTACAGCGTTAAAGTCAAACAGTCAAAATGTAAAAGCGTACGAGGTTTTAGGTCGTGTCTATTATGACCTCGGTCGTCCAGAGTTGTCTAAGCTTGTGTGTGAAGCTGGGCTGCAAATTGATAAAGATTATGCGCCTTTAAATAATATTTTGGGCCTTGTTTACCTTAAACTCGATAACGTAACCAAGGCAATCGCTGCTTTTGAGGATGCGGTTAAGTCTAACCCTAAATATGTCCCTTCACTCAGTAATCTGGGGGCGTTAACTTTCGGTTATCGCGATTATGAGTCCAGTTACCGCTATTTTGGTGAGGTGATTAAGGTTGAGCCCAAGAATATTGAGGCAATTTTATCTAAAGCAGTCTCAGCGCGCGCCTTGGACCGCGTAGATGAAGCAGAGAAGGGTTACAAAGAGGTCATTAACCTCGAAGAGAGTAATGTCGGCGCGCACTATAACCTCGGAATCCTCTATCAAGAGCATAAAAATCAGCTCGAAGACGCGATTAAAGAGTACAAGCTCGTGCTTCAGTATGATCAGCGCAACGCTGAGCTGCGCAAGGATGTCTCTCAGCGAATTCAATCCAGCCAAATTCAGATCCAAAATCAGAAGGAGCTGGCTGAGGATCTCGCCCGCGAGAAGGCGCGCCAAGAGGCCGAGAAGAAGAACCCCCCCCCCGCCGAGGGCGAGGCGCAGCCCAACGGCTGATCCCACCAAGCTAACTCATCAAATTTAAAAAAGTTTTTTTTGTCCTCTCTCCTCGCCTATTGACCCTCTCACCGCCGCATCGGTGCCCTTGATGGGTGAAACGCGCGGCGTTGTTTTTTTAGAGACGTGGATGCGGCATCCTGGTGCGCACGACCGCGCTCAAGGAGGACAAAGATATGAGGACACTGCTTCTCATCGCGCTGTGCTTGCCCCTCTCTGTGATGGCTGAGGAGGTCAAGACCGATAACCTCACCCGATTAAGCCAAAAGATGGATCGCCTCTATCGCTCTGAGTCCAGCCAAGGGATGATGATCATGGAGATCAAGACCCCCGACTTTGAGCGCACGCTCAAGATCGAGGTCTGGAGTAAGGGCATGGATTACACGCTGGCGCGCATCCACTCGCCGCGTAAAGAAAAAGGCGTCTCTACACTCAAGCGTAAGAATGAGATGTGGAATTATCTGCCTAAGATCAAAAAGACCATCCGTATCCCTGCCTCGATGATGATGGGCAGCTGGATGGGCAGCGATTTCACCAATGATGATCTGATGCGTGAGTCAAGCTGGGAGAAAGATTACACATCATCTGAGTCAAAAGAGCCCCCTCAAGGTCAAATCTGCGTTGATTTCGTGCCAAAGCCAAGCGCTGCTGTAAATTGGAGCAAGGTTGTGACTTGCTTTGATGCTAAAACAGACTTGCCGCTCTCTCAGGATTTTTATGATGAGAAGCAGCGTAAGGCGCGTCAAATGATCTTTGAAGATGTCAAGACGCTCGATGGGCGTGAGATGCCTACAAAAATGATCTTAAAGCCTCTCCTCAAGGAAGGAAACGTCACCATCGTGCGCTATGAAGAGATGAAGTTCGATCTCGATTTGGATGAGGGCCTCTTTTCTTTAACGCGACTGCAACGCGGGCGCTGAGATGTTGACCAAGATCAGCTGGCGTAACCTCCGTCGTCGCCCGCTGCGCTCTCTCCTGACCGGGATGATGATCGTCGGCGGGACAATCATGGTCGTCTTTAGCCTCGGGGTGCAGCACGGCTCCTACGGCATGATCACCGATCTGGCGTGTAAGAGCGGCTTGGGGCACTTGCAGGTCCAGCGCGAGGGCTTCCTCGATAAGCCGACGATCTTTAAGACGCTCAAGGACGCGCCGGCGGCCATCGCCGCCCTGGAGGCCGATCCCGCCGTGGTCGGCGTCAGCGGGCGCGTGGAGGTCGGCGGCCTCTTCGCCCACGGTGAGCGCACCGTCGGCGGCCTCTTGATGGGCGTCGATCCCGTCAAGGAGGGCACCGTGACGACCTTGCCCAAGCGCCTCGTGCCGCAGCTCGATCCCCCCAATGAGGGCGCTTGGCTGCCCGCCACGCGCGGCGAGGATGATCCCCTCCCCGTGGTGCTGGATGAGACGCTGGCGAACAAGCTCAAGGCCAAGATCGGCGATGAGATCAGCTTTATGTCCTATGGCGCCGACGGCTCGATCATCGCCGAGCTGTTTGTCCTGATCGGGCTGATGGACGCTGGCGATGGCGACACCCCCCTGGCCTTTACGCGCCTCCAAGACGCCCAGGCGCTCTTGGTCCTCGGCGATCGCCTCCATCGCCTCGTCGTCGCGGTCAAGGCGCTCAAGGACGTCAAGCGGGTGCAGCGGCGCGTCTCCCTGGCCGAAGGGGATGTCCTCTTGGGCTGGGATGAGGTCATGCCCGGCTTAGCCAAGAGCATCGAGTCGGATCGCGCGGGGGGCTATATCTTCCTGATCATCGTGCTCCTGGTGGTGCTCCTGGGCGTGGCCAACACCATGTTGATGTCGGTCTTCGAGCGCACCCGCGAGTTCGGCGTGCTCTTGGCGTTGGGCACCAGCCCCCGGCAGATCGTGGCCATGACGCTCATCGAGGCGGGCTGGCTGTCGGCCCTCAGCGTGCTCGTCGGCGCGATCATCGGCGGCGCGCTCAACGCTTGGCTGGGCGAGGGGGGCATCCCCCTGGGCGAGTACAGCATGGACTTCGGCGGGATGACCATCGATCGGATGCCCGCGATCAATGACACGCTGGGGCTCGTCGTGATCCCCGCCGTGATCATGATCTTTGGGGTCTTGGCCGCGCTGATGCCCGCCCTGCGCGCCGCCAAGCTCGATCCCAGCAAGGCCTTGAGGATAGACGGATGAAGGCGCCGATGACGCTCAAGCTCGCCTGGCGTAACGTCTGGCGAAACCCCCGAAGAACCCTGATCACCGCCTCCGCCATCGGCCTGGGCTTCTTTATGGTCTTTATCCTGATCGGCTTCACCGAGGGCACCCAGCGGCGCTTGGAGGCCACCGTCACCGATGCTTGGCTCGCCAGCGGTCAAGTCCACCTCAAGGGCTATCGTGAAGCCCCGGACGTGGATCTGCTCATCCCGGATCTGGCGGCCACGCTCAAGGTCATCCGCGCCACCCCAGGCGTCGAGGCGGCCAGCCCAAGGGTGCTCGCCAGCGGCATGATCAGCATGGGCGCTCGCTCCTCGGCGGTGGCGCTCATCGGCGTGGACTTCTCCGCAGAGCGGGCGGTGACGCGCTGGGGCGAGAGCTTCAGCGGCGGCGACTGGCCCCAAGGTGACGGCGGCGTGATGATCGGCGAGGCCCTGGCGGCGCGGATGGAGCTTGAGGTCGGCGGCCCCCTCAACGTCTCCATGGCCGATCTCAAGACCGGCGAGGCGACGAGCATCAAGCTGAAGATCTCGGGCCTCTTGGTCACCGGCGATCCGCTCTTGGATCGCAGCGCGGCGATCCTCTCGCGCGCCGCGCTGTCTCAAGGGCTGGGGATCAAGGACGCGGCGCATCAAATCGCCCTGCGCGCGGCCCCCTCGACCTTCAGCGCCCTTAAGATCGAGGGCCTCGACGTCGCCGACTGGCGCGCGCTGTCGCCGATGCTGGAGAAGATGAGCGAGCTTCAAGCCTTCTCCATGCTCATCACCCTCGGCGTGGTGCTCTTTATCCTCGGCCTCGGTATCCTCAACACCCTGACCATGGCCCTGGTGGAGCGGTTTAAGGAGTTCGGCATCCTCAAGGCCATCGGCACCACCCCCGCGCGGCTCGGCGGCCTGATCTTGGCCGAGGCCAGCGTGCTGAGCCTCGTCGGCGTCACCCTGGGCCTGGCCCTCGCCTTACCCGTGCATTGGCTCTTGTCCACCAAGGGCCTGCCGATGCCCGGCACGGAGTACGGCGGGGTGATCATCCATCGCCCGATCTACACCATCATCACCCCCGCGCCCGTGCTCTACCTGGCCCTCGGCGTCACCCTCCTCACCCTCATCGTCGCCGGGATCATCGCCGCCCGCGCCGCCCTCATCCGCCCCGTGGAGGCCCTCCGTCATGGCTGATCAGACCCCCCCCAAGGAGATCGTCGTCGCCCTTAAAGGCGCCCATCGCCACTACACCACCCCCGCAGGCGTCGTGCGCGCCCTCGACGGCGTGGACTTAGAGATCCGCCAAGGCGAGTTCGCGGTGTTGGCTGGCCCCTCGGGCTCGGGCAAGTCCACGATGCTCAACCTGATCGGCGCGTTGGATCAGCCCACCGGCGGTGAGGTCTACATCGACGGGGTGGCGCTCTCCTCCCAGAGCAAGCAGGCCCTCGCCGCGCTGCGCCGCGATCGCATCGGCTTCGTCTTTCAGTCCTACAACCTCATCCCGGTGCTGACGGTCTTGGAGAACGTGGAGTACGTCATGCTCCTCCAAGGCGTCCCTGAGGCGACGCGCCACCAACGGGCCAAGGCGATCTTGGCGGAGCTGGGGCTGGAGGGGATGCTCAATCGCCGCCCCGTGGAGCTGTCGGGGGGCCAGCAGCAGCGCGTCGCCGTGGCCCGCGCCGTCGTCTCCAAGCCCGCCTTGGTCTTGGCCGATGAGCCCACCGCCAACCTCGACAGCCAGACCAGCGCGGCGCTGATGGACGCCATGATGGCGCTCAATCAGACCCACGCCACGACCTTTATCTGCTCCACCCACGACCCGGATCTGATGGCCCGCGCCAGCCGCCTGATCAAGCTCCGCGACGGCAAGCTTGATGATCGCGAGGAGGCGCAGGGCTGATGCGCGTCGCCCTCACCTGCGCGCTGGCCCTGGCCCTGCTCCCCGGTGCTGCGCGCGGGCTCGTGGAGGTGGAGGGTGAGGCGGCGGGGCTGACCCTGATGGGCAGCGCTCGACACTTTATGCTCTACCAACGCGGCGACGTGGTCGCTGGCCCCTTCAAGGTCCACCTCGACGATCTCCTCTCCTTGGATCGAGGCCGCTTGATGCTGGAGGGCTGGTATGGCGCGTTGAACCTCAAGGCCGCCGTGGATGGCGTCTTGGGGGTGGGTCAGGGCGCCCAAGGGGGCGCGGCGTCGCTGGCGGTGGGGCGCCAAACCCAGCTGCGCCTCTTTGATCTCTCCCAAACCAAGGCCAACACGCCTGATCTGCGTCGCGTGGACGTGGACCAGCTCGTCCTGGCCTTGACGTCAGATCGCCTTGAGCTGCGCGTGGGCCGCCAAGCCCTCAGCCACGGCAGCGAGCGGCTGTTCCCCAGCACGGATGTCTTCGCGCCCAACACCGGCTATGACCTCGACACCGAGTACAAGCGCGGCGTGGACGCGGCGCGGATCACCGCGCGCATATCAGACGTCTCCGAGGTGGAGATCATCGCCGTGGCGCACAGCGAGGACATGGCGAGGGGGCTCTACCTCGTGCGCGGGCGCACCACCCTCAAGGGGGTCGATGTGTCGATCTTGGCGGGGCAGACCTATCAAGAGCCCACCCTCGCGTTGGATCTCCAAGGCGAGGTTCAAGGCGCGGGCTGGTACCTCGGCGCGCTGAGCCGCCCCGGCCTTGAGCCCTTCGAGGCGGGGCTGCGGGCCACGCTGGGGCTGACCTATAAGTGGGCATGGGGGCTGACCGCCACGGCGGAGGGGCACTATAACGGCGCGGGCGAGGCCGATGGCCAGCGTGATCCCTTCGCAGTACCGCTCTTGACCTATGAGGTGGGGGAGGCCAGCTTCATTGGGCGGCGCTATGGCGGGGTCCACCTCAGCTATGAGTGGACGCCCCTGCTGTCGCCCTCGCTGGCTTACTTCCAGAGCTTGAGCGATGGCTCCTTGATGGTGATGCCCTCGCTGCGCTGGGACGTGGGCCAGGAGACGGCGATGGATCTGGGCGCCATGCTGGGGGGGGGAGGGGCCGACAGCGAGCTGGGGAACCTCCCCGCGCTCTACTATGGCAATCTAAGGCTTTATTTTTAAAAAGCTTTTAAGCCCTCAGGGGCAGCTGTTCGCCGCGCCAGGGGTGGCGGCGCGGATGAGGAAGTCTGCGCTGTTATCATCCGAGTCCGCGCCGTTGACGCAGCGGGCGTTGACCTGAGTAAGCCCGTTATCGGTCGGCGCGGGGTTCGTCTCGGTGATACCGGCGATGTTGCCTTCGTAGCTCACGGTGTCTAAGAGCTGCTCACCTTGGCGCAGCTTAAAGCCGCCCGCTGTATTGATAAAGACATACGTTCCGACGGTAATCGAGTAAACCCCTTGTGGCAGGGTCGAAATAATCAGGTCCGCACCAATCACCAAATACTCACCGGCGCGCAGGCTAGATGAAGCATCGGAGAGATTATACGTTTGATATACAGCGCCATTTGCATCAACTGCCTCTAAAACGACATCAGCGAGGCTAATCGTATAGTTCCCTGCGTTGTAAATCTCAACGAACTCCATGTTATCACCAGAGGGATCATCATACTCAAACTCATTGATGATCAACCAGGGGCCACTGCCGCAAGGACCACCAAGATCAATGGTGATCTCGCCTTTATCCAAGATGCCATTATTGCAGGTAGAGGGCCAGCATGTATCAATCGTGCTTGAGAAGCCAAAGCGCCAACCATTGTTATTCCCACAGACGAGCGCCCCAATACACTGCGCGTCGCTGTCACAGTCACCGCCGCCAGCGGGGCAAGGGCAATCATTGCTGCAATAGCTGAAGCTGCCAGGTGGGGCTTCAAAGCAGGCGCCGCCGCAGCTTCCGCCAAAGTCAATGCCGGTCTCGTCGCCGTTCTTGACGCCATCCTCACAGGTCGAGGGCCAGCACACATCAAGGGAGGCGCTGAAGCCAAAGCGCGCGCCGTTGTTATCGCCGCAGATGTTCCCCGCCGCGCAGTCCGCGTCGCGATCACAGTCGCCCTCGCCCGCGTCGCAGGCGCAAGCGGCCGTGCAGAAGCTCAAGTCGCCGTTGTTGCCTGGGCAAAGATCACAGCTGCCGCCGAGATCCACGCCGATCTCGTCGCCGTCCTGCGCACCGTTTTGACAGTGCGCGGGCCAACAGACGTCGTGGCTGGAGGTCAGGCCAAAGCGCGCGCCGTTATTATCGCCGCAGACGAGGCCCGCCTCGCCGCCGCACTGACCATCCCCGTCGCAGTCGCCCTCGCCCGTCACGCAGTCGTTGCTGTTGCAGTAGTCCCAGTCCCCGTTGACCCCGCCCTGGTCCTTGGCCAGCGCGCCGCGCGCCTCGCCGATGTTGGGGGGGGTCGCGCTGGATGGCGCTTCATTACAAGCCAGGTTGAGGCTCAGGATCAGGAAGCCTAATGATGGGATGCGCATGAGATACCCCCGATGATGTATGTGCTCACGGGCTCCTTTATCGTCTTTTTCGGCGGAGGATTAAAGACAAGTCTTTGATGAACCCCCCTCAGCCGCGCCGCTGAACGGCGTGACGCGCGGGGAGGCGGGTCGCGCCGCGCCGCGCGCGTGATTTCGCGTTTGATCCTCAAGCTCAAGAGAAGAGAGAATCGCCCACCAAAGATCCAAGGAGATCCTCTGATGATGTTTCGAATGAGCGCGCTCTTGGCGCTCCTTTGGTTGACCTCGGGTTGCGGAGAAGAGGACGCCTCTGTCCCGCTGGCGGATCTTGAGGTGGAGCTTAAGGCCTGCTTGGGGCCACTCCAGGGGGGCTGTCGTGGCGGCCTCCACGATGTCTTAGCCGAAGGCGCCAACGCCTGCTTTGTTCTACAAAAGAGCGTAGGCGTGGATGGCGGCCAAGCCGCAGAGAGCTACAAGATCGCCCTGGAGTATGACAAGACCACCGGGGCGATGACCCCGTTGGGGGACGCCGTCATCCCGCTAGAGCCTGGCTTGGAGATGGAGGCCAGCCTCTACTTCTTCGGCGATGGTTTCACTGAGGCGAGCTGCCTCTCTGGCGATTGGCAGGTGGGCGGCGCCTGCGTTGGCCCGTGCGTGCTGCGGCTCGATCAAGGGCCCACCACGGTTCAACGCGAGCGCGGCGAGGATGGTCAGTTCACTGTCTTCGACTTTAGAGAGGGTGAAGAGTGCAGATCTCATCAATCAGAAGTGCCCTGGAATATTGAGATTTGTGATGGAGAAGACAATGATTGTGATGGAATTATTGATGAAATTGAAGATTTAGACCCACCGCTAGCGGATAAACAGCAAGGCGTCTGTGCAGGAAGTCTTAAATCTTGTGCAGGTGCCAATGGTTGGGTTGAGCCTGATTACAATACAATGGACTTTTATGTAGAAGTTGAGGACTACGGCAACTGCACTAATACGGGAACCAGTCAAACAAGCTGTTGCGATGGTAAGGATAATGATTGCGATGGTTTGATCGACATCAATCCAGAGGGTCAATCCATACAAAAAGTTTGCTATACGGGGCCACCGAATACTCGAAATGTTGGAGAATGCCGAGATGGCAAAAATCTATGCATAAATGGTGGGATGTCTGATTGCAATGATATCACTCCGTCTCTTATCGAGACTTGTGACGTTGGTGATCAAAATTGCAACGGAATAGATGATTTTGAGGATGAAATTCCTCAAACACTAGAAGATGAAAATAATTGTGGTCAATGTGGTCGAGTATGCGCAGGTGGTCGCTTATGTCGCAATGGAAGTTGTGATTGCAGCAGCAATCTCCTTTCATGTGATGGTGAATGTGTCGATCCAAACACTGACCCTAGGAATTGTGGTCGGTGTGGGTCCCAATGTGGTTCACTTGAATTTTGTGTAAATGGTGTTTGTTTTGATAATTGCCCTGAATCCTTGGTGCAATGTGGCAATAAATGCCTCGATACAAATCAAGATATTCAACATTGTGGCGCTTGTGACAGTCCTTGTATTGATGCTAGATTTTGCGTAAACGGGAGATGTGCTGTAGAATGTGGTGGATTTACCACAAATTGTAATGATAAATGTGTTGATTTAAGAACAGATCGCCTTAATTGTGGCGGCTGTGGCAATATTTGTCCGAGTGGTTATGTTTGTAGCTGTCCTGAGGATAATCCACAATGTCTTATTGGAGAATGTCTCGGAAATTGCTTACGAAGCCAGATTCTTTGTCAAGGTTTTCAAGGTGAGCTTGAGGTGATTGAGTGCGTCAACCCACTAGAGGATGTTCGTCATTGCAATGAATGTTTTAATCAATGCCCCGGAGGTGCAAATTGTGTATTAGGTGAATGCTCTTGTGGTGAGTGGGAAGAATGCGATTATCTTTGCAAGGATTTGAGTTCTGATATTCAAAATTGTGGATCTTGTGGGAATCAATGCGAAGAAGGATTATTATGTAGTAATGGAGAATGCCAGCTAGAGTGTACGCAGGGGTTAGTTAAATGTCAAAATATGTGTGTAGATGTTTTGACCGATTCATTAAATTGCGGTCAATGTGGCTTTGATTGTCCAGCTGGTCAAAGATGCAGTAATGGCCTATGTTCTGTCGAATGTCAAGACAACTTGTCTCTTTGCAATAATGAATGTCGCGATTTAAACACTGATATCAATCATTGCGGTGATTGCAATCGTAAATGTCCAAGATATGGTCAATGTAGTGGAGGAGAATGTACTTGCGGTGAAATGAGCGAGTGTCTCGTTGGTGAATCTCGAATATGTATTGATCTTCGTGTTGATCGAAATAATTGTGGAGGGTGTGGCAATACTTGCAACTCCGGCGAAGTTTGTAACGATGGCATTTGTGATGTCTCATGCACTCAAGGATTTACTCTCTGTGATGATGGTACGTGTAGAGATCTAAATGCTGATTCAGACAACTGTGGTTTATGCAATAATGAATGCCCGATTGGTGCCGAGTGCGTCAACGGACAATGTAGCTGTGGTGCGAGAACAACGGTTGATTGTGGCTATCATATTTGTCGCGATACACTTACAGATCGAAATAACTGCGGTGGATGTGGAAATTATATCGATGAAAATGGCGTTGAAGGTGTAAACCGAGATAACATCTGCGCAGATGGTCAACTTTGTAGCGGTGGTAATTGTAATGTGAGCTGTGGTAATGGACTTGAAAACTGTAGTGGAACCTGCCGCGATCTGCAAACAGATCGAAATCACTGCGGTAGATGTGGCCTAGAATGTCCTATCGGCGCTGAATGTGTTGGTGGTCTGTGTACTTGTGGGCAAAGAGATCTGTGTGATAATGGTACGATTTGTATAGATACGGATTTTGATCGTCGAAACTGTGGTTCATGTGGCCGTCAATGTGACCAAGGTTGGATTTGTAGCAATGGTCAATGTGTAATTTCTTGTCCATCCGGTCAAAATGTATGCAATGAAATTTCTTGTCATGATTTTGATAGCGATCGTGATCATTGTGGTCAATGTAATCGACCATGTCAAGCAGGTCAGGTCTGTTCGGGCGGCGAATGCCGCTTAAATTGTCAAGTTGGTCTTACAAATTGCAATGGTTGGTGTGTTGATCTTGTTGATGATCGTCAAAATTGCGGTGCTTGTAGTAATGGTTGTGCTGATGGATTCGTGTGTGAAAATCGCCAATGTGGCATATCATGCACAGATGGTCAAAGTCCATGCGGAAATCAATGCTTTAATTTAAGCACAAGTGAAGAAAATTGCGGTCAATGCGGTGAATCATGCGCGATTGGTGCAACCTGTTCTGGTGGAAATTGTGCTTGTCCACAAAATGAAACTGTTTGTAGCAATGAATGCGTAAATACTCAAACAAACCCCCTTCATTGTAATCGCTGTGGTCATCGATGCGCGGCGGGAGAGATTTGTGATAGTGGTATTTGTCGCTTAATTTGTCGAGATCCACAGGTTGATTGTAATGGTGAATGTGTCAATCGAAGTACAAATGTTGATCACTGTGGTCAATGTGGCCGACAATGCGTTACTGGGCAAGAATGTGTAAATGGTTCATGCCAATGTATTGGTGAGAATATGATTGTATGTGATGAACGCTGTGAAGATATTTCAACGAGCTTACTCCATTGTGGCGAATGTAACCATCGATGTCCTGCTGGTCAGGTTTGCAATCAGCGAGTGTGCGATGCAACCTGTGCTGCTCCTTTAATTGAATGCAACAATCAATGTGTTGATCCCAGAAATGATGTTCAACACTGTAATGGTTGCAGTCCTTGCCCAGATTTACCAAATCAGATCGAATTTTGTCAGAATAGCGTCTGCGATGGTATGCCAGATACTGACAATGACTCAATTCCAGATCAAGATGACAACTGTGACGATATTTCAAATCCAGATCAAGCGGATGGTGATGGTGATGGCGTTGGTAATGTCTGTGATAACTGTCTTGGTTTAAATAATCCGGAACAAGAAGATGACGACAATGACGGTCATGGTCGTTTATGCGATAATTGCCCCAATGAAGCTAATATAGATCAAAGTGACCGTGACCAAGACCTCGTCGGCGATGTTTGTGATAATTGCGTTAATACGGCAAATTCGAATCAGAATGATTCTGATAATGATGGCATTGGCAATGCCTGTGATTTATGCCCCGCAACATATGACCCATTAAATAGCAATCAAGACAATGATCAATTTGGTGACTTATGTGATAATTGCGTCGCTGTTTCAAATAATAATCAGCTCGACACCGATAATGATGGAATTGGTGATGCATGTGATAATTGTCCAAATGCTATAAACTTGGGTCAAGAAGATCGGGATAATGATGGAATTGGTGATGCTTGCGATAATTGCATAAATATTCCAAATGTAAACCAGTCCGATTCTGATGGTGATGATGTGGGCAATGCTTGTGATAACTGCCCCAGTCTACCGAATCCAAATCAGGACAACTTTGACCAGGATTCTCTTGGAAATGCTTGCGATAACTGTAGAACAGCTACAAACCAAGACCAAGCTGATTGGAACAATAATAATGTCGGCGATGCTTGCGATGATTCGGATGGTGATGGTGATTTAGATGATGTTGATAATTGTATTAGTGTGGACAATCCGAATCAATCAGATTGGAATAATAATGGAGTAGGTGATGCTTGTGATGATTCAGACAATGATGGTGTTTTTGATGATGTTGACAACTGCATTAGTCAAGCGAATCCGAATCAAAATGATTGGAACAACAACGATCAAGGCGATGTTTGCGATGACTCTGACAATGACGGTGTTTTTGATGCCGTAGATAATTGTAGAAATATCGCAAACCCGAATCAAAATGATTGGAATAATGATGGTCAAGGCGATGCTTGCGATGATTCCGATTCTGATGGAATAAATGACGCTGTTGACAACTGTAGAAATATTAACAATCCCAATCAAAATGACTGGAACAATGATGGTCAGGGTGATGTTTGCGATGATAGCGATAGCGATGGACATATGGATTCCGTTGACAATTGCCGTACTGCGTCAAACCCCACACAAGCTGATTGGAACAGTGACGGTCAAGGCGATGCCTGCGATGATTCAGATGGGGATGGCGATATGGACGCGGTGGATAACTGTCGAGATGTCCCGAACCCCACTCAGGGTGATCTCGACGGCGATGGTCAAGGGGACGCCTGCGACAATGATCTTGATGGCGATGGCTTTAACAATAACGTAGACACCTGCCCCACCATCAACGACGCCAATCAAGCCGATACAGACAACGACAGCTGGGGGGATATCTGCGATAACTGCCCCAACGACGCCAACGCCGATCAAGCCGACGCCGACGGTGATGGCCTCGGCGATGTCTGTGATCCCTGAGCCTCAGGCGCAGGCCACCGCCGCGCGCCAGCCCGCCACCCGCGCCGCCACCTCCGCTTGATCCATCACGCGGCGAAAGCGCCGATCCTCTCGCCACGCGGCGCGCAGCGCGTCGAGATCAGACCAGACGCCGACGGCCAAGCCCGCCAAGAAGGCCGCCCCCAGCGCCGTCGTCTCCAGCAGCGCGGGCCGCGCGATCTCCACGCCCAAGAGATCCGCCTGAAACTGCATCAGCAGATCATTGGCCGCCGCCCCGCCATCCACCCGCAGCCCCGCTAACGGGTGGCCTAGATCGCTCTCCATGGCCTTGAGGATCTCGTCGTTTTGAAAGGCGATCCCTTCGAGCGCGGCGCGCGCGAGGTGCGCGGCGGTCGTCCCACGCGTCAAGCCCCGGATCACCCCCCGCGCATCCGGGCGCCAATGCGGCGCGCCCAGCCCAGTCAGCGCGGGCACGAAGTAGACGCCGCCGTTGTCTTGGCAGCGCGCAGCGAGGGCCTCGACCTCAGAGGCCTGCTTGATCAACCCCAGGCCATCCCGCAGCCACTGCACCGCCGCGCCCGCGATAAAGGCGCTGCCCTCCAGCGCGTAGGTCGTCTGCTCGCCCAGGCGCCAAGCCACGGTGGTCAAGAGCCCATTGTCGCTGTAAACGACCTCCTCGCCGGTGTTCATCAAGAGGAAAGCGCCGGTGCCATAGGTACACTTGGCCTCACCCGCTTGGAAGCAGGCTTGTCCGAAGAGCGCCGACTGCTGGTCCCCCGCCATGCCCGCCACTGGGATGCCATCGGGGAGCCCTGGGAAGCCTCGCGTATATCCATAGATCTCACTGTTGCTGCGGATCTCGGGCAGGACCGCCGAGGGGATCTTGAGGAGGCTGAGCAGCTCTGGGTCCCAGCTGAGGGTCTTGAGGTTCATCATCAGCGTGCGGCTGGCGTTGGAGGCGTCGGTGACATGGGCCTCGCCGCCGGTGAGGTGCCAGACGAGGAAGCTGTCAATCGTGCCAAACGCCAGCTCGCCCGCCTCCGCCGCCGCCCGATGCCCCCGCTCATCGAGGAGCCACGCCAGCTTGGTGCCGCTGAAGTACGGGTCAAGGACAAGGCCGGTCTTGCGCTTAAAGAGCGCCGCCTGCGGCGCCAGCGCCTCACAGCGCGGCGCGGTCCGGCGGCACTGCCAGACGATGGCGTTGTGCACCGGCGTCCCCGTCGCCCGCGACCACAGCGCGGTCGTCTCCCGCTGATTGGTGATGCCGATCCCCGCGATCTGCGCCGGATCGATCCCCGCCTGCGCCAAGGCGCCCGCCACCGCCCCCTCCACCGAGGTCAGGATGTCCTTGAGATCGTGCTCCACCCAGCCCGGCTGAGGGTAAAGCTGAGGGAACTCTTGGTTGTGGCGGCCCAAGACGCGCAGCGCGTCGTCCAAGATCAGCGCGGTGCTGCCGGTGGTGCCTTGATCAATGGCGAGGATGAAGCTCATGTCGTTCTCCCTGGGCGGTGATTTCCCTTGCGCCCTCTCGGCGCCTATTAGAAAACCTTTCGTGGGGGAATGAGAACTCGGTTTTGTTGACTTTTCCTCGGTCGTCTCAGCGGCCCACGTCGTCTCTGGCTTCGTTGCCCTGCTTCGCCCACCCACCGGGCGGGCTGCCTCCGTCGCCTCACCCGCCGTGGCGTGCCCTGATGGGTCCTCGATCGTCCAAGGTCAACAGACCCTAAGCGCTTAAAAAATCGAGCGTTCAAACGCGAGGTAGAGCCATGAGACGCCATCAGCGCCCCGCCCGGGGCTTCACCCTCCTGGAGTTAAGCACCGTGCTGGCGATCTTGGCGGTGCTGTCCTCCCTCTCCATCCTCAGCTACGGCGGCTATGTGCGCTTAGCCAAGGCCAACGCGGTGGAGATCCAGCTGCGGCTCATCGCCGATATGGAGCGCGCTCGCCCTGGCGGCCCGATCCCCTGCGCCGCCAGCCCCGCGCAGATCCCCCAGGGCGCGCCCGCGCCTTGGATCGGCTCAGAGGGGTTTCGCCGCTTGGGCTTCGCCACGGGTCAGACAGACTTTCAATATGAGGTGCAGGTGCCCGGCCCCCAAGGCGCGGCCTTCGTGGTCTTGGCCCGAGGCGATCTGGACGGGGATGGGCGCGCCAGCCTCTACAGCCTCCGCGCCGATCAGGCGGAGATCGAGCGCGTGGAGAGCTTAGAGTGATCGATCGCGAGATCGCGCTGACCTTCAGCGCTTTGGGCATCCTGCTTGAGGGGGAGATCCCCCCCGTCGTGGCCTTGGCCGAGGTCACCCGGCGGCGCCCCACCAGCCCCACGCGCGACGCGCTGGCCGCCGTCGCCGCCCGCGTGGAGGGCGGCGCGGCCCTCCTCGACGCGCTGGGCGAGGCCTTCCCCGCGCAGCGCGCCCACCTCGGCCAAGATCCAGCCCAGCTCCCGGCGCGGCTGAGGCGCCTCGGCGCTCATCACCTGCGCCTCTACGGGCTCAGCCGTCGTATGCACGCCGTGGCGCTCTATCCGCTGAGCATCACGCTCCTGGCCCTCCTCTTCAGCGCGCTCTTGGCCTTCACGAGCTTTAAGCGCGCCGCGCTCTTTGAGCTGACGGGGCCGGTTGGCGTGGCGCTGGGCCTGCCCTATGACACCTGGCTGGGCCTGGGCCTCATCGCCAGCAGCGCCGCGCTGCTGGGCTATACCCTGCGGCAAATCAAGCGCGGCGTGGCGCCAGGGTGGATCCTCGCCTTGCCGGGCGGCGAGGTCTGGGCGCGGCGCGCGGCGGCGGCGCGGCTGAGCCTGCACGCCTTAGAGATCGAGGTCGGCGCGGCGGCCCCCTCGGCCTTGGACAGCCCGCGGTTCGTCGATCGCGTCGCCTGTGAGATGGCCGCCGCTGCCCCTCAGCCCGCTGAGGCCTTCGAGCAGCTGGCGGCGCGGCTGACGGCGGAGGCTGAGCAGGCCGGGGCGCGCCTCATCTCCACCTCCACCTATCTGTTCTTGATCTTGGCGGCGGTGACGGTCCTCGCCGCCTTCCGGGTCTTGTTCGTCGAGCTGCTGGGGATGGGCGCATGGCTACACGGATAACGCACTGGCGGGCGCTGTCGCGGGCCATCGCCGAGGGGCTGAGCTGGGGCTTGACGCCCCGCGCGGCCATCGCCGCTGTGCTCACCACGCGGGGGGGCAGCGCGCGCGCGGCGCGCCTCCAGGGCCTCGCCGCGCACCTCGACGCGCGGCTTGAGGCGGGCGAGAGGCTCTCTGAGGCCGCCGCCGCCCTGGGCGCTGATGTGGCCTTTGTCCAGCTCATCGGCGAGGGCGAGCGCTGCGGGGCGCTGCCCCAAGCGGCGCGCGCCTTCTTGCTCCAACACGAGGACGAAGCGCGGGTCAAGCGCGGCCTCAGCGCCGCCCTCACCCTGCCCCTGATCACCTGCCTCGTCATCGCCGCCAGCCTGGGCGCCTTGCGCGGCGGCGGGGGGGATGGCCTGCTTGATGGGGGGCGAATCGGCCTCGGCGGGCTGGCCGCCACCGATGTCTTTGCGCTGATCCGCTGGGTCGCGGGGGGCGTGGCGCTGCTGATGATCGTCGTGATCCTGGCCTTTAACTGGAGCGAGGCCATCGCGCGCCGCTTGCCGCGCGTCGGGGCGCGGCGACGCGCGGCGGAGGCGCGGGGGCTCGCCGCCGCCCTCACGCTGGGCCAGCCGCTGATCGAGGCCCTCGATGGCCTGGGCCTGCGCGTTGAGGCGGCGGCCCTGCGCGCGGGGCGCCCCTTGGAGGTCACGCTGGGCCAGCGCCCAGACGGCGAGGCGCTCTGCGCGGCCTTATCACAGGGCGCCAAGGCCCCCGACGCGCTGCTCCGCCACGCCGAGACCTTAGAGGCCGAGGCTGAGGCGTTGAGCGAGGTGGGCCTCGACGCCCTGCGCGGGGGCGGCACGCTCCTGGCGGCCCTCCTCATCGCGCTCGCCTTGGTCCTGCTGCACCTCAACCTCACTGATCTGGCTGGCGGAGTCTTGAGATGAGAGAGCACATCATCGCCGCGCGCCTCAGCACCGCGCCGCCCGTCGAGGCGCTCAAGGCGCTGGGCTTCGACGCCGCCGCCGCTGCCGTCGCCGACGGGGCCGATCTGATGACCATCCTGGCGCGTGAGCGTGTCCTCAGCGGCGCCTACCGCGCGGCCCTCACCGCCGAGTCCCCCGAGGCCGTGGAGGCCATCGCCTCGGCGGCGGGGCGCCTGGACCTCTATCGCCGCCGCGTCACCCTCACCGCGCGGGCGGCGATCGTCAACGCCGTGGGGGTGATCGTGGCCCTCTTCGGCGGGGCACACGTCGCCTTACCCGCCCTGCAAGCGGCCATCGCCCAGAGCATGAAGGGGGAGCCGCTGCCCGCCCTGTGGGTGCGCCTCGCCCCCCTCTATGACGCGCGGGTGGGCCTCTTTGGGCTGGCGCTCCTGCTCGCCCTGTGGCGCCTCGCCGACAAGCTGTGGCTGATCAGCCCGCCCGGGCGACGCGCGGCGCGCGCGGCGGCGGCGCAGATGCTGGCGGCCTTGCTCACCGCGGGCGTGTCCTTGGAGATCGCGCTGCGTCGCCTGGCGGAGACGCTGCCGACGCTGGCCTCGGGGCTCCTCTCGGGCGCGCGTCACCTTGAGGCGGGCGGCGCCATGGAGGAGGCGCTGCGCCGGGCGGGGGTCGCCGACGCCGAGGGCGCGCCGCTGTGGGCCTTGACGACCACCACCCCTGGCCTGGCGCGGCTCCTCGGCGACGTCGCCGCCTTGGAGGGTCAGCTCTACGCCCCGCAGCGCGTCGTCTGGCTCCTCTACGCCTTGATCATCGGCCCGCTCACCCTGGGCTTTGGCTACATCCTCTTCACGGCCTGGATCCGCGCGCTGCCGTTTTAATGCTCCAGCTCACCCCCACCGCCGTGCTCATCCCTCGGCGCCTGCGCCGCCCCCTGCGCCTCCACTATGAGGACATCGCCGCCGTGGCCCGCGAGGGCGAGCGGCTGCGCCTGATCCGCCACGCGGCGCCGCCGCTGACATCTCGGGCCTGCGCCGAGGACATGGCCGCGCTGGAGGCGATCCTCGCCGTGGATCTGGGGCCGCTGGAGGACATTGAGGGGCTGCGGGCGGGGCTTGAGGGGCGGCTGCGTCTGCCGGGCTTCGCCGCGCGGCCCTTCGTCGAGGCGCTCCTTCGGGCCAGCGTGGCCCTCAACATCAGCGATCTGCACCTCCAGCCGGATCTAGAGGGGCGCTGGCGGCTCTCGGCGCGGCTGGATGGCCTGCTGCGCCCGCTCATGGCCTTGCCCAGCCACCCCGCTCAGCGCGTCATCGGCCGCCTCAAGGCCATGGCCGCCGTGCAGATCCACCGCGTAGACAAGCCCCAGGAGGGGCGCGCGGCGCTGGGCGAGGGCTGGATACGCCTCAGCTTTACGCCGACGGTGGCGGGCGAGGCGGTGACGCTGCGCCTCTTTGATCGGCTCAAGGGTCAGGCGCAGCTGGCGAGCTTGGGCTTTGGCTCGGCCCTCACCGCGCGGCTTGAGCGCCTCAGCCAGCGGCCGCGCGGGCTGCTGTTGCTCTCCGGCCCCTCGGGGAGCGGCAAGACCACCACGCTCTACACGCTCCTGCGGCGGCGCGTCGCCGAGGCGGGCCTGCGGGCGCTGACCGTCGAGGACCCGGTGGAGTACCGGCTGGAGGGCGTGGTCCAGATGGAGGCGCGGGGCGAGGCGACGCAGCCGGATCTGCTTAAGGCGGCGCTGCGCCATGACGCCGATTTACTGGTGGTCGGCGAGGCGCGCGAGGCCGCCTCTGTCTCCTTGATGCTCAAGGCGGCCTTGACCGGGCACCTCGTCTTCGCCACGGTCCACGCCGGCAGCCCCGAGGAGGCGCTGCGGCGGCTCCTCTCCCTCGGCGCGCCGCCCGATCTGCTCGCCGATGTGCTCTTGGCGGTGCTCAACCAGCGCCTCCTGCGTCAACGCTGCTGCCCGGCGGGCTGCCCACGCTGCGGCGGGGTGGGCTATCTGGGGCGACGGGCCATCGGCGCGCTCTTGGAGGCCGACGCGCGGCTGCGCGAGGCGCTGCGCGCGGGCGAGGCGTGGCCGGAGAGCGCTGATCTGCTCAATGAGGCGCAGGCGCGGGTCGCGGCGGGCGAGACCGACGCCGCCGAGGTGGCCCGCGTCTTGGGCCAGCCGGGGGAGGGCGGGCGCGATGGCTGATATCGAGGCGCTCTTAGAGGCCGTGGCCGCAGGCGCGCTGAGCGTGGAGGCCGCCACGGCGCAGCTCAAGGGCATCGCGGCGCTGCGCTATGCGCGCTTGGACCTGGATCGTGAGGCGCGGACAGGCGCGCCTGAGGTGATCTATGGCGCGGGCAAGCCCATCGACGCGCTCATTGAGATCATCGCGCGCATGGCGGCGGATCAGGCCCCGCTGATCTTGGCGACGCGGGTCAACGCGGCCAAGGCGCGGCGCGTCCTCGCCGCCAACCCGGCGCCCGGGCTGCGCTATGACGCCGAGGCCCGCGCGCTCTATCGGGGCGGGCTGACGGCGCGGCCCTTGGGGGATCTCTTGGTGCTCTCGGCGGGCACCAGCGACGCCCCCGTCGCCGCAGAGGCGGCGCTGACGGCGCGCCTGCTCGGCCACCCCGTCGAGCGCGTCGAGGATGTGGGCGTGGCGGGCCTGCATCGGCTGCTGGATCAGCTCCCACGCCTGCGCCGCGCACGCGCGGTGATCGTGGTGGCGGGGATGGAGGGCGCCTTGCCCAGCGTGGTGGCGGGGTTGATCAAGGCGCCGGTGATCGCCGTGCCGACGAGCGTGGGCTATGGCGCGCACCTGGGGGGCGTGACCCCCCTCTTGGCCATGCTCAGCGGCTGCGCGGCGGGGGTGAGCGTTGTCAATATCGATAATGGCTTCGGCGCGGCGATGGTGGCGGCGCGGATGAATCAGCGGCCCGAGCCCACGGGGGCTGACCGCCCAAGCTTGGACGCGTCCGCCAGGCGCGCCAGCGGCGCGCACTGACCCTCACGCACCTGCATGTCAATCCCCTCACACACCTCCCCCGGATCGCAGTCGCTGTCGGCGTGGCAAGCGCGCCCCGAGGCGGCCACGGGCGTGGGCGCGGGCGTCGCCGCGCAGCCCTCGACGGTGGCGCATAGGCGGGTCTGAGGGCAGCAGATCAGCGGCTCGGCGCAGGCGCTGAAGCTGGCGTTGGTGCGCTCGCAAGGATCGCCCTCTCCCAGAAAAGGTAAGTGCGCGTCGCAGTAGCGAAAGCTCTCACACAGCGGCAGCGGGTCACCAAAGCCGGGGATGCGCGGCGCGGTGCAGCAGACCGAAGGCCAAATACAGTCGGCGCCTTCATCGCAGGCGTCGCCCTCCAGGTTGATCAGCTCCCCGCATCCCATAAAGATGCCTAAAGTAAAGAGATATATCGTTATTTTTCTCATTAGAATCGCCCCATGATGCCAAGAGACGGTCCCCATAAAAAGTAGTCAGGGAGCCACATCGTCACTCTCTCTAGGTCTGTATTAAAAGAGTCTTCAAAGAATAATGGGAAGATAAACTCGGCTTGGATGCTCGCATAAGGCGAGATAAAGAGCATATCAAGCATATTGATCGGCAAAGAGGCGCGAAGCTCGCCGCCTCCACCAAGTATTGCGCCGCGTTGGTTGCCAAAGCGACCTAAATCGAGGGATGCTACCCCCGTAAATGGAACAAAGTCGCCAATGACACGCCAGCATATTGTGTCACATTTAATCCCATCAAAACGAAGCCCAAAAGAATAGGCGTCTAGCGTGGCGTCTTCTAAGATAAATCCGTTGGCGTCGAGCCCCGCTTCATTGCCAAAGCCAAGGACGAGCGGGCGGCCCATACGGCTGAAGCGCAAAAAGACCCCCGTGGTGGCCCCGCTGTAGCGCCGCCGACGCCGCGCCTGGCCCTCGCCGAACTCGTTGATGGCCTCCTCTTCTTCTAAGAGGCCAACCTCGGCGCTGAAGTAGTCGCTGCGCCACTCGGCGCCCGCGCCGCCAAACCAAGGCCGGCCCCCCCGCGTGGAGAACCGCCAAGGCTCATCCACGCCGCCGATAAAGCGGCCATATTGCACGCGCATAAACGCCTTGGCCTTGGGCGGGAGGTAGTCGCTGAGATCAGGGCGCAGCTCCGCCATCATCCTCAAGATGATCTCGCGGGCGACGCGGCTGTCGATGGCCTCTTTGACCTGGGCCTCCGCTTCGTTGAACAGCTGGTCGGAGAGGTAGGAGAAGAACGCCTTGTTGTCGCCCACCCGTAGGCCAAAGCGCACCTCTCGCACGAGCCCCTCTCCGGCGCTGATGCTGTCGATGGCTTGGCTGACCTGGCCTTCGTCGAGCTTGGCCGTGAGGGCCGTCAGCCCCCCGCTGAGGCGCGCCTGCCACAGCCCAAAGCTGGCCTCCAAATCGACGGTGCGATCCAGCAACGCCCAGAACGTCTCCTTGGCGCCTTTGTCTGAGCCGAGGCGATCCTTGAGCCGATCGCCCACGTCCGCCCACGCCACGCTCAACGTCAAGAGGATGGGGAGCACGCACGCTACAGGGTTCAAGCACAGGCGGTTCATAGGGCTCACGCGATGTGGGTTGGGAGGGGAGGCAAATCGGCTTAGGGCGTGGATCAGCTTGGGGCGTGGATCAGCTTAGGGCGCGGGCGCCTCTTGGGCCTTGGCCGCCTTGCGCGCCTTGGCCGCGGCCATGCTGAGGATGCCCTCCACATGCGCCTTGGGCAGCGCGCCGCTGTATCGCCAGCCGTTGACGAAGAAGGTGGGCGTGCCACCGACGCCGAGGGCCTTGGCTTGGGCCAAGTCGGCGTTGATCTGCGCCTGCGTCGCTGGATCTTTGAGGCAGGCGGTGTAGGCCTCCATGTCCAGGCCCAGCGCCTTGGCGTAGCCCTCTAGATCGGCGTCGCTGAGCTGCTTGCGGCGCTCAAAGAGCGTGTCGTGCATCGGCCAGAAGCGGCCCTGGCGCTGGGCGCAGATGGCGGCGCGGGCGGCGGGCTGGGCGCGCTCGTGGAAAGCCATGGGGGTGTGCTTGAAGTGCAGGCTGAAGAGCCCCGGGTTCTCCTCATGGATCTCCTTGAGCGTCTGGGCGAACTTGCCACAGTAGGGGCACTCGAAGTCGCTGAACTCCACGACCTGCACCAGCGCCGAGGCCGGGCCGATGCGCGGCGCCATACCCACCTCGATGCCCTCAAAGTAGACACGCTCCTCTTGCGCCTTTTGAGCCCGCGCCTCCGCCTTCGCCTGGCTGAGCCTGTACTTGTAGAGGCCAAAGCTGACGCTGGTGAGGGCGATCATCAGCCCCAACATGATCCAGGCCCCCGGGCGCTTGAAGACGCGCGGCGCGCCCTTGAGCGCGCTGAGGAGCCCCCCTGGGATCTTGATGACGGCGGTGAGGAAGAGCGCCAGGTTGACCCCGTAGAGCATCAAGCAATAGGGGCAGAGCTTGTTGATGTAGAGCTTGCTGATCAGCCCCAGGGCGATTGATCCCAGCACGGCGAGGAGCGCGCTGGCGAAGATGCCCTCGCTGAGACCCTCGATGTCCTCCTTAAACCGCGCCAGGGCGGCGCTGATGAGGATCGTGAGGAAGAAGCCCTCCCCATAGACCGCGATGGGGACGCCGAAGAGGGCGCTGAAGCGGCTGCGGGCGACATCCACGCAGGAGAAGCCGGGCAGCTGGGCGCAGATCCCAGAGTCGGCGGCGCCAAGCAAGCTGAGGATGTGGATCCCTACGAGGCGGTCCGCCACATAGAGCCCAGTGAGCGCGAGGAGCGTAAAGAGATAAAAGCGAATACGCACGGTGGAGAATCTCTCGGGCCAGGACGGTTGAGTGTTCGTTTATTCCATCAAAGCGCGCGCTTCAACCTCTACGACGCTTGGGCTATGCCCGCGAGGGCCTAGAGCACAAAGCCTCGAAAGTGTGAGAGCGGCAGCGTAAAGGCGACCCCCGCGCCCGGAGCCGACAGCGGCCCCGCGATCAGCTCGACGACGGCGAAGGCGGGCTCGATGAGGGCCTCGTCGAGGACGCTGAGGATGACGTGGGAGTCCTGCGCTGAGCCCGGAAAGAGCCCACGCATCCCCGCGAAGATCGGCAACTCGCTGCCGATCAGCTGGCCCATCCCTCGGCCCTCGACGACGGTCGCGCCGGTGATCCCCAGCTCGAGGAAGCCGAGGAGCAGCTCTTCGACGCGGCGGTAGTCCTTAAGAATGCAGATGAAAAGGGTCACGGCACTCGGTTCCGGTCAAATCTACGGGTTGTCAACCGCAATGCGCGGCCTTGCGCCTCGCCAATAGCGCAGACTATATTCGCCGGGTTCCTGCTCACAACCAAAACAAGATCAAACCGGCCCTGAGAGTTCGATGAAGGCATGCCCACACTGTCACCGCCAGAATGGTCCAGAGCGGAAGTTCTGCGCGGAATGCGGCGCTGATCTTCAAGGCGGGGTGGATCAGGGCGGGGTGCGTCATACGCCCGTCCCCCCTGGCACCGTCTTTGAGGGGAAGTATGAGATCCTCTCCGAGTTAGGGCGCGGCGGCATGGGCGTCGTCTACCGAGGGAAGGATCTCTCCCTTGAGCGCCAAGTCGCCATCAAGGTGCTGCCTGAGAAGTTTAATACTGAGCCCGAGGTCATCGAGCGCTTTCAGCGCGAAGCCAAGGCGATGGCCTCCTTGGATCACCCCAATATCATCCCCGTCTATGCCATTGGTCAGCAGGATAACTTCCATTACTTTGCGATGAAGTACCTCGACGGGGAGACGATCGCTCAGACGCTTGAACGGCTTCGACCTCGCGGCGAAGCGTTCTCTCCCTCGGTCGTTCAAGGTGTGATTGTCCAGGTCTGCAAAGGGCTCGCCCATGCACACAGGCAGGGGTTGATCCATCGCGATATCAAGCCAGGTAATATCATGCTCTCTGAGACAGGGCATGTGACGATCATGGATTTTGGGATCGTTAAGAAGGATCAAAACGGGGATGATGAGAATAACCTGACCAAGACCGGCTTGGTCTTCGGCACCCCCGAGTATATGGCGCCTGAGCAAGCGCAAGGGTTGGCCCCGCCTGGACCTACGACCGATCTATATGCTGTGGGCATCGTGGCTTATGAGATGCTCACCGGGCGGCCTCCTTTTGAGGGTGGCAGCCCCTTCTCTATCGTTTTTAAGCATATAAAAAACCCACCTGCTCCCTTGGTGGATCGCATCCCTGGCTTAAACCCAGCGTTTGAAGGTTTGGTGTTTAAGAGCCTAGAGAAAGACCCCAAGGCGCGCTATCAGTCCGCTGAGGCGATGTATAAGGCGTTTGAGGCCTTCTCTTTCCACGCGCCACACCCATCGCCTGCGAGCGGGGCGGCGGTGGGCGCGGCGGCGCCTCTACACGCCGCGCCGCCAGCGGTGCCTGCGTTTAAGCTCGATAACCTGAACTTTGATCTCAGCGGCGTCCCCCTTGACGATGAAGATCCAGGGCTGAGCGCGCGCCGCGCCGCGCCGCCGGGCGTGTACGCGGGCGGCCCCCCTCAAGCGCCAGGCGCGCC
>JAHJCH010000343.1 GCA_018813065.1 Myxococcota bacterium
CTGGGCGCTGAGGGGAAGCTGGGCAGCCCGCCCGGCGGCAGCTCGGGGAAGGGCGGCAGCGGCGCCTTGATCGGCCCCGCGCGCAGCGACGCGGGGGGCGGTAAGGCCACCCGGCCCTGCTTGACCTCGATGTCCCCCGGCCCGTTGGGCACGACCACCGACCAGATGGCCTCGTTGAGCGTCAGCACGACCACCCCGCCTTGCACGCGCTGGCCGTTGAAGATCATCCAGCCGGTCCCGGCGGTGAGCAGGCCGTGGGCGTTGGCCACCTCGGTCATGCGCACGGGCTTGCGGACCGTGAAGGGATCGGCGGTGGCGTCGGGCTCCCAGCTGCCCCCGCTGACCCCCGCCTTGAGGCGCGCCACCTCGCGGGCGCAGGTCTGCGGCTCAAAGTTAAAGGCCACCCGCGTAGGGCCGTCGCCCATCACGCTCTCCGCCGAGGCCGCCGTGAGGAAGACGGCCAGGCGCTCAGCCTCCAGGCGGCAGCGCCGATCGTCGTCGCCGAGGAGGTAGAAGACGAGGACCGCCATCAAGAGGCCGATGATGGCCACCATGACCAGCACCTCGATGAGCGTCAGGCCGCGCGCCGCGCGCTGAATCAGTCGCCGCATGGGGGAGGGCTCCAGGGTCAGAAGCTAAAGACGTTCTCGCCATCGACGCCCTGCCCCGCGATGCGGCAGTCTGCGTTGAGGTCAGGGCCGGTGCATTTGTAGATGTTGAAGCTGTTTTGATCCTCGTCGGGGTGCTCGTGGACCGTCACCTCGCAGCCCGAGAGGCTCTCGACGTTGGTCTTAAAGGCCAGCCAGCCCTCCAGGCCCAGCGGCGCCGTGCAGCTCTCCAGCGAATCTAAGCAAGGGCCGTCGGGCTCGCCTAGGCCCGGATCGACGGGGAAGGCGTCGGCGCCGTTGCGCTGGGAGCCCTCCGCCGCCGACGCCGCGCCCGCGCCGCTGGGGCAGACCCAGGTGATGGCGTCGATCTCGCAGCCGGTGAAGGCGCCTATCCCCAGCCCACCCGTGGTGTCTTGGATGGCGATCCAGGCCGGGTTCTCGACGGGGCCGCTGGCGCCCGCGTCGCCCGCGTCGCCGCCCGCGCCCGCCGCGCCGCCCCCATCTTGGTTAAAGGTCACAGGCTGGGAGCTGGTGCCCTCGCAGCCCCAAGAGATGAGCGTCAGGAGGATGAGATATCGCATAGCCGCGCAGCTTAACCGGAATCGGTGAGGGTGAAAAGCCACGCCCCGTCACGCGCGGTAAGGCCTGCGGTGAGGCGCCCGGCGAGGCGCCCGGCGAGGCGCCCGGCGAGGCGCCCGCATTGACAATCGAGGCGGGAAGGGGCGAGCATCGCCGCCATGAGCCCATCCCTCTTTCAAACGCTCTTGAGGTCCGGGCCTCAGCGGGTCCGCGGTCACGTCTCGGCGCGGCTGGAGCCCCACCTTAGAGCCAAGCCTTGGCTTGAGCGCGCCCTCAAGCGCCTGCCTCCCTCCGTCGTCTCGGCGCTGCGCGAGGCCCTGGGCGTCGAGGCGCAGCTGGTGGAGCTGCGCCTTAACCTCGCTGAGCTGCAACGCGAGAAGCGCGCCCTCGGTGATCGCCTCGCCGCCCTCGATGTCGCCCGCGCTGATCTGGATAAGGCGCTGATGGCGCTGCGAGAGGCTCAGCTTAATCATCGCGCGCGCGAGGCGGGCTTGGACGCGCGCGCCGCCACCCTTGATGCTTATGCTCAGCGCCTCGCCCGAGAGGCCGAGGCGCAGGAGCGGCTGGTCCCCACACGCGATATCCTCAACGCCCTGCCGCCCCGCCCCCGCGCCGCCTTGGGGATGGCCGCCTTGGTGGCCCATATGCGCCGCTTCGGGCAGCTGACCCCCCTGGTGGTGCGCGCCCGCGAGGATGGCCGCTTTGATCTGCTCAGCGGTCGCCGCCGCTTAGAGGCCCTTAAGCGCAATCACGCCACACACGCCCGCGTCCGCGTCGTTGATCTCAGCGATGAGGCCGCCGCCGCGCTCTATCTCGCCGAGAACTACTTGACCCTGGGCGTCAGCCCCCAGGCCCTTAAGCGCGATGCGGATCACCTCCAAGGCGCGGCGGGGCTTGATCCCGATGCGCTGAATCTGACCCTGGAGCAGCAGGCCGAGGCCGTGGACACGCTGCCCTTGGAGGCGCTGGTGGAGGAGGCCCGCTATCACCTGGCCGAGGGGGCCTCGTGGCTGCTGTCCTTGCACAAGCACTGGACCACGCTCAGCCCCGAGGAGCGCGCCCGCTTGGAGGGCCTCGTCGCCTATCTGACGAGGCTCAACGCTTACCTCAAGAGTCAACACTGCGCTTGAAGATCAACGCCGAACCCAAAGGTCAATGTGGATGAACCTCCGCGCCCTCACCCTCCGCGCGCGCTTGCGCCAGGCAACCCGCGCCTTCTTCGACGCGCGCGGCTTTTTGGAGATCGATGCCCCCGTCCTCGTCGCCGCCCCCGGCCTAGAGCCACACCTTGATGCCTTTGAGGTGGACTGCGCCGAGGGGCGCCGCTACCTGCACACCAGCCCTGAGTACGCCCTTAAGCGGCTCCTCGGCGCGGGCCTGGATCGCCTCTATAGCCTCGGCCCCTGCTTCCGCGATGAGCCGCCCTCGCGCACACACAGCCCCGAGTTCACCCTGCTGGAGTGGTATGAGGTGGGCCTTGATCTGTGGGGCCTGATGGATCAAACCGAGGCGCTGATCCGCGCGCTGGCCGCCCAGCTGGGGGCCGATCTGGCGGTGCGCCTGGACGCGCCCTTTGAGCGGCTGAGCGTCCGCGCGGCCTTTGAGCAGTACGCGGGCGTCGATCCTTGGGCGCATCCCAGCGCCGAGGGCCTGCGCGACGCCGCCCGCGCGGCGGGGCTGGTGGTTCACACCCACAGCGAGGATTGGGATGATGTTTTTTTTCAGATCCACCTCAACGCGGTTGAGCCTCACCTGGGCGCGGACCGGCCCACCTTTCTCTGGGGTTGGCCCGCCAGTCAGGCGGCGCTGGCGCGCCTCGATCCCCAAGACCCCACCACGGCCCTGCGCTTTGAGCTGTTCCTCGGCGGCTTGGAGATCGCCAACGCCTTCGATGAGCTGATCGATCCCGTTGAGCAGCGCGCCCGCTTTGAGGCCGATCAGGCCACACGCCGCGCGGCGGGGCGGCCCGTCTATCCCATCGATGAGGCGCTGCTGGCGGCTTTGGCGCGGATGAAGCCCACCTCGGGGATCGCCGTGGGCTTTGATCGGCTGGTGATGGCCCTGTGCGGGCTTGAGGACATCATGGACACGCGCGTGAGCGGGGATGGGGCGGCATGAAGACGCGCTGGGTCTCGCGCTGTGAGAGCACCAATGATCTGGCCCTGAGCTTGGCCGATGATCCCGATCTCGTGGGGGTCGGCGCCGATGAGCAGACCGCTGGGCGAGGTCGCTTGGGGCGCGTCTGGCGCTCGCCGCCGGGATGCGGGCTTTACTTCAGCGCCATCCTGCGCCCCGAGTTCTCTCCCCAGCTCGGCGCCGCCGCGCCCCTGATGGCCGCCGTGGCCGCCGCCGAGGTCTGTGAGGGCTTGGGGGTGGTGCCACGCCTAAAGTGGCCCAATGATCTCCTCCTGGGGACGCGTAAGCTCGGCGGGGTGCTGTGTCAGGCGCAGCTCGATGGCGCATCGTGGCGCGTGGTCATCGGCCTGGGCCTTAACCTGCGCGCGCCCCAAGGGGGCTTCCCCGAGGCGCTCCACGCCGTGGCCCTCGACGCAATGCTCGGCGCGCCCCCGCCCGCCCCCGTCGTCGCCGCGCGCTGGCTTGAGGCCCTCTTCGCTTGGTCGGCGCGGGTCCGTGATGAGGGCCTCCCGCCGGTCTTGGCGGCGTGGCGGCGGCGCGGTCCGCCCCTTGGCAGCCCCCTCCGCCGCGAGGGCCGCGAGGGCCTCTTCGGTGGCCTCTCCGCCACCGGTGGCCTCTTGCTGGAGACGCTTATTGGCGTGGAGGAGATCCACGCGGGGGATGTTGAGCTTGTCTCTTGGGGCGCCAAGGAATAACCCGCGCGAGCTGACGTTGAGCGGCGATTGACACACGGCCCCTGGGGCGTTATCACGGTGGCCGTTCATTTTAACTGTTTGACTTCCCTTGCTTTATCACACCCATGAGGCCCAACGCCTCAGCGGTGAAGGCACCCAAGGAGCGCATATGCGTACACTCCTCCTCCTCGCCCTGGCGTTCTTCGCGGGCGCGGCCCTCGCTCAAGATAAGCCCACGCCGGTCAAGGCCGAGGTCAAGGCCCCCGAGGTCAAGGCCCCCGAGGTCAAGGCCCCCGAGGTCAAGGCCCCCGAGGTCAAGGCCCCCGAGGTCAAGGCGCCCGCCACGCCCGAGATCAAGGCGCCCGTGAAGGACGCCAAGGCGCCCGCGCAGGACGGCAAGGCCAAGAAGGTGAAGAAGGGGCAGGCCTCAATCAAGGTGAGCGGCGAGGTCGAGCCGATCGCCATCAAGCGTGAGGTCAAGAAGGGCCTCAAGCCCCTCATCGACACGCTGGCGCGCTATATCCTCGATGATGAGCTGGATCGCACCGAGATGCGTAAGGCCAAGAACGGCGTCGCCTTCCTTCACCTCGCCGCCACGCACAAGGATCCCAATGTCGTCATCGCCGCGCTTCAGGGCATGAGCCGCACTTGGCAGCGCACCAGCCGGGGTAAGAGCCAGCGCCCCGTCATTGACGCCGACTTTGAAAAAGTCGTCCTCGGTCGCCTTCAGTCCAAGATCCCCCAGGTCCGCGAGGCCGCCTTCGCCGCCGTTCGCCTGCTCCTCGGTGGCGATATCCCCAACGCCAACGCCCTCAAGCTCGTCCTGAGCTTGGTCAACAAGGGCGCCACACCCGCCGATCGCGTCGCCGCCATCGCCGCGCTCTATAACATCAAGGATTATCAGCTGCCCAAGCCCCGCCCCGGTGACGTCAAGGTCAACGTCGTCAGCGCCGTGCTGGGCGCTTTAGAGGCCAAGGAGATCCCCATCGTCGCCAACGCCCTCCACAGCCTCAGCCGCGTCGCCTATAAGGAGATGCCCAAGGCGAATAAGCTGTTGGCGGCCCTGGCGCTGCTGGAGAAGCACCCCGAGGCGAGCCTTAAGGGCGCGGCGATGGTCCTCGCCGCCCAGCTGACCAAGGATAAGAAGGGCTATGTCGCCAAGCTGCTGCCGATGCTGAAGGAGAAGGAGGCGTATCTGCGCGCCGTGGCCGTCAGCGGCCTGGGCGCCTTGGGCGACGCCAAGGCGCTCCACGCCCTGATCCCCCTCCTGGATGATGGCGGTAAGAACTTCACCGAGGTGCGCTATCAGGGCCTCAGCGGCCGCGCGGAGAAGATCATCCTGCGCACGCCCGGCGGTCGTCAGATCAATGAGGGGGTGCTCTTTGCGATGCAGCGGCTCACCGAGGGGACCGCCAAGCCCTTTACCTTCGAGAGCCTTGGGGGTAAAGGGCGCGCCGCCCGCCGCGATAAGGCCATCGCCGATGCCAAGGCCTGGTACACCCTCAATAAGGCCACCCTCCCCAAGCCCTGAAGCCCCGCCGCTTAAGCCCTCACTGCATCTGTAAACGGTAGGTGTAGCTGACAACCCCGACGCCCCCCGACGGCGGGGGGAAGACCCACGCCGTGGAGCGCGCGACGATGCAACGCCCCACCGACTTGTCCTTGAGGGTGTCCGTCTTGACCCGCGCCGTGGTGGGCCGCCCGTCCGCGCCCAAGGTCCACTGCATGACGATCTTGCCGCCAATGCTGGGGTCCTTGGCGGCGACGGCGCCATAGCATGACTCGACCTCCGACCAATGGGCCTTGATCGTCTTCATCACAGAGCCGCCGCGGGTGTGCTTGACGGCTTCGGGCTTGGCGGCTTCGGGCTTGGTGGCCTCGCGCTTGGCGGCCGTGCGCTTGCGTTGTTTGGCGGGCTTGGCGGGCTTGGCAGGCGCGGCGGGCGCCTCGACCTGTATCGCCCCCATGACGATCTTGATCTCTCCTGCGCCGCCGTCAGTGGGCTTGGCGCCGCCGTCGGTGGGCTTGGCGCCGCCGTCGGTGGGCTTGGCGCCGCCGTCAACCGGCTTTGCGCCGCCGTCAGTGGCTTTGGCGCCGCCGTCGGTGGCTTTGGCGCCGCCGTCGGTGGCTTTGGCGCCGCCGTCAGTGGCTTTGGCGCCGCCGTCGGTGGCTTTGGCGCCGCCGTCAACCGGCTTGGCGCCGCCATCGGGCGCGCCCTGATCCTGCTCCACGGCCTTGACACCCCGCGCGGCGTCCACCGCCGCGCTGGAGGTGAACTCGCTGCAGCTGATGAGGATCAAGGGGAGGGTGGTTAAGGCCCCCAACACGCGCGCCATGGTCACTCCCAGATCGCCGACGCTCGGAGCTGAGCGTGGCGTGTGTAAAAGTCGATGATCGACGGTAAGAGCGGATCACCCCTCGATGGCGCGGCGTTGATCTCGTCGATCACCTCAGCCACGTTGGGGTTGATGAAGGCAGGGCCGACCTTGAGCGCCCCCAGGCCCGTCTCGTCCTCTTCGTCGAGCACCAGCCGTGAGAAGCTGGCGACCCGATACCACCACACCGCGCTCTTGCCCAAGTAGCCCACCACGTCGGGCCCCTCCTTGGTGGGCTCGCCGTTGAGGTTGGAGAAGCTGAGGGCGAAGTGGACATGGGGCGTCTTGGCCTCTCGCAGCGCGCGGCTGGCGGCCTTGGACGCCTTGAGGTCTTCAAGCACCGCGCTGATCAGCAGGGTCCGTAGCCCCGCCGCAGGATCAGGGTTGAGGGGCAGCCCCAGCCAGTCCGCCATGATCTCCGCCAGCGGGCCATGGTGCGGCCCCTCTCCCGCGACGGCCTCAAAGCGCCAGCCCAGCGCCTTGATGACCAGATTCAGGCGCTGGAGGCTGAAGCTGATGTGCGCGGGGGTGAATAAGAGGTAGTCCTCATCGCCGCCCTCGGCGCCGCCCAGGGTGCCCAGCAGGACCGTCTGGGCGAAGAGGTAGTGGTAGGCCCGCGCGGTGGTGAGGCTCTCGTGCTCAAAGAACTCGCGGTAGCGCGGCAGCGCGTCGAGCAGCACCTCGGCCTGAGGCTCGGTCAGGCCACTGAGGCAGGCCTCAACCTCGTCGTAGCGCCGCAGGCCCAAGAGCATCCGCGCGATGTTGAGCACGACCTGCGGATCGCTCTCATCGACACGCCGATAGTCCTCGATGGCCTCCTCATGGCGACGCAGCCGCCCCTTGACGAAGGCGCGCCACTCAAAGAACTCGCGCTCCGGCGCCCGCAGCACGGCCTCATCAAGCAGGCTCAAGGCCTCCTCGTAGTCGCCTTGGTTGGCCTCGATGCGCCCCAACGCAAAGAAAGGCTCAGGGAAGCTGGGGGCCAGCTCGCAGGCCCGCTGATAAGCCTCGGCGGCCTCATCGAGCTGATCCATCAGCTCAAACTGCTTGCCGCGCTCAAAGTGGCGCCGCGCCAGCTTCTCCTTCATGGACTGCAATGCCACCTCTATGGCCCCCGATTTAACCGGCCTTGCTCGATGAGCGGCAGGGCGCTGTCGCTGGGCGTGGCCACCCCAGGTGGGGCGGCGACGCGCACACGCTGGCGCCCTAAGAAGACGTCCCCGTCCGCCACGACCACCGCGCCCGGGCGAAGGTAATCAGGGGATTGGAGCGCCTTGAGGATGGAGCGGGCGAGGCCCAAGCGCAAGGCTGAACGCCAGGTGCTCGCGCGTTTATCAGGCCCCCCCTCGGGGGGCATCACCGCCCTGGGCGCGGCGGAGACGAGGTCGCCTGGCTTGAGGCGCGCCCCGCTCTGGAGGAGGCGCAAGAGCAGCAGCTCAGGGGGTTGGTCAAAGGGCGCGGCGGCGTTGATCGTGAGGTGGCGATAGTGTGGGGCGCGGCCCGGATGTGAGAAGGCCAAGAACGGCCCCGCCCGTAAAAAGCCGTCCCCCGCCCGCGCCGCCCGCCTCAGCCGCGCGGCGTCGTGGGGCGTGTGCTTGGCCAGGAAGAGGTACTCGCCTAAGGCGATCTCGACGATCTGGACATAGGCGCCGATGGCGCGGCGCGCCTCCGCCAGCGGATCGGCGGCGCGTAGGGTCGCCTCCCCCAGCGGCGCGGCCAAGATCACCCCCGCCGTCAGGCGCGCCGAGAGCAGGAACGGCGCCTCCAAGCCCAGGCGCTCAAGGGCCTCGCCCACCACCCCCCGCACGCCCCCAGGGAGCCGCTGGCGCGCCTCCAGCCGCACCAGATCAGGGCGCGTGGGCAGGAGCACCGCCCGCCCCGGCGGCCCCAGCGCCCTGGGCTCGCGGCGCTCGACGCGCTGGCCCACCGTCCACCAAGCCCCGCCTTCTTGGCTGACGGGGCTTAAGATCCGCTGCTCCGGCACGACGCGCAGGCAGCCCGGCATGGCCCGCCAGCGATCACGCGAGGCCCACAGCCGCTCCAGCGCCGCCCGGTGTGACAACAGCGCCGCCGCCTCCCCCTCGATGGGCAACGGTAAGACCTGCACGGCCTGGGGGAAGGTGCGATCGACGATCCCCCAGCGCGCGCGCACCCCGCGCGGGCCGCGCTCGCCGCCCACCTCGGCCCAGCCCAGCGACACGCGGCACGCCTCAGAGAGGCCCGCGCCTCGGTAGCGCAGCACCCGCAGCGCGGCGTGGCGCTCTAGGCGGCCGCCGAGGAGCTGGGAGGCCGTGACGGCCTTGAGCCCCGAGGCCTTGAGGTGCCCCGCTAAGCCCCCCAGCGCCGCGACGCTGGGGCAGCCCTCGCCCCCGCCCGGCAGGCGCAGGACGTCGCCGTCCACCAAGCGTCGCGCGATCTCAGCGGTCATCAGCTCGGGGGTCGAGGGGGTGATGGAGAGGCTCCACAGCAGCACCGGCTGGCCCAACACCCCCGCCCGCCCCAGCGCCTCGATGCTCGGCGCGCTGAGCCGCCACAGCGCGGGCATCAACAACGCGCTGGGGGCCTCGGCGCGCAGCCGCGCCTCGACCTCGCCGCGCGCCTCTTGCAGCCAGCCCCGCAGCGCCTCGGCGTCGCCGTCTGGCAGGCTGGGCGCCGCTAAGCCCAGCTCATGGCCGCCCTCGGCGAGCCGCTCGAAGATCCGCCGTCGCTGTGTGTCCGGGGTCCCCGCGAGGCCCTGGGCGGAGAAGAAGAAGGTGGCCCGCAGCGGCTCCAGCCCTTCGCCCGGCGCGGCTAAGGCGTCGAGGAGGCGCTCCGTGCAGGGGCTCGGCCCCTCAAAGGTCAAGGCCACGCGGCCCGCGCCCGGCGCGCCGCGCAAATAGACATGGTGGAACACGTCCCAAGGCTGGGCAGGCGGCGCGGGCGGGCCACAGGCCAGGGTGAGCGCGGCGAGGAGCGGGAGGCTGAGGCGGGTTTTCATCGAGAGCGTTTATCGGAGACTCGTAGGCCAGACTCAACCTTCTCATGCCTCGCCGCGATCGTCTTTACTCCGCCGCGCGCCTTGGGCAGCTTGTCCAGATGCTCGCCGCCCTGCCCGTCGCTTTGAGCTTGATGAGCCTCATCGCCCTCACCGATCCGCCGCCCTCGCTGTCCTCGGCGGAGGTGGCGCGCCTGTGGCCCCGCTTGGCCGCCCTGACCTGGGAGGGGGCGCCCTTGGCGCGCGCGCATCAGCCACCCGAGATCGCCGCCTATGCCGCCCAGGCCGATCTCCTCCTCTGGGCGCGTCGCGTCGAGGATCGCTTGGCGCTGTGCCTCTTCGATGCCCATGATCGTCGCCTGCGCTGCGCCCCGCTGCCCCCACTCGCTGAGGTTGAGGCGCTGGATGAGGCCCTCGCCCTCCAGCTGCGTTGGTTGGTCGAGGCCCCCCCCCGCTCAGGCACCCCCTGGCCCCCCGATCCACCCTTTCCCCCTGTCGAGCGGCTCGATCCCCGCGCCTTGGCCGATCTGCGCCCCCCGCCCAGGCCACGCCCCCCACGCCGCGCCTCGTGGATCTTGCCGCAGCTCGCCCGCCCCATCGAGGCGCCCGAGGGCACCCACCTGGAGATCTCCCCCCGCGCGCCGCGCGGTCACGGTCAGCAGCTCCTCATCAGCGCCACGGCGCGTCAAGGTGAGGCGGGCTGGCTGGGCGGGCTGGATGGTCGGCTGCGCTTGACCGGCGCGCTGTGGTGGGCGACGAGCCTCCAGGCCGGGGGCGACGGGCGCGGGCTGATGATGGGGCCAGAGGTGGGCTGGGGCTTTCTCCACGCCCGCGCCCTGGGCGGCGCTTGGTCTACGACGGGGCAGCCATATGCCCCCACGGGGGCCGTCTCCCTCTATGGCTATAAGGCTTTGGGGCGCTTCGCCTTGAGCCTCGGCGCCGATCTGAGCAGCGGCCCCTCAAGCCTCTGGCTGGGGCTGGGCTTCTTCGCCCTCTAAGCCCCTCAAGCCTCTGCCTCAAGAGCGCGGCAGATCGCCCTTCTGGGAGGGCGGCCAGCGCAGCCCCACCTCGCCCGGCCCCTCGCCTGGACGATCCCCGCGCGGCGCCGGGGTCCGCTCTGGCGCGAGGCCCACCCCGCTCTTGATCGCCGCCAAGGGCGTCGCCAGCTTCTTGGACATGGGGCGCAGCACCTTCAGCGACTTCATGGTGGCCTCGGGGGCGACCTCGCCCAGCCAGCGCTTGAAGCGCGGCTCGCTCGTCGGCTCCACGGCGGCGATCCGCCGCGTCTTCTTGCGCACCTTGTCCTGGACGCGGCGCTCCTCGTAGTACTGGCGCACCTCAAAGGCGAAGTTGTCGATCATCTCCACGTCGAGCGGATCGCCGTTGAGCGGCACGTTGAGCACCACCAAGCCCTTCTCCTCGCTGACATGGCAGTACTGAGCCTCGGCGATCTTGGCAGGCATACACTCATGCGGCCCCACCGAGACGACGCCGTGGATCTGGCCGTGCTCAAACTCGTGGATCGGGCCGCCCAAGGTCAGCACGGCCTCGCCGATCAGGTCATCGCTGAGGTAAGGCGCGGCGGCTTGGATGGCTTGCTTGACCCGCGTCCGCTCATGCCAGTCCAGCTTGTCGGCGAACAGCTTGTAAAAGCGGTCCATCACCCCCGCTTGGATGGCGCCCGTGAGGTGGATCGAGATGGGGTTGTCGCCCTCCATCATCCGCCGCTTCTCCACGCGGACCTTCTGGAGATGGTTGGTGTACTCCAGCCACTCGTTGAAGGGCGCCATGGCCACCTTGATCCCCCGCGCCTCCAGCTTGTCGATGATAAAGTCATTGGCGAACGGGTCGAGCCGGCAGTAGATCTCGCCGACGAAGCTGACCGTGGGCAGCCGCTGGCTAAAGTCCTTCATCTCGGCGAACTCCACGGCGGCGCGCTGGAGCAGCGCGCGCACCCCAAAGGCCTCGCCTGGGATCTCCGCCAACGCGCGGACCATGCTGCCGCCCTCCAGGCCCTCCAGCAGCTCCACCAGCGATTGGTAGTGGCGATCAAAGATGGCCTGGGCGCCGCCCTTGACGCGCTCGACGGGGCGCACGTCGTGGAGCGCCATCAGCAGGAGGTCGGCGGCGACGAAGCCCAGCCAGATCCGCATCTCCAAGTCCGCCGGCAGCCCCGCGAAGTAGTCCGAGTCGGGCGGCGAGACGACCGTGACGCGATCCTTCATCCCCAGGTGCTCAAAGACGATCTTGTGCAGCAGGTTGTAGACGCCGAACCGGCAAGGGCCGTCGGCGGTGGGCATGAAGAAGGCGAAGCGTTCGTCGCTGTCACGCTCGTCGTAGAGGCGCTGGAGCATGGAGCCCAGCGTGATGGTGATGGGCACACACTCCTTGCCCGAGGTGTACTTGCGCCCCAGCCGCAGCGTCTCCCGATCCGGCAGCGGCAGCACCTCGGCGCGCATCCCGTCGGCGCGCAGGATGGCGGCCAGCACCGGTGAGCCCACCCCCATCGGCGGGATCTCGATCACCTCACCACGCTCGATCGTCTCGAAGATGCCCACCTTGTCTTCTTCGATGGCCGTAAACTGCGTCAACGGCAGCGCCGCGCGGGCCTGTGGGCTGAGGTTGAGATCCTCCTCGACGCAGTAGAGGAACGCCTCGACGCGCGTCTTCGTGCCCGCGTCGCCCGAGTGGCCGTCCGTCTCGATGATCGCGAAGGGCTTGCCCTGCATGATGTAGCTGAAAAAGTGCAGGTTGAAGCTGTCAGGGCCACAGGAGTAGTTGCTCGTGAACAGCGCATACACCCCCGGTGAGCGCCGAATCTGATGCGCCGCGCGCAGGTTGACCTGGCTGTATCCCCAGTAGACGTCGTGGTAGAGCGGGGCGTTGTCATGCACCCGATAACAGTCCACCGGGATGGCGATCGTGCCTTGTTCACGCAGGATGTTGGGGACGTTGGAGTTGAGCACCGTGTTGTAGATGGTGTAGCTGCGCCCCAAGACGACCACCGTGACCAGGCCTTGGGCTTGGGCAAACGCTAAGGCCCGATCGCCGATCTCCAGGCAGCGCCGCTGAAAGCCCTCTTGGGCCTGCATCGCCTTGAGGTAGGCGATCTCCCAGCCCAGCTTGACGCCCAAGGACTCCGCCAACGCCCGGCAGCTCTCGCCAAAGCGCGCTGAGGCCATGTCCCCCATGCCCATGTCAATCCTCGGGGCGAGGATCTTGGTGCGCGGCGAGAGGTTGAGCTGCGGCGCGATCAGATCCGGGCTGGCTTGGACCATCGGGCAGGTGGTGCTGATCCGCTCGTCGCCGCTGCGCGGCAGCTCTCGCAGCATCGGCAAGAGCAGGTAGTGAGGCTTGAGCGCCGCCAGCTCGGCGGCGACGCCATGGAACATCTGTAGCGGCGCGCAGTAGGGGACGTTGGCCACCTCGATGCCGCGCTTGAGGGTCCGCTGCCCCGCCTCTTGTAAGACGTGGAGGTCAAAGCCCAGCTCGTAGATAAAGGTGGCGAAGAAGGGCGCCATCCCCTTGAGCGTGAACTCGTCGGTCATGGCCACCAAGGGCCGCTGACGGTCGCCCCGCAGCGGATCAAGGATCTCGTTGAGGAGCTGGGCGCGCTCGCGGAAAGGGTCCGGGGCGCGATCAGGCAGCTTGTGGCTCTGCGTGCCCGCGTCGTAGAGCGCGCAGTTGCCCCCCCAGATGAACTTGCGCGTCTCGCCGCTGACCTCGACCCGCAGCCGGTCGATCTTGCAGAGGTTGCCCGGCGCGCCGCAGCCCTGGGTGGACTTGCACACGAAGCTGTCCTTGCGCTTGACCTCGGCGGTGAGGAACTCGCCGAGATCGATGGGCGTCGATAAGGTCACGTCGAGCTTGCGCGCGGCGAGGAGCCCGATCCCCAGCGCGCCGATGGTGCCCGGGTTGGGCGGGATGATCACCTGGGCGCCCGTCTGGCGGACCACCGCCGCGGCCAAGGCGTCCGAGGCGAAGGGCATCCCCTGGCAGAAGATCCGCTGGCCCACCGAGCGGTTGCCTTTTACGCGGTTGAGGTAGTTTTGGATGATGGCGTCATAGATGCCCGCGACGATGGCCGGCTGCTCCACCCCCGAGGACACCGCCTCGTCGATGATCTCGGCCATGAACACCGAGCAGTGCTGCCCCAGTGAGACGCCCCGCCCCGCCTCTAAGGCCACGTCGTTCATGTGGATTACGTCGCGGATGCCTTGGAATTTTTGCCCCTGCTCGGCGATGAAGGAGCCCGTCCCGGCGCTGCACGCCTCGTTCATCGCCGCGTCGCTGATCCGCCCCCCTTGCAGCCGGATGTACTTGGCGTCTTGGCCCCCAATCTCGAAGATGGTGTCCACCTCGGGATCAAAGAACAACGCGCCCTCGGCGTGGGCGGCGATCTCGTTGAGCACGAAGACGCGCTGGGGGCCATAGCAGATCGACATCAAGGAGCCGACGATCTCACGGCCTGAGCCCGTGGCGCCGACGGCCATCACCCGGTGGCGCTTGTTCGTCTCCTCTAAGAAGCGCGCGGTGAGGCGCTGGGCGGCGGCGACGGGGTTGCCCTGCGTGTTGAGATAGCCCTCCCACAGCGGCGCGCGGCTGCGCGTCGAGAGCGCCACGGCCTTGGAGCCCGTTGAGCCCATGTCAAAGCCAAGGACCACGTCCTCCGAGGGCGGATCAACCGGCAGGATCTCGCGTGGCATCCGCCGGATCTGGCTCGACGCCTGGGTCAGCGCGGGGAGGAACTCAAACTGCGCCGTCTCCTGGGGGACAAATAAGCCCTCGACGGGCGGCGGCGCGTGGCGCCCCTTGTAGGCCAGGCGCGCGGCGCCGAGGGCCTCGATAAAGCGGCCCTCCTGCGGATCGGCCTCGATGAGGCGCATCCCCTTGTCGCTGAGGAAGCGGCGGAAGTGATCGCGGATGCGATCGGCGACGGCGACGCCGCCGATCAGCAGCGTCGCCGCCGGGGAGCTGCCCGGCTTGACGAGCACCTGGACGTTCTCACACACGGCGTCATAGAGCCCCGCCAGGATGCGCGGCTGGCTCTCGCCCTTGTTGGCCAGGTGGGTCATGTCGGTCTTGAGGATCACAGGGCAGCGGCCAGAGAGCGGCGCGGGATCCGTCACCGCCGCGCAGACCTCGCTGGCCGCCTCGACGCTCAGCCCAAAGCGCTCGACGAGCTGCTGAAGGAAGTTGCCCGTGCCTTGGGAGCAGCGGGCGTTCTCTCGGTAGATCTCAGGGCCGCTGTCGCGGATCTCCAGCAGGCTGAAGCCGTGGCTGCCGATGGAGATGACCGTGCAGGGGCCCAGCTCAGGGTGCTGTTGGCGCACCCCCTCGGCTAAGGCCGCCTTGGTGGGCACGCGCTGGAGCCCCAGGAGCCGCGCCGCCCGCCCCGTCGCCGCCGCGTACTCGATGTCGGACCAGTCCAGCTCGCTGAGGAGCCGCCGCAGCGCGCCCTCCGGGTCTTTGTGGTGGGCCAGGAGCCGTCGCTCAACCCACACAAGCCCCCCTCGCTCGGGTTCATTGGATGGCGTGAGGCGGACGAGCTTGATCGTCTCGGCGCCGAGGTCAATCCCGATGACGCTGGGCATATGATCTCCATGTGTCCTTCGCTTGAAGGGGCCGATTCTTAGCGTTTCTTGGCGGATGTCACCCTATTTAAGATTTTTGTGAAAAAACAGCAACTTAGAAAAGCAATATGATCAGATAATCCCAGCCCAAACGCTGTCATGTGGGCTCACTGGCTTGGAGGTAGACACAAGCGTGTATCACATCACGCCGCTCACTTGGGGCGCCTCCGCCGAGAGGTTCCCTTCTCAAGCGCGCTCGCCTATGGTGGCCGCGTCAACGCCGATGCTTTGAGGTGGTCTATGTCGAGAGGTTGGTTGTTGCTCCTCAGCCTGGGGCTCTTTGGCTTTAAGCACGGCCCTCAGGTGCAAAACGTGACGGTGGATCAGGCTTGGTTTACCTGGGAGAGCGAGGGGGCGGCGACTTTTGAGCTGCGCGGCCCCGAGCGCGCAGAGACGCTGACCCCCAAGGCGCCCCCAGGCGAGATGATCAAGCTCAAGATCGATGGCCTTAAGCCCGCGCGCCGCTACACCTATACGCTCAAGGATGATCATGGCTCAGCGCAGGGGTATTTCCAGACGCCGCCGCCGCCGGGCTTCCCCTTCACCTTCGCCATCTATGGGGATAATCGCTCAGATCACCGCGCCCACGCGGCCGTGGTCAAGGCGCTGGCGGCCATCGAGCCCGACTTGGCGCTGAACACCGGCGATCTGGTCGCGCGCGGCGGGCGGCTGGATGAGTGGGGCATCTTCTTTCGGATCTCTAAGCCCATCATGGAGATCGCGCCGCTGTATCCCATCTTGGGCAACCATGACTTAGACGGGGCAGGCCAGCCCGCTTACTTTATGCGCTTCTTCGCCCTGCCCCAGCCGCGCACATACTATGCGTTTTCTTGGGGTAACGTGCGCTTCCTCGGGCTCGATACGGAGGTGCAGATCAGCGATGGTCACGGGATGGACGCCGCGCAGCTTGCGTGGGCGTTGGCGGAGGTCAAGCGCGCTGAGGCTGATCCGCAGATCGATCACATCATCGCCTTCGCTCATCAAGGCCCCTTCAGCGGTAACCCCCGGCGTCACGGGAACCTCGCCTTTCAGCCACAGCTGCGCGCGCTGCGCGCTGAGGGCTTGGATCTCATCGCCAGCGGTCATGATCACTTCTATGAGCGAGGTGTCGCGCCTGATGGCTTGGTGTATATGGTCGTCGGCGGCGGCGGCGCGCCGCTCTACGCCACCAAGGGGCCAGGGGACTACGGCGATCACGTCGCCTTGAGCAGCCGCACGATCTATAGCGTGGTGCGCGCCCGCGTGGCGGGGCCGGTGATGCACCTCTGCGCCGTGGACATCAAGAGCCAGCCCTTTGATTGCTTCAGCCTCAGCGCGGCAGCGGCCCCAGCAGCGTCCTCGACGCCTCCACCGTCGCCCCCTCCAGCGCCGTCACCGACGCCCCCGACGCCCGCCCCGCGCTGAGCAGCGCCCCGCGCTTCGTCTCGTGGAGCTTGAGGGCCACCCTCAGCGCCTCCCCAAACCGCAGCACCCGCCCAGAGATCACGAAGTCCGCCCCGACGTTGCGGCCCGTCTCGACCTCGCAGGCGCCCTCGCAGGCGGCCAGATCGGCCCCCGGCGGCAGCTGCTCCAGCAGGTTCTCTCGGGTCATCACGAAGTAGCGGCGGCGAGGCAGCCGCGCCAGCGCCTCTTCGCGGATCAGATCGGTGAGGTAGCTGACCTCTTGGGGGCGGAGCTGGGCTTCATTGCTCAGCTCCAGGATGGCGATGCGGGCGAGGCTCGGCGCTGAAGCGGGCTGAAGCAGCGCTTGCGCAGGCGCGGCGGCGTTGAGCTTGAACGCCAACGGCGGCGTGACGCTGAAGCGCGGGCGCCGCTCGCGGAGCTGGAGCTGGAGCGGGAGGTGATCGGCCCCCTGGTAGCGGCGCGCGACGGTGAAGCCCAACCGCGCCTGGCGGCGCTGGCCTGGCAGGAGCGCGCCGATCTCCACCGGGGGGTGCGTCACGCGCACATGCGGGGAGGCGCTCTCCAAGGCGATCACCACGTCGTGGGCGACGCCCTCGCCGCTGTTCTCCACCAAGACCTCCAGCGCGATCAGCTCATTGGGCTCAATCCGCCCGTTGCCGTTGCCCTGGGCGCTCTCTCGCCCGTCATCCCACAGCGCGTGCTGGATGAGCTGGAGCGTGGGGCGACGCAGCGCCGAGGCGGGGGCCTTGAGGCTGAAGGCGGCGGAGTCAAACCCGGTGTCCTCGCTCAGCCGCGCCTCCAAGGTGATCTCGCCTTGGGGGAGATCCTCGCGGGCGAACAGCGTCATGCGCCCCAGCCGCGTCTCGCCCGCAGGGATGTCGCCGAGAGACACCCGCCAAGGGGCGTCGAGGTGCGCGCGCGCGGCCTCGGGGGTTGAGAGGATCGCCACCACGCCCTCAGCGGGGCCTCGCCCCACGTTCTGCGCTTTGATCAGCACGCTGACCTCTTCGCCCGCGTCGAGGATGCGATCGCCGTTGCCTCCGCTGTCATCGAGGACCAACGTGCCGCGCAGATCGGGCGGCGCGCGCCGCTTGCGATGCTGGGCGATGGCTTGTGCCACCTGCGCCCGTTGATCAGGATCGAGGCTCAAGCGCAGACGGTGTGACTTGCCCTCATCGCGGATCAGCGCGTCGAAGTGGAAGAGGTGATCCGGGTGGGCGTTGAGGGTGTTGAGCCAGGCGTGGCCGCTCTTGGAGGTCCGCGCCGTCGCCAGCTCCTTACCCCGCTCGTCCAGCAGGACCGCCTCGACGCGCTGATACGTCCTCACCTGGCAGGCGACGCGCTGATCGTCGGTCATCACGCGGGCGGCGTCGCCATTGATGTCATGGCGCACGCCGCGTTGGCTGTGAGCATAGAGGGTGTGCCCCAGCGCATAGAGCGCCGAGGCCCCCACGAGCACGGAGACGCCGATAAAGCCCTCATAGTCCTTTGTGCAGTTGGCCTCTGACCATGTCCCATCGCGCAGGCAGCCCCGACGCGCGGGATCGTAGTCCGCTGAGGCCGTCGCGCTCTGCGGGAAGCGCTGGGCGATGAGGTAGAGCCCGCCGCTGAGGGCGGCGAGGCCCCCCGAGAGCAGGTAGGCGCCCAAGAGCCCCTTGACCTCGCCGGTGCGTTGTTGGGCTGGGGTGCGGATCTCAAAGCGGCGGATCTGGCAGATGTCATGGCGCTCTACGAGGAGCCGCAGCCGCGCGCCTTCATCCACGACCTCGTGGCTGACGCGGACATGGTCCATCCCAATGACAGTGCGCTCGTGCTCCTCCTCGACGAGGTGCGTCTGGACGCGGGTGAGCTTGAGCTGCGCGCAGCCAGAGGCGACCAGCGCGCAGAGAGAGAGGGTGATGGGCAAGCCGGGGCGCACGGTGTCTCCTGTGGCGCGTCGCGCCGCGTTGAGCGCGCTGTTGGATCTCGGGGGAGGATCGGGGGCGGCGCGCCCGCGTGCAAGAGCGTGACCGTTTTTGGCGGGATCAGCCGTTGAGGTAAGCCTCAAAGCGGCGGCGGGCCTGGGGGTTGATGTACTTAAAGCGAAAGCTGCGGCTGTGGTCCCCCTCGCCGCGCAGCTCGCCCAGGGCGCGGATCGGCTGCGGCCCGTCAGGGAGGTGAAACTGAAGCCAGGCGTGTTGCCCCTTGGCCCACCCCTGCCCAGGGAGCTGGCTGATCCGCATCCCCTCCGCGCTGAGATCCTCGCTGACACACAGGCAGCGCTCACGCTCGCTGAGGATGTGATCGACGAAGAGCTTGATCTCTCTACGACCGGTTGTCCGACGATCTCTCACATTGTCCCCCTTAGGCTTACATGTCGCACTATGTGCCGACATGAAGGGGGTTTCAAGATAAAATACGACCTGTATTTTTGGGGGCGTGGTGGGCGTGGTGGGCGTGGTGGGCGAGCCTGTTCATCAGGCAGGGGCAGGTTCAGTGCGCGGCGGCCTGGCCGTGCTCCTCGTGATGGTGCTTTTCGATGGCGAGGCCAATATAAACAACGCTGAGCAGGCAAAACACCAAGGTCTGCACGATGCAGACGATCAGCCCCAATACCATGATGGGGATCGGCACGATTAAGGGCACCAAGCCCAAGAAGATCGCCAAGACTGTGTGATCCCCCACCATGTTCCCCATCAAGCGCAGCGAGAGGCTCATCGGGCGGGCAAGGTGGCTGATAACCTCGATGGGGAACATCAGCGGCGCCAACCACCAAATCGGCCCCATCAGATGCTTGACGTGCTCGATCCCGTTGGTCCTCCAGCCGTAGAGGTGCGTGGCGACGAAGATGATGATCGCCGCCGCCGCCGTGGTGCTCAGCACGCTGGTGGCGGGCTGGAGGCCTGGGACGAGGCCGAGGAGGTTGGAGGTCAGGATGAACAAGGCCATCGTGCCGATGAGGGGCAAGAACTGCTTGGCGGCCTTCTCGCCCATGATCGGCGTCATCATCCCCAGGGCCGCCTCAAGGATAAGCTCGACGAAGGCGCGCACGCCCACGGTGTCCTCGGGGATGATCCCCGCGTCCTTCGCCGCCGCCAGCCGGGCGTTGTACGCTGTGGCCATCTTATAGAGCAGGCCAAAGACGACGAGGCTCATGATCACATGGGACAAGCCCAAGGAGTGGCCCCCAAAGATCCCCGCGCCGAGGACCTGGTTAAGCCACTGATCAGCGGCGTGGACGCCGGGGATGACGTGCAGCCAAGTCTCATGGCCCTCCATCGCGCCGCCGCTCGCCATCGCGGAGGCGGGCAGGAGGGACGCGGTGATCAAGCCGAGGAATGCGCGCATAGGTTTCTCCTAGCTGTGCTCTAAGGGGTCAGGCGCCGCCGCGCGCCGGCGAGGGGCCGATGAGCGCGCCGAGGAGGATGGCGAGGAGGACCACGGAGAGGCCCGCCATCAAGGCCAGCGGGTGCGTAGGCAGCCCCAGCGTGACGCCAAAGATGATCCCGATGAAGAGGGTGAACTTAAGCATAAACAGGCCGACGAGGCGGCCCTTGGAGCGCGCGTCGCCTTCGAGCAGGCGAGCGCCGAGGCGGCTCAAGAGCCAGAGGTTGCCCACCGCCAGGGCGGCCCCCAAGCCAAAGCCCAGCGCGACTTGGAGGCCCATAAGGGCGCTGATGATCAAGCCGATGAGGCTCAAGCCCGTCGCGGTGAGCGTGATCCAGCGCAGGAAGCGAGTGTCCATCATCTGACCTTGTTGGCGGCTCGGATGAGGGCGCGCAGGCCCGCGATGAAGCCCAAGATGACCCCGATGGTGGAGCCCCAAGGCGCCCCGCCCCAGCGGCCCTCGATCCAGGCGCCGCCGAGGTAGCCCAAGGCCACGGAGATGCCCATCTCCAAGCCGAGGCTGGCGAGCTGGGCGCTCTTCCAGGGGTGCTGATCTGGCTCAGGCTTCATCGCATGGGCGTCCGGTCGGGTTTGGGCGCCGCCTTATAGCAGAGTTCGGGCGGGGAGGGCAGGGCTTTTACTCACTCATCGACCTCGATGGCGTCCTCATCCTCGCCCTCATCCTCCTCGGCGTAGTGGGCGATGCTGACGACGCGCTCATCCTCGGCGAGGTTGATCAGGCGCACGCCGTTGGTGTTGCGGCCGATCACCGAGACGTCGGCGGTGGAGGCGCGGATGATCACGCCGCCGTTGGTGACGAGGAGGTACTCATCGCCCTCGGCCTCGACCTTGATGATGCCGACGACCTCGCCGTTGCGCTCATTGGTCTTGATGTCGATGAGCCCCTTACCGCCCCGATGCTGGGCGCGGTACTGGCTGATGTCGGTGCGCTTGCCGTAGCCGTTGGAGGTGCAGGTCAGCAGCTCAAGGGGCTCCTCTGGATCGAAGGTCACGCAGCCGACGACCTGATCCTCGCCCTCCAGGGTGATCCCGCGCACGCCCGAGGAGCCACGGCTCACCGAGCGGACCTGATCCTCGCCGAAGCGGATGGCCTTACCGGTGGCCGTGGCCAAGAGCACGTCGCTGCGCCCCGTCGTCCAGCGCACGGCGATGAGGCGATCACCCTCCTTGAGCCGGATGGCGCGGATGCCGGTAGAGCGGATATGGGCGTAGGCCATGATGTCGGTCTTCTTGACCACCCCGTCGGCGGTGGCGAAGAGGAGCTGATGCCCATCGACGAACTCATCCACGGTCAAGACCATCGCCAAGCGTGCATCACCCTCCAAAGGTAGGAGGTTGATGATGGGCCGACCCCGGCTCTGGCGGCTGCCCTTGGGCAGCCGAAAGACCTTTTCGCTGTAGACTTGGCCCTCATTGGTGAAGAACAGCATGGTGCTGTGGGTGGAGGCCACGAAGAGGTGCTCGACGAGGTCCGTGTCCTTGGTGCTCATGCCTGTTTTGCCACGCCCCCCCCGCCGCTGCGTGCGGTATTCGGAGAGGGGCACCCGCTTGATATAGCCCTCGCGGGTGATGGTGACGATCATGTCCTCGACGGGGATCAGGTCTTCAAGCTCTAAGTCACCGTCGCTGCGCACGATTTGGCTGCGGCGGACATCGCCGTAGCGCTCGCGGACTTCCTCCAATTCGGCGCGAATCAGGGCCGAAAGGAGCGCCGGATCGCTGAGAATTTGGGTGATGTGGTCGATCTCACCGCGCACCTCGCCCAGCTCGCGGAGGATCTCCTCGCGCTCCATGCCCGTCAGGCGGCGCAGGCGCAGATCGAGGATGGCCTGAGCCTGCTTTTCGCTGAGCCCAAAGCCCTCCATGAGCTGCCCACGGGCGTCATCGGAGTCACCGCTGCCACGGATCACGTTGATGACCCGATCGATGCTGTCGAGGGCGGCGTGATAGCCCTCCAAGATATGGGCGCGGGCCTGGAGTTTACGCAGCTCAAAGCGGCAGCGGCGGGCGGTGACCTCGCGGCGGTGGGCGATGAAGTGCTCCAGGATCTCCTTGAGGGAGAGCACGCGCGGCTCACCGTGGACGATGGCCACCATGTTGATGCCGAAGCTGCTCTGCAAGGGGGTCAACTTGTAGAGCTGGTTGAGCACCACCTGAGCTTGGGCGCCGCGCTTGAGCTCGATGACCATGCGCATACCCTGGCGATCGCTCTCATCGCGCAGATCGCTGATGCCCTCCAGCTTCTTCTCGCGCACCAGCCCGGCGATCTTCTCCAGGAGCCGGGCCTTGTTGACCTGGTAGGGCAGCTCCGTGACCACCACGCGCTCGCGGCCAGTGGAGCCGGCGATCTCCTCGACGCTGGTGACGGCGCGGACACGGATGATCCCACGGCCGCTCTCATAGGCTTGGTGGATCCCGCCGACGCCCTGGATGATGCCCCCCGTGGGGAAGTCTGGGCCGGGGATGTGCTCCATCAGCTCCAGGCGATCCATCTCGGGGTTATCGATGAGGGCGACGCAGGCGTTGATCACCTCGTTGAGGTTATGCGGCGGGATGTTGGTGGCCATGCCCACGGCGATGCCCGCGCTGCCGTTGACCAGCAGGTTGGGGATCTTGGTGGGCAGCACCAGCGGCTCGCGGCCTGACTCATCATAGGTGGGGCCAAAGTCCACGGTGTCGCGGTCGATGTCGGCGAGCAGCTCATGCGCCACCCGCGCCATGCGCACCTCGGTGTAGCGCATGGCCGCGGCGGGATCGCCATCGACGCTGCCGAAGTTGCCCTGCCCGTCCACCAGCATGTAGCGCAGGGAGAAGTCCTGGGCCATACGCACGATGGTGTCATAGACCGCCGAGTCGCCGTGGGGGTGGTACTTACCGATGCAGTCACCCACCACGCGCGCCGACTTCTTGTAGGCGCTGTTCCAGTTGTTCTTCAGCTCATACATCGTATAGAGCACGCGGCGGTGGACGGGCTTGAGGCCGTCGCGTACATCGGGCAGCGCGCGCCCGATGATGACCGACATGGCGTAGTCCAAATAGGAGATACGCATCTCATCTTCGATGTTAACCAGTTGGCGGCCTTCGCTGACCCCGTCCATAAGCAAATCTCCTTTAAAAACAACCTGTTCCAAGCGAGACTACGCTCCGCTAGGGTACCCTAAAGCTGGACAAATTACTAGATGGCTTATGAATTGCAAATAATATATAATGTAAAGCCGGCTGCTGCTTAAAGATCATCACCCAAGAGCCCCAAGATCTCCACCGCTTGACCTTTTAATATCTCCGCGTGGCAGAGCACCGGCAGGGCGGGCCGCGCGTGAAAGAGGCGGCGGGCCGCGCCCCGCACGGCGCAGGGCGTCAGCAGGACCAAGCGCGCCTCGACGCGCCACAGCGCGTCCAGCGTCTCAAGCAGCTCCGCCAGCTCATCCGCCTCGATGATCTCACCGCGCCGCAGCGCCTCGACGAGATCTGCGCTCAAGGTCAGCAAGGGCAGCGGGCGATCTGATCCGCGCGTCAGCTGCCCCGCGAGGGCCACGCGCAGGGCCGCCAAGCGCGCGTCCAGGCTGAGATCGGGGGCCTGGCGGGCCAACAGCTCCAAGATGCCTTTGAGATCGGCGATGGAGATCCCCTCGCTGACGAGGGCCTGGAGGAGCTGGGCCAGGCGGGTGAGATCCAAGAGCTTGGGGGTGACGGCGCGGGTGAGCGCGGGCTGAAGGCGGGCGAGCCGCTGGAGCCGATCGGAGAGATCTTGGAGGCTCAGCGACGTGGGCGCTTGGCGCCACAAGGCGCAGAGGCGCTCGACGAGATAATCAGCGGGGCTGAGCCCACGGGTGCTCTTCACCCAAGCCCCAGGCGGGCCACCGGCGGGGTGGGGCGCGCTGAGCCCAGGCTTGGCGCTGTCAACCCGGAAGCGGTGGCCCACGGGCAACACGCCGCGCGCCACGCCCCCGCCGTAGATCTCGATCTGATACGCCGCCTCAGCCTCAACGGTGACCGTCACCGCCACCTCCTCCAGCCGCAGCCCCTCCGCCAGCAGCCGCACGCGCGCCTCCTCGATGATCTCCCTGGGCGTGCGCGGGGCCAAGGCGGCCACCGCCTCGGGCAGCAGCGACAGCCCCACGGCGGGGCGCGCGGCTTGATCGAAGAGGCCAAGGGCGCGGCTGGCCCTGGGGCGCCCCTGAGAGGCCGCCAGGGCCGCCAACAAGGCGGCGAAGAGGAGCGGCGGGGCGGGGAGGCCGGGGAGGAGCGCGAGGGCCATGAGGGCCAGCGAGGTCAACGCCAGCGGCTGACCGTCGAGGATAAGCTGACGCCCCAGCGCGACGCCCAGCTCCTCGCCGCCGGGGGTGCGGGCGCGGGTGACGAGGGCGGCGGCGGCGGTGGCGGTGAGGGTGGCGGGGAGCTGGGCGAGGAGGCCATCGCCGATGGTCAGGCGGGTATAGAGATCCAGGGCGTCCCCCGTCGCCAGCCCATCACGCAGCGCGCCGAGGGCCAAGCCGCCCAAGGCGTTGATGCCCACGATCACCAGCCCGGCGATGGCGTCGCCCTTGACGAACTTCATCGCCCCATCGAGCGCGCCGTAGAGGTGGGTCTCCTCGGCGAGCCCCTCGCGGTGGCTGCGCGCGGCCTCGGCGTCGATCAGCCCCCCCCGCACCTCCGCGTCGATGGCCTGCTGCTGCCCTGGCAGCCCATCCAAGGCGAAGCGGGCCGCCACCTGGGCCACGCGCTCGGCGCCCTTGGCGATGACCAGATATTGAACGGTGATCAGCAACCCGAAGATCACCCCGCCGACGACCAGCTCTCCGCCGACCACCACGTCACCGAAGGCTTGAACCAGCGTCGTGCCGCGCCCCTCGCTGAGGATGAGGCGGGTGGTGGAGATGTTGAGCGCCAAGCGCAGCAGCGTGCTGAGGAGCAGCAGGGTGGGGAAGGTGCCCAGATCGAGGGGGGCGCGGGCACGCAGGGCGACGAAGAGGAGGAGCGCGGAGGCCCCGAACTGGAGGGCGAGGAGGGTGTCGAGCAGCGGGGCGGGGGCGGGGAAGAGGATCAGCGCCAAGGCGCCGATGACCCCCAGGCCGATCGGGATCTCAGAGCGCGCCGCCAAGGGGGCGCGTCGCCCTCGCGGCCACACGCTCACTCTGTGGGTTGAAACTTATAGAGCCCCGCGCCGCCCTTGAGGCCGTTGTCCAGATCCACGAAGCCGATCCGCTCAAAAGTGCTGTAGCTGTTATCGCAGTCGAGGTTGCCCAAGGCCCGCGCGGTGAACTCGGCCTCGACGCCTTGGCCTTGGCTCTCGAAACTCATACCAGTAGTAATGGGGATCATCGACGGAGAACTGGAGCATCTGCCAAGTGTTGTGCTTCCACTGGCTGAAGTCGGGGGCGCACTGGGTCTGGCCCGCCACGGCGCAGCAGGCGTTGGTGATGGGGGTCGTCGGGGCGGTGGGCGGGAACTCCTTACGCGCGACCTCACCGCGCTGCGTGACCGTATCGCCCTGATATGAGGTCAAGGCGCCGTCGAACATCTTGCGGACATTCATCAAAGCCTCGGTGGTCTTACTGCGCCGCACGAACTGTTGAAAGACAGGGAGCGAGATCGCCGCCAAGATCCCGATAATCGCGACGACGATCATCAACTCGATGAGTGTAAAGCCGCGTGTTTGGCGAAGCATATTTTCAAGCTCCCGTGAAAAAATATCACACAAACGTAACGGATTTTTCTACAAAATCAACTTAAAAAACGGACATTTGAGCCGCGCGCGTTGTTCATCGACCGCGCCCTCGTGGGGAACGGTCGCGTGGATCAAGGCGGGCGTGTAATATCCGGCGGCCCGATGCCCTCGTGGCGACGTGGGCGCGGAATTTTCGCCTCCCCTGCCGGGTTGAGCGGTCGCCGCGATGATCCCCTTTGACGATGAGGCGCCCCATCTCCACCGCCCCCCACATCAGCAAGCGCCGTCACGCCCGCTACCTCGCCGCCGCGCTGCTCTCCCTCGGCGTCCACACCTTGGCCTTGCTCCCGGTGGCGCGCTGGGCGCTCAAGCCCCTGGAGCCGCGCCCCAACGCCGAGGCGGAGGCCCTCTCGCTGCTCAGCGAAGAGGACGTCGCGCGGCTGCTCAAGAAGCGCCACCCGCTGCTCAAGAAGCGCGAGGAGGAGGAGGAGGCAGAGGCGCGTGAGCTGAAGGGTCAGATCGTGGAGATCGCGCCGCCGGACGTAGAGGAAAAACCAAAAGACGCGCGGCTCCTCTCAGAGTACGACAGCGCGGTGAAGCGTGAGCAGGTCAGCGTCCATCGCAGGCCGCCAAAGAAGAAGCGGGCCGCGCAGACCGCGCAGCGGCAGCCCACGCCCAAGCCGCTTCTCCCTCAGAAAAAACCAAACCAAGACAAGCGCGGTGACCAGAAAGATCCCCAAGCCCGGCCTGAGGTGAAGCCGCGCGCGACGATGGCCGAGCCGGGTCAAGGCCCCCTCAGCCCGCAGCGCGCCCCCAAGGCGGGGGGCCAGGCGGGCGGCCCTGAGCACTACCAGGCGCTCCTGCCGCAGACCTCCTCGCGGGAGATCGCGGAGCAGAGCGGCTCGCTCGATCACATCGATGACACGCCGAAGGGGAATGAGACGTTCCTCAACACGCGCGCCTATAAGTACGCGTGGTTCTTCAACCGCGTAAAGCGTGAGGTGGCCCACCGCTGGGACGCGCTGGGCGCCCATCGCCGCTATGACCCTTATGGGCGGGTCTTTGGCGTGCGCGATCGGCTCACCGTCGTGCAGGTCGTCCTCGATCCGGCGGGCGGCTTAGAGGAGATCTTCATCCTGGAGCGCTCCGGCGCGGCCCACCTCGATGAGTCGGCGATCCAGGCGTTTAAGGACGCCCAGCCCTTCCCCAACCCGCCGCTGGGGCTGCGCGGAGAGGATGGCCGGGTGCGCTTTAAGTTCGGGTTTTATCTAGAGATCGATGGCCGAGGCGGGATGCGCTGGCTGCGCTGATCAGTCGTGATAGAGGAAGTCCCACTGAAGAATCTCCAGGGGCTTATCTCCCTCCTTGACGCGGATTAAGAAGGGCGTGCGGCGCTGCTTGGGCGGCGTGCGCTTGAGCAGCAAGGGGAAGTGCTTGACCTCGCTGGGCTGCACCTCCAGCGTGGGGAATGGGCAAAATATCTCGCCATCGATGGGATCGACGACCTCCAAGGTGAAGGACTGCGCCACGCCGCCTTTGTTGCTGATGCGCAGACGCGCGGTGTTTTGGATGCGACCATCTGGCAGGACGATCCAAGGCGTCGAGCCCGGCATACTGGCGAGGATCAGCTCGCTCTCTTGGCGCGTGGCCATCGCGGTGACGAGGGCGATGCTCAGCAACACCAGGCCCACGGCGTAGACGATCACGCGGGGGCGCAGCCACTGCGTCTTCTCCCCCGCCAGCTCCGCCTCAGAGCTGTAGCGGATCAAGCCCGTCGGCTTCTTCAGCGCGATCATCACGCTGTCACAGGCGTCAATGCAGGCGGTGCAGTGGACGCACTCCATCTGCGCGCCCTTGCGGATGTCTACACCCGTGGGGCAGACACGCACGCACTTCTCACAGTCGATGCAGTCGCCGACGCCCTCATCCTTTGGCCGCCCGCGCGGCTCTCCGCGCTGGCTATCATAAGCAACGCCGATTGAGTGATTATCGAGCAAGACAGACTGAAAACGACCATAAGGACAAACAACAATGCAGGTCTGCTCTCTAAACCAGCTAAAATCAAAGATCAAAAACGCGGTAATCGAGAGAAAAAACACCAACGCGACAGGATGATCGCCGTTCAAGCCACCCCATCCGACAAAAAATGCCATAAATCCGCCGGAGAAGCCCGCCGCTACAGCGACATAAACAGCGAATTTAATTGATTTTTTAATTATTTTATCGCCGGTCCAGGGGCTCTCATCTAATTTCTTCCGAGTCCTGGGCTTCCCTTCGATGAACTCTTCAATTGGACGAATGATCAGATCTAATAAAACGGTCTGAGGACAAGCCCAACCACACCAAACACGGCCAAGCAGCGCGGTGAAAAAGAAGATCGCGAAGATAAAAATACCAAAAAGAAACATCAGATAATTTGCATCAGATGCAAAGAATATACGGCCAAATATATAAAATCGACGACCGATTACATCAAATCGGATCGCGGGGTTGCCATTCACCGTAAGAAAAGGGAGGCCAAAGATCATCAAAAGCAGCAGCGCGGCGAAGAAGTTTCGCCGCTTAAGCCACGCGCCCACCGCGCGGTAAGGGTAAAGCCAGACGCGACGCCCATGCTCCCCGATGGTTGATACGGTGTCGTTTTCTGCGAGCGGCATACTTCAACCCTCCTCCTGAGCGTCATCGTCATGTTCACGGCGACGCCGCCTAAGCAAACCTCGTGGCGCCTCATCAGCGCCGCTTGAGGGGGCTCAAATGACTACAGGTGCGCCGGTTTGTAAAGATCCCAACGATGGGAGGCGGCGTTTTTCATATCCGAATGTTTTTGTGGGATTTTTGGCGACGTGGCGTTGTGTCAACGGCTTTACGCGGGGCGTGGGCGGGGCTCGCTAGTCTTTCTCTAGCTGACCTTGAGGGGGCAGGCCCCCAGGCGGGTTGCTGCCCCGGAGGCTGCGCACATAAACAGAGACGCTGGCGAGATCCTCGATGTTGAGCTGGGTCTTCCAGGCGATCATCGAGGTGCCCTCTACGCCGTTGGTGACGGTGTTGAGGATGTTGGGCAGCTTGCCGCCGTGCAGCCAGTAGTCATCGGTGAGGTTGGGGCCGGTCTGGCCCGCGCCGCCCTTGAGGTGACAGCTGACGCAGAGCTTGGTGAAGGTCTTGGCGCCCGCCTTGATGCGCTCGGCGTCGCCCTCAAGGGCCGCCAGCTCTTCGACGGTGAACTCCTTACGCGGGGGCAAGGTCTTGCGGTACGCCTCCAGGGCGCGGGCCGCCTCGACCCCCTCCTCATCCAGCCGCTCCAGGGCCAAGGGGCCAGGGCCGAAGTGATAGTAAGGGACGTAGACCACGGTGATGACGATGTTGATGTAGAAGAGGATCAACCACCAGCCAGGCAGGGGGTTGTCATACTCTCGGATGCCATCGTACTCGTGATCGAGCAGCTTATCTTGTGGCCCCTTCGACATCAGGCGCTCTCCTCTTCATCCTCAAGGGCCATCTGGCCGTAGCGTGCGTAAGTGTCAGCCGCCCCCGGTCGGGCGATCCACAAAAGGACCCCCAAGAAGATCCCCATAAAGATCACCAGCGCGATCAGCGGCAGGCTCACCAGATCAGTCTGCGACAAGATCAAGGACTTCACTTGGCCCCCTGGATGTCCGTCCCCAGGCGGAGCAGGTAGGCGATAAGCGCCACGATCTTCTTATCGCGGATGTCCTTAAAGTTCTTCTGCGCCAAAGCCTCCGCAGACTGGGCCTCAGCGGCCTGCATCAGCGCCGCGAACTCCTTATCCAGCGCCGTCTGCTCCGCCGCCGTCAGGATCTTGCCTTCCTTGGCGATAAAAGCCTTACGATCCTCGATTTGCTGCTTGGCCTGGGCGATGAGGGCCTTGGCCTGGAGGTCATTGGCGTCGGCGTCCTTTTTGAGCAGGAAGTCGGCGATCTTGGCCGCCTGCTGCTTGGCGGAGGCCTCGGCCTCCTCCACCTCTTGCGGGCTATAAGGCACCTTAAAGTACTTCTGGAAGATCCCCAGCTTGCGCCGGGTCTGGCTCAGATCCAAGGCCTCCTCAAACAGCCAAGGGTAGTTGGGCATGATCGACCCCGGCGAGGTGCTCTCGGGGTTCATCATATGGTTGTAATGCCAGACGATATCGGGGCGCAGCACGCCCTCGCGCGCCAGATCGGGGCCGATGCGGCGGGAGCCAAACTGGAAGGGGTGGTTGTAGACCGACTCACCCGGCTTGCTGTACTCGCCGAAGCGGGCGACCTCGGAGCGGAAGGGGCGGATCATCTGTGAGTGGCAGTTATAGCAGCCCTCGGCGACGTAGATATCGCGGCCCTCAAGCTCCAGGGCCGTCAGTGGCTTAACCGCGTCGATGGTGGGCACGTTGGAGCGGATCAGCAGGGTGGGGATGATCTCCACGGCGCCGCCGATCGCCAGGGCGATAAAGGTCAAGATGGTGAACAACGCCGACTTGCTCTCAAGGAAGCCGTGGATGCCCTCGGAGAAGCCGATCTGCTTCTTCTCCAGGGGCGCGGCGGTGACCTCAGGATCGGGCGAGGGGGTCCCCGCCATAATGGTCCGGGTCAAGTTATAGAGCATCATCGTCGCGCCGGTGAGATAAAGCAGCCCGCCGGTGGCGCGGACCCAGTACATCGGCTCAAGGGTGGGCAGGGTGTCGGTCCAGTTGTAATAAACCAGCGCGCCTTCGGGGGTGAACTCTTTCCACATCAGCCCTTCGCCGATGCCAGCGGCCCACATGCTCATCACATAGAAGCCAATGCCGATGAGACCGATCCAGAAGTGCGCTGTCGCCATCTTCTTGCTAAACAGTGGGGTTTGCCAGAGCCGGGGCACCAACCAATAGAGGATGCCGAAGGCCATAAAGCCATTCCAGCCCAGCGTACCTGAGTGAACGTGACCGACTGTCCAGTTTGTGTAGTGAGACAGGGAGTTGACCGTCTTCGTGGACATCATAGGCCCCTCGAAGGTGGACATCCCATAGAATGTGACCGCCGTGACCAGGAACTTGAGCACGGGCTCCGTGCGCAGCTTATCCCAAGCGCCGCGCAGCGTCAGGAGGCCGTTGATCATCCCACCCCAAGAGGGCGCGATGAGCATCAAGGAGAAGACGGTCCCCAAGGTCTGCGCCCACTCTGGAAGCGCCGTATAGAGCAGGTGGTGAGGGCCTGCCCAGATATAGATAAAGACCAAAGACCAGAAGTGAACGATGGAGAGGCGATAGCTATAGACGGGGCGCTCAGCGGCCTTGGGCACAAAATAATACATCAAGCCCAGCACCGGCGTGGTGAGGAAGAAGGCCACCGCGTTGTGACCATACCACCACTGCACGAGCGCATCTTGCACACCGGCAAAAATTGAATAACTCTTTGTTAGGCTGACAGGCAGCGAGAGATTGTTGACGATATAAAGCATCGCCACGGCCACGACCGCCGAAATATAGAACCAAATCGCCACATAAAGATGCCGCACCCGCCGTTTAAAGATCGTGCCAAAGAAGTTGACCGCGAAGATCACCCAAACCAAGGTAACCGCGATATCCAGAGGCCACTCTAGCTCCGCATACTCTTTACCTTGGGTATAACCCAGCAAGAAAGAGATACCGCCGACGAGGACGCCGATATTCCAAAGCCAGAAATGAAGATTAGAGAGGAGATCGCTAAAGATTCGCGCTTTAAGCAGGCGTTGGATCGAATAGTAAATACCACCGAAGATGCTATTGCCTACAAAAGCAAAAATTGCTGCGTTGGTGTGTAGTGGCCTCAGTCGTCCGAACGTCACCTCCGGGACATCAAAGTTGAACCAACGGGCGGCCAACTGAAGCGCGATCCACACGCCTATTGTCATGCTGAACACAGCCCAAAAGATCGTGGCGAGCGCAAACTTGCGCACGATCTTGTCGTCATAGCGGAACGTATCCACGTTCATCTACCGCTCCTCTGAATTTGAGACATCCATCGCAGAGGACGGCTCATCAAAGAGAATCCGCACGGCGGGGGTCTCCAAGTCATCAAACTGACCATCTCGAACAGCCCAGGTGAACACGATGAGGCTGCCTGCGGCGAAGACTAAGGCCAGGGGAATAAGCACAAAGAGGACTTCCATCAGCTACGTCGTCCCGAGATCCTTTCAAGGCGATCTTTGAGCGCGGCTGTCAACCCTGTGGTGGGGCTCACGATGAGCCCCACAGCGCGGCTCGTGTGAGGGTGAGGTGGCCAGGCTTCATCTGAGACAGCGTCCTCACCCGCTTCTGGACCTCCGAGCGGGCTCTCTTAGGGTCATTGAATCGCCCCTTTATAGAGCGTTTTTACCGGAGAAGCGACGGCCCCGTGATTGATCTGCGTCATTTGTCCAAAGGTGAAATACGTTCGCTCTAAAACAGTCGTCCAAGCCCAAAAGCCCTCGCGTTCTCACCCTTGACGATCTGGAGGAGGCGCGATGCGCAGGTTTCTCGGTCTTGGCCTTCTATTTCTGATGCTTACGGCCTGTGATGACGGTGATGATGGCGACCGCTCGCCCAGCGTTGACGCGACGCTACGACAAGACTCTAGCGGCGGCGGCGGCGGCGGCGAGGCGGGTAGCGGCGGTGGCGGCGGCGGCGTGGTCGGTCAGACCTGCCCGCGCACCTTCGCCTACTTCGCGGGGGCGGCGACGCCTGGGGAGGTCAAGGTCGCTGGCCCCTTCACGGGCTGGGGGGATGGCGCCGTGGCCATGGTCAGCGACGGCGCGGGCTTCTACACCGCCACGATCGATCTCACGCCGGGGGATCACCCGTATAAGTTCATCGTCGATGGCGAGTGGATTCCAGATCCCTATAACCCGCGCCGCGAAGGCGAGGATCTCAACACCATCGCCGCGCACACCTGCCCCTTTGAGCCCGCCTGCGTCACCGACGCCGACTGCGCCGAGGCCGCGCCGCACTGCCGTGACTATGTGTGCCATGATGTGCCCCCCGCGCCCCTGGACTGTCGCTGCGCCGAGGGCCTCTTCTGTGGCCCTGATGGCGGCTGCGTGGAGTGCGACGCGGCCCACCCCTGCCAGGGCACCTCGGTGTGTCGCCAAGGCGCCTGTGGCCCTGAGTGCCTAACGGATGAGGAGTGCGCGGGCGAGGCGCTGTGCGGCCCCGATCTCACCTGCGTTGAGCCTGAGTGCGTCGTGGACGATGACTGCGGTGACATCCTGACCCTTCGCTGTGAGAACCACCTCTGCCTAGAGCGCAGCTGCCGAGAGCAGGTGTTCCTCTTTGATCCGCAGGGCGCGCAGTACGTCTCTGTGCATGTCGCTGGCAGCTTCAATGGCTGGCCCGCCGAGCCCACCACGGGGTTAACGATGAGCTGGCGGGTTGATCTTGGCCGCTGGTTCGCCGTCTCTGAGCTTGAGGTCGGCAGCTATGAGTATAAGTTCGTCGCCGATGGAAGCTGGATGCCCACGCCAGAATGTCAAGGCGAGACGGCCTCTTGTGACCCAAACCCGACGTGCGTCAACGACACCTATAATGGCTGCAACAGCGTGGTGACGATTGAGTGCGCCCCCGAGGTCTGCGATCCGCCCTGCGAGGACAACCAGATCTGCCAACGCGGCGCCTGCGTCGCCGCCCCGCCCTCCGAGTGTGGTGATCTGAGCACCTTCGATTGGGCCGACGCGGTGATGTACTTCATCATGGTCGATCGCTTCTATAACAGCGACGGTCAATCAGACCCTGTGCAGAACGCCACCGGCGGCGACGCGGCGTGGGGGCCGAGCGGCCAGTACGAGGGCGGCGATCTCCAAGGCGTCACCGCCAAGATCCCCTACCTCAAGGATCTGGGCGTCTCCGCCGTGTGGCTGTCGGCGCCCTACAACAACCGCGAGGCGGCGGGCGCCTCGATGAGCCCCGATCAAGATCGCAACCTCTACTCCGGCTACCACGGCTATTGGCCTGCGCCCGATAACATCGACTACAGCGACCCGGACAACCCCAGCCCAGAGCCTGCGGTGGAGTCACGCATTGGCACATCGAGCGACCTCCACGGCTTCATCGACAGCGCGCACAATGAAGATATGATGGTGCTGTTTGACTATGTGATGAACCATATTGATGTAGACAGCGGACTTTTCCAAGCGCACCCGGAATGGTTCTATCAAGAAAATGGCCGTTTCCGCTTATGTGGCAATGAAAACCTCTGGGATGATGAGTTTTATGGTGTACGTTGCGCCTTTACAGACTACCTCCCGCCCTTTGACTTCGACAATGAGGACGCGCGCCGCTGGTCGATTAACGACGCGCTGTGGTGGGCCAAGGCCTATGGGATTGATGGCTTCCGCCTGGACGCGATCAAGCACGTCCCGCTGAATTGGCTTACAGATCTACGCCGAGAGCTGAACGCGCAGTTCGCCAACCCTGCGGGTGGTCGCTTCTACCTCGTGGGCGAGACGTTTGATTACTTTAACCGTGATCTGCTCAAGCGCTTTGTTAATCCAGCGACCATGCTTGATGGTCAATTTGACTTCCCGTTTAAGAAGGAGGCCTGCGAGGCGGTCTTCCATGATGGGGGCAGCCTCCAAAACTTCGCGGGCTGGATGGACGGCAACGACGGCTATTATGGCCCAGGCTCCCTGATGACGACCTGGATCGGCAACCACGACATCCCCCGCGTGATTCACTTCGCCAACCGTGAGTTTGGCTGCACAGACGGCAGCAACACGGGCAATGGTTGGACGAATAACTATCATCAGCCGGAGAACGCGGAGCCCTACGAGCGCTTGGGCGTGGTCTTCGCCATCATGATGACCAACCCAGGCATCCCGCTGATCTACTACGGCGATGAGATCGGCCTCGCGGGCGGCGGCGATCCAGACAACCGCCGCGTGATGCACTGGGAGGGGCTCAACGCGCATCAAGAGGCGCTGCGCGACAAGATCTCCAAGCTCGCCAAGATCCGCGCGGAGTATAAGTCCTTGGCGCGTGGCCGCCGTGTGCGGATCGGCGCCAATCAAAACACCTGGGTCTACCGCATGGGCTGTGGCGGGGCGGTCCCTGCCTTGACCGTGGCGATCAACAAGGCCGACTTCCCCAACACCGTGCAGATCCCCGGCGGGGACTACACGGATCTGATGACCGACGCCGCCGTCAGCGGCGGCGAGGTGGCGCTGGGCGCGCGCAGCTTTATGATCTTATTGCCGCGCTAAAGGGCCGGCGACGCCGCCATTGCGTTCTCTGCGTGCTTGGCGCACAATGCGCCCTTTGTCACGCTCCCCGATGGAGGGGCGAGGCTCACGGCTCAACTCAGGAGAAAAGCCTTGGCGCGCGTCACCATTGAAGACTCCCTGCTGCACATCCGCGATCAGTTTGCCTTGGTCCACCTCACCGCCAAGCGCTATCGCGAGCTGCACCGTGGCTCCAAGCGGATGGTCGATTGTAAGAACAAGGACATCATCGCGGCGCTGAGAGAGATCGCCGCAGGCAAGGTGGCCTTCCGTGAGGATATCCAGCGCGTCTTGCTCAAGAACGCGGAGATCCAGCCGCCTTCGCTCAGCGAGGCGACGCCCGATGCCCTCGACGAGATCAACATTGGCCCTGTGCTCTGATCCGCCGCCTCAGCGCTGCGGCGGGATCTGCGCCAGATCAACCTGACGCAGCGCCTCGCGGATCAGCTGGGAGCGGCTCATCCGCGTCAAGCCCCTCGCCTTCGCCGCCTTGACCAAGGCGTCAAGCTGCTCAAGATCCTGGGTGTACAAGCTGATTGAGATGACCTTGTAGTGCGAGGGCCGCTGCCGAGGCTCGGGGGGGGGCTCGGCCTGCATTGGGGGGCGCTGGGGCACCGGATCATCCTTGATCACGATGTGCTGCCCCCCGATGGACTCGAAGAAGAAGTCATCAAAGAGCTCGGACATCTGCTCGGACACGACGTGGCGATGTGGGGGCTGGGCGATGGGCGACACCCCCTCCTCGGCGCGCCGCTTCTCCTCCTTGGGCGCAGGCTTGACGCGAGGCGCCTTGCCGCGCGCATCGGGCGGCTGACGCGGTGCCTCTTCAAGGCGCTGCTTGACGTTTTTTGTGCTCGGAGTCGAATTAGGCGTGCGCTCGCTCAACGAATGGCTCCTTTTGCTCCGAGGATGTTGAGGGTAGATCGCACAGCTCTAAGACTCGCTCGACCAAGCGCATATAATCTTCAGAGCCCTTGGACTTGGGCGCATATTCGAAGATCGTTTGTTTGTGGCTTGGCGCCTCCTTTAATCGAGTATTCGATCGAATCGGAGGTAAAACGCGGTCATTAAAGTATGCTTCGAGTGTCTGAACAGCCTCTATTGAAATGCGGGTTTGTTTATTATAAAACGTGGGCACAACGCCAAGAATACTCACAGGTTGAAGCAATAACTCATTAACCTTCTTCAAGGTTCTTAAGATTTGCTTAACGCCTACGAGCGAAAGATAATCACAAGAAACGGGGATTAAGAGATTATCTGCATAAGTCAACGCATTTTGATTGAGGATAGATAAGCTCGGGCCACAATCCATGATCACAAAATCATAATTCGTGACGCTCTTCATGCGCTCACTGAGCACCTTGTAGCGATCACGCGTGTTGACCAAGCGCGTCTCGGCTTGAGCCAGCGAGGTGTTGCTGATCAAGGCGTCGAGGTTTTGATTGACGTTGATGATCGCGTCTGTGGGGTGCATGCCCTCGACGAGGATGCTGTAGACCGTGCGATCAGATCGCAGGCCCAAGGAGACGGCCACGTTGCCTTGAGCGTCGAGATCGATGAGCAGCACTCGATAGCCCTTGGTGGCGAGGCCCGCCGCCAGGTTGACGCTCGTGGTGGTCTTGCCTGTCCCGCCCTTCTGGTTAAGGACGGCGATGCGCCGGATCTCGCGGCTGCGCCGCTGGACCCCCGCCAGCCCCGTCGTGCGGCACGTCTGAGAGCAAAAATAGTGAGCGAGGCCGTCGATCTGTGACTGCTGATAGGCGAACTGAAGCTCAAACTGAGCGCCACAAACAGAGCAGGTTTTTTGTTGGGCCGAGAAGAGGTGCTTCTCATGGCAGGGCTGTGAACAAAAGTAGAGGTTCCCCTCAGGCGTTCGATTGATCTGGTATGCAAACCTCAACTCGAACTGGGCCCCACAGATGCTGCACGTGTGGGCTGTCGCCATCACTCTGCTCCGCGTAATCGGTCGTGTACTTCATTATCCTCGTCAAGCCTCGCTGTCAACGGAGGTGCTTCGCCCGCTGTCGGGGCACGCGCTGAGGGCGCTAAAGCCGCAGGCTGACAAAGAGATCAGGGGCCGCGCGCGCCACCGAGGCCATGATCGAGGCGGCCAGGCGCCCCGCCGTCGCCCCGCGCCAAGACCAGCCCAGCCCCGCATAAGCGGCGACTCCCTTCTTTTGTACAGGGTCGAAGTCAACGCCCCCCTCGATCTCCACGCCGCCCAGCGGCGCGCGCGTCGCCAGCGTCACCGCCTGCCCTCGCCAGGGCGCGGGCGCGGCATAGAGAAAGAGATCATCGATCCAAGCCTCCTGTGCGGTGTACTCGACCCAACCCAGCGTCAGGCGTCGCCGCTCACCGAGGCTCAACGCGGCGTGGCGACGCCAGGGGCTCAGCGCGCCTTGGAGGCTCAAGGGGCCGCGCCCCAGCGGCGGCGCGTAGTCGAGGCGCGCC
>JAHJCH010000344.1 GCA_018813065.1 Myxococcota bacterium
CGCCGTCGGCGCCCGGCTTACCCGCCGCGCCTGAGGCGCCGTCGCGCCCACGCCCGCCGATGATCACGTTGCCCTCCAAGATCACCCCGTCGCTGCCGTTGGCGAGCCAGACGGCGTAGCTGCTGCCGCCCGCGCTGGCGGACTCGGCGCCCACCAACGTCATGCCCTGCACCCGCGTCTCCGCCGCCACGCCCAAGCCCCAGATCGCGAAGTTGCGCCCCTCGACGCGGGTCACGTCATTGACCGGATCGCGGCGCCACGCCTGCGTGTGATCGTAGCCGCCATAGACCCCAATCCCGGCGCGCAGGACGATCATCTCCGCGTAGGTGCCTTGGGCGATGAGCACCTGATCTTTGCCCTCGCTCTGGGCGAGGCTGAGCCCGCGCCCGATGGTGCGCACGGGCTCGCTGCGGGTGCCCGCCCAGTCATCGTCGCCGTTGGCGGAGACGAAGACGGCCCGCGCCAGATCGCCGTCGATGCCGTCGCAGTTGGCGTCGATCTGCTCAAGATCCGGGAGGTCTTCGGCAGAGATGAGGTCGCAGGCGTACTCACAGCCGTTGGCTTGCTGCCCGTCAAGATCCCAGTGCCCCGCCTCGCAGCCGAGGTACTGGCAAGCGCCGCCCTCGCAGGCGGTCTGCGCGAAGTCGCGGCGGCAGGAGATCCCACAGGCGCCGCAGTTGTCTTGATCCACCCCAAGATCAAAGTCCTCGTCGATCTCGCCATCGCAGTCATTGTCGCGGGCGTCGCAGCGCTCCACGCCGTCGTTGCTGAGCACGCAGGCGTACTCGCAGCCGTTGCCCGCCAGCCCATCGAGGTCAACATAGCCCGCGTCACAGTCGTCGATCTGGCAGACCCCGCCCAGGCAAATGGGGCTGGCGTGGTTGAGCGCGCAGGCGGCGTTGCAGGCGCCGCAGTGGGCCTCGCTGGTCTGAAGATCGAAGCCCTCATCGGTGGCCCCATCGCAGTCATTGTCGGCGCCATCGCAGATCTCCAGGCCGCTGGGCTGGCAGGGGTACTCGCAGCCGTCGCTGGGATCGCCGTTGATGTCCCAGAAGTTGGCGTGGCAAGCCTCGATCTGGCAGATCCCGCCCAAGCAGCGCGGGGTGGCGTGATCGAAGGCGCAGACGTTGTCACAGGCGCCGCAGTTTTGCGTGTCGTTGAGCAGGTTGTACAGCTCATCGATGGCCCCATCACAGTCATCATCAGCCTCGTTGCACAGCTCCACGCCCTGGGGCACGCAGGCGTACTCGCAGCCGTCTTGGGAGAGGCGGTTGAGATCGACGAAGCCCGCGTCACAGCCCGTCAGGACGCAGCCACCGGCGACGCAGGCGGCTGCGCCATGCTCGAATGCGCAGACACGGCCACATTGACCGCAGTTGTTGGCGTCTGTTTGGAGGTCAAACGCCTCATCCACTTGACCATCGCAGTTATTGTCCTCGCCGTCGCAGACCTCGGCGCCGGTGAACTGGCAGCCGAACTCGCAGCCATCGCTGGGATCGCCGTTGAGATCGTGGAAGCCTGGGCGGCAGCCGATGAGCGCGCAGGCGCCCACTTGACACTCGGCGATGCCCCCGTAGAAGGCGCAGGCCGTGTCGCAGTCGCCGCAGTGCGCTTCATCGGTGAGGAGATCAAAGCCCTCGTCGATCTGACCATCACAGTCATTGTCGATCGTGTCGCAGACCTCCTCGCCGCCGACGGTGATGGCGCAGGGGTACTCGCAGCCATCGCTGGGATCGCCGTTGAGGTCATACCAGTTGTCATCGCAGGCGCCCATCTGACAGCGGCCCCGATCACAGAGGGCGTCGGCGCGCGCGTAGGCGCAGGCCGTGGCGCAGTCGCCGCAGTGGAGGAGGTCGCTTTGAAGATCAAAGCCCTCGTCGATGGCCCCATCGCAGTCATTGTCGGTCGTGTCGCAGACCTCGTCGCCGTCGGGGACGCAGGCGTACTCGCAGCCGTCCTCTGGATCACGGTTGAGATCGAGGAAGCCCGCCGCGCAGCGGTCCACCTCGCAGGCGCCCTCGACGCAGCGCCCCGTGGCGTTGGCGGGGGCGCAGGCCTGATCGCAGGCCCCGCAGTGATCGACGCGCGTGTTGAGATCAAAGCCCTCGTCGATCTGACCATCACAGTCATTGTCCGCCTCGTCGCAGATCTCCTCGCCGGTGATCAGGCAGGCGTACTCGCAGCCGTTGATGGGATCGCCGTCATGGTTATAGAAGCCCTCCAGGCACGCGGCGATCTCGCAGAGGCCGCCGACGCAGCGCGGCGCGCTGTTGGGGAAGGCGCAGGCGACGCCGCAGTGGCCGCAGTTGAGCGCGTCATTGTCGAGGTTGAAGGCCTCGTCGATGGCGCCATCGCAGTCATTGTCGATCTCATCACAGGCCTCGATCCCTTCATGGGTGAGCAGGCAGCGATACTCACAGCCATCGTTCAGATCGCGGTTGACATCCCAGAAGGTGTCCTCGCAGGCCTGGAGCCCGCAGAGGCCATCGACGCACTCGGGGACGCCGTTGGCGTAGGCGCAGGTGCGTTGACACTGCCCACAGTTGGAGACATCCACGGCGAGATCAAAGTCCTCGTCGATCTCCCCATCACAGTCATCATCCACGCCGTTGCACAGCTCCACGCCGAACTCATGGGGGGTGCATTCATACTCGCAGCCGTCCTCTTCATCCTCATTGAGATCGTAGAAGCCGGCCTCACACTCACCCATCGCGCAGATCCCCGCGTCGCAGCGCGAGGAGGCGTGCGGCGCGACGCACCGCGCCCCGCAGGCGCCGCAGTGATCCACGTCCGCCAGCAGATCGAAGTCCTCATCGACGACACCATCACAGTCATTATCAATGCCATCGCATGACTCTTGACCCTCAAGCGTGATGACACAGGCGTACTCGCAGCCGTTGGTGGCGTCGCCGTCGAGATCCCAGTATTCGGGCGCGCAGCCGACCATCACGCAGCCCGCGTCGAGGCAAGCGGCTTGGGCGAAGGCGAAGGTGCAGACCTGCTGACATTGACCGCAGTTCAGGGGGTCGATTTGAAGATCGAAGTCCTCATCGATCTCACCATCACAGTCATTGTCGAGGCCATCACAAGCCTCAACGCCGTCATTGCTCAGGGCGCACTCACAGCCGTTGAGGTCGATCCCGTCTCGATCACGGTGGAGCGCATCGCAGGCGGAGATAGCGCAGACCCCCTCAACGCAGATGGCGTCGGCGAAGTCCAGATCGCAGGCCTGCTCACAGCCGCCGCAGTGATCGGGATCACCTTGAAGATCAAAGCCCTCATCGACCACGCCGTTACAGTCATTATCAATGCCATCGCACTGCTCAACGCCGCCGTTGCTCACGGAGCAGCGGTATTCACAGCCGTCTTCATCATCCTCATTCAGATCATAAAAGCCCTCTTGACAGGTTGAGATATTACAAACGCCCTCTTCACAGACGGCCTCTGCTTGAGCGAGGTCACACGCTTGGCCGCAGCCGCCGCAGTGAGCCACATCGGTCAACGTATCGATGTCCTCATCGACTTGCCCATCACAGTCATTGTCGAGGCCATCGCAGAGCAGGTCTGCGCCCTCGGTATAGAGCGCGCCGAAGTCACACACCCACGCGCCGCGTACACATGCGGGGGCCGTGCCCTCACAAACGCCGACTTGATTACAGAGCGTGCCCTCCGGCGCGATCACCGCGTCATCGGTGAGCGCGTTACAGTCATTATCGCGCCCATCACAGACCTCGACGGCGCCCTGATGAACCGTGACATCCTCATCATCGCAGTCAAAGCCCAAGCACTCCTCGCCGTCGCCGTAGCCGTCGCCGTCGCCGTCGATACAGGGGCGGCAGGTGCCCTCATCGGGGACGCACAGGGACAGCGCCTCGCCGTCGATCTCTTGGGCCTGACAGCTGTGCCCCTCGGGGCAGACCTCTGTTGAGCAGTCGCGGGCGCAGTAGAGGCCCTGACCGATGGTGATGCAGCGATCATCACCGCTGCCGCAGTGCCCGTCGTGCTCACAGGGGAGGCACTGAACGTGGCGCTCGGCGACGCAGATGAACACCGTATCGGGGTGGGTGTTGTTAACGGGCCGACACTCCCACTGATCGGGGCAGTCCTCAAAGCAGGCCTCCGTGCAGACCCGCAATCCTTGAGGGTTGGGCACGCAGTAGCCGCTGAGGCACTCCTCGCCGCGCTGACAGGCCACGCCGAAGCCGCCGAGGGGGGCGGCGTCGATCTCTGGGGCGGCGTCGATGATCAGCACGTCGATCCCGCCGCCGAAGTCCGAGCCCGAGTCACGCGCGGGGGGGTTGACGACCGGATCAACGTCGGGCGCCTGAGCGACGCCGCCGTCATCACAGCCCGCCAGCAAAGCGCCGAGCAGGCTCAGGGAGAAGATCAGAGGGGGCGCGGCGCGCGCAGGCCTCCGAAGCGGGGTTGGGTGCATAACAGGCTCCTCATGATCACGTTATTTCTGCGAGAGGGGGCGCCATTATCGATAAAAAATGCAATAGGATCAAACCAGTATCGCGGTGCGTCGAGGCACCCTATAGCTTGACCCGCGGTCGAGAGGGCAGCGCCCTTGAAGCCACGCTGATCCGCTTATACGCCCTCAATCCCTGAGCGCCGTGGTGGATCAAGCGCGTGAAATCCGCTACACCGAGCCCAAAAAAGAGAGACGCGGATCAACATGAAGAGAGATCAGCGCATACAACGCCGCCTCGCCCTCGTGGGCCTGCTGAGCCTCGGCTGCGTGGAGGTCCAGGAGCGCGCGCTTGAGGTTGGATTCGGCGCGGCTGACCAGGGCGCCTGGGTGATGGACGCGGGGCGCGTGCGCCCGGCGCAGGACGGCGAGCTGCCTGGCGATCCGCCCCCCGCCTGTGAGGGGCTCCAGGCTGCGCCGGAGGTCGGGCTTGGCTGCCTCAACGACAGCCAATGTGGCCAGCACGCCCGCTGCTTGAGGCTGACGGGGGCCACGACCTCCACCTGCTACCAGCGCTGCGTGCCTGATCTCTGCGTGGCGGTCTGCGCCACCGCCGAGGACTGCACCCCGCTCTTGGCGCAGGACGGCCAGCCCTACTTAGAGGACGGCGTCGCGGCGGGCTACTGCGCCACGGCGCGCAGCTGCCTTGAGATTATGACCTGCGTCTACGCCTGCCGAGACGCCGCGTGCCAAGCGGGCTGCTACGCGGGCGCGGGGCGAGCGGCCATCGACGACGCCTCATCCTTGATCACCTGCCTCAACGACAACGGCGCGCGCTGTGGCGACAACGCCTGCTTCGCCGCCGCCTGCGCGGACTCTTGGCACTGCATGCCGGGGGTCGAGGCGCCGCAGCCCGACGCGGGGATCATTGAGCCACGGCTTGACGCGGGGATCATCGAGCCAGGCCCAGACGCCGCGCCGCCGCCGATAAGCGCGGTGGACTGCCAACCTGCGTGGCGTTGCCAGCTTGGCTGCGAAGGCGCCGAGGCCTGCCAAGGCGCGTGCCTCAACGGCGCGGCGGCGGGGGTGGCGACGCGCCTTGATGATCTCAACGCCTGCTTTGAGGGGGCCGCCAGCTGGCGCCACGCCGCCGAGGCCTGCCCGGAGGCCTGGGGGCAGTGTCGGATGCCGCCGGTGGGGCACGGCGACTGCGCCAGCGCGTATATGTGCCTGATCCCGTGTGAAGACGTGGTGTGTGTTGAGGGATGCCGCTTAGCGGCGCGCCCTGAGGCGGTGGAGCAGCTTGACGATCTTGGCGCGTGTTTCCAGCGCAACGGCGTAGAGACGATTGAGGCGGCGATGGCGCGCTGCGGCGTGGAGTGGACCAGCTGCGGTTTGGAGGAGGTGCGTCTCAGTGGGACCAATTGCCGTGACACATGGTACTGCGTCATTGAGTGTGGAGAGGACGCCAACTGCCAGCGAGGCTGTATTAACGCCTCGACCAGTCAAGCAGAAGCTGAAGTCGGCGCGGTCTTTGACTGCGCGCAGAGCATTGGCGCGCAGACTTGGAATGAGGTGGGCAATCAATGTGTAGAGTGGACTGAATGTGGGTTAAATAGACCAACGAACCAAGGCTGCGCGGATTTGTTTATGCAGATTTTCGGCGGAAGCTGCTCTACATCGCGCTGTCAGCTTGACGCCTCAGTGAACACCACGCTCAACGGGATGCTTCAGTTTGACGCGCTGTATAACTGCATGATGCAGGCGTTCCCCAACGGCGGTCAGCTTGACAGCCAGCAGATCGCCAACGCCTGCCCCGCCCAGTGGTCGGCCTGCGGGCTCTAGGTTTTAGAGGAGGGGGCTTCAGGGCGCGGTGGGCACGCAGACGCCGACGTTGTCGGGGAGGAGGCCCGCGAGGGGCTCACAGGTCTGCGTCGCGTCGCAGTCCTGCGCGTTGACGTCGCAGTAATAGAGGCAGACATAGCCGATCTCATCGGGCGCGGGCTCAAAGGGCGTACACATCATGCCCCAGCCACAAGAGGACTCGGCGCAGTCGCCGTACTCATCGATGGGGCCAGCAGGAAGGCAGACGAACTCCACAGCCTCACCGACAGGCCACCAATCACAGATGCCCTCCATGCCACACTCAGACTGACCCGGCGCGCAGCGGTTAAGGCAGAGGCCCTCGGTGGGCTCGCTGGGCGGGAAGCCAATGCAGACGCCATCCGGGCTGTCCCCGCAGGACTGCCCGTAGTCGAGGCACTCATGAATCAAGCAGGTGTGAGAGGCCGCGTCACAGTAGCTGTCGATGTTCATGTCATTGGTGCAGTCCTCATCGGTGGTGCAGCCACCCGCCATGCAGAGGCTCTCGCCAGGGGGGCAGATTTCACCCTCGTCGCAGGCGATCGGCGCCCCCCAGCTGAGGCACACGCCGTCATGATAGCCACAACTGTAGAGGCGCCCATCATCACCACAGTCGGTGGCGCCCTCAGCGGGGCAGGTGTCCTCGCAGGGGGCGACGCAGACGCCCACGCGCCCGTCCAGCCCCAGATCCACGCAGGCCTCGGCGTTGGCGCAGCCGGTCTGAAGCGCCGCGTCGCAGAGGGTGAAGCAGCGCGCCGCGCCGTCATCAGTGCCCACGCAGCCCAAGCCCGCCGCGCAGTCGAGGCTGGAGTCACACTGACCGCCCTGGGGCACATCGCCGGGCTTGAGGCAGTAGCCCGAGGTGCCAAAGGCGACGCAGGCCTCAAGGGCGACGCTGCACGCCGGGGCGATGGGATCGCAGATCTCCAAGCAGACCCCCGCCAAGCCGTCATTGGTGGCCAAGAAGCACTCGGCGGGCGCCACGCAGCCCTCGCCGCTGCCCGGATCACACTCGCTGATGACGGCGCAGTTGCCCGCCTCACAGCGCATCCCGACCAGGGGGTGCTCGCAGTCCTCGTGGGTGACGCAGGCGGGCTGGCAGGCGCCGAAGAGGGCGTTGCAGCCCTCGCCCTCAGCGCAGGGGATCGCCGCCCCCAGCTCTAAGCAGAGATCCTCATCGAAGTTGCCGCAGGGGCGCAGCGCGGCGCCATCACAGATATCATCACCGGCGCTGCACTCAGAGACGCAGCTCTCCAAGCAGACGCCCGCGCGCCCGGCGATGTTGACGCAGCTGTCGCCCTCGCCGCAGGGGTTGGCGCCGGCCGCCGCGTCACACAGCGCGCGGCAGCTGCCGCCGCCCACGCCGTCATCCATGCAGTGGAAGCCCAAGGCGCAGTCGAGGTGCGTCTCACAGGGGGCGCGATCACCGCCGAGGCCAGCGGGGAGGCACAGGCCGCTCTCCCCCGAGGGGGCGCAGTTGAGGCCATCGGCGCAGGCGGGGCCAGGGTAGACGCAGGTGTCGAGGCAGACGCCCGTGCCGTCCCAGTTGACGCACTCCTGGGCCTCGGCGCAGCCCTCGCCCGTGTTGATGTCACAGACGTTGCCCGCCAGGCAGCGGCCCTCGACGCAGGTGACGTCGATGAGCGGGCTGGTAAGGCAGTCGTTGTTGGTGACGCACTCGTTGAGATAGCACAGGCCGCCGAGGGGGCCGCCGCTGGGGTAGCAAGCCTGCCCCTCATCGCACTGCTCCCGGCGGGCGCAGTCATTGACGCACAGCCCGATGTCAGGGCTGTCCTCATCGACGATGTAGCATGAGGCGCCGGTGGGGCAGGGCTCATCGGCGGTGCAGAAGAGCGAGCAGTAGCCCTGGGACTCCGTGCCGAGGCAGACGCCGCCCTCGCCGCAGTCGGCGTCAACGGCGCAGGCGTCGCCGACGAGGCTGGGGGTCTGGGTCTCACAGCGGCGGGTCAGCAGATCACAGATCTCATTGGCGGCGCAGTCGGCGTCGGCGTCGCACTCATTGGCGTTGAGGCAGCGCTCATAGAGGCAGATCTGCCCCTCGGCGCAGTCGGCGTCGCTGGCGCAGCCCACGGTGACATCCTCGCAGACGCCGCCGCTACAGACGCGGCCCTCGCCGCAGGGCGCGGCGGCGGACCACTCCAGGCAGTCATCCACGTCAAAGTCACCGCAGCGCTGCACGCCGTTGCCCTCACAGCGGGCTTGATCTGCGGCGCACTCATCAACGCAGGTCACCGCGCACTGGCCGTTAGAGCAGACCTGTCCAACAGGACAGGCTACACCCACGCTCCACTCACGGCAGCGATCCTCATCGTAGTCGCCGCAGGTCTGCACGCCGTTGTCGCCGCAGCGCGTGGCGCCCTGATCGCACTCATCAATGCAGAAGGCCGTGCAGACGCCGCCGCTGCACGTCTGGTTGGCGGGGCAGGGCACCGCGTCGAGCCACTCTTGGCAGACGTCCTCATCGTTATCGCCGCAGCGCTGGACCCCATTGCCAGAGCAGCGCACCGAGCCCTCGCCGCACTCATCATCGCACTCAAGGGCGCAGACACCGTTGGAGCAGGCCTCGCCCTCGGCGCAGGGGGTCACGGCGCTCCACTCCGCGCAGTCATCGTCATCATATTGGCCGCACTGCTGAAAACCGCGCTCGGCGCAGCGCAGGGCGCCGGGGGGGCACTCATCGCTGCACCGCGCGGCGCAAGCGCCGTTGGAGCATGTCTCACCCTGGGGGCAGGCCACGGCGGGGCCCCAGTCATTGCAGGCGTCCTCATCGAAGTCACCGCAGGTCTGGAGGCCGCCCGGCGCGCAGCGCGCCACGCCGCGGGCGCACTCATCTTCGCAGACATCGACGGCCACGCAGCGGCCGCTGGAGCAGGTCTGGCCCTCGGCGCAGGGGGTCGCCCCGCCCCACTCAAAGCACTCATCGTCATCGAAGTTGCCGCAGGTCTGCACCCCGTTATTGGCGCACTGCGCGGCGCCCTGAGGGCACTCATTGACGCAGCGATCCACGCAGCGGCCGCTGGAGCAGCTCTGCCCCTCGGCGCAGGCGCTGGGGGTGCTCCACTCCAAGCAGGTGTCGGCGTCATGGTTCCCGCACGTCTGCACAGCATCGCCATTGCAGCGGCGCTCATTCAACCCGCCGCACTCATTGGCGCAGGTGCTGCGACACTCGCCGTTTGAGCAGACCTCACCCTCATCACAGGCGGCGGCCTCAGACCACTCCAGGCAGTCATCGTCATCGAAGTTGCCGCAGCGCTCGACGCCATCGCCGCTGCACTGGAGCGTGCCCTCGGCGCATTCATGGGTGCAGGTCGTCTGACAGCGGCCACCCGAGCAGTTTTGACCCTCACCACAGTCGGTGATCTGACCCCACTCCAGGCACTCATCCTCGTCGTGGTTATCGCAGACCTGGAAGCCCGCGCCGGAGCACTGGCGGCTGCCAGCGGGGCCACACTCATTGACGCAGGTGGCGGCGCAGCGGCCGTTGGAGCAGACCTCGCCATCGGGGCAAGGCACCACATTGCTCCACTCCAAGCAGCTGTCCTCATCAAAGTTATCGCAGCTCTCATAGCCATCGCCGTTGCAGCGGCGGGTGTCGATGCTGCACTCATCGACGCAGCTGGCGCGGCACTCACCCAGCGAGCACGTCTCGCCAGCGGCGCAGGCCACGAGCTGACCCCAGCGGCGGCAGCCATTGGCGCCCTCTTCACAGACCTGGAAGCCATTGTTATTACAGCGGCGGCTCGTGCCTTGACACTCATCGATGCAGGCGGCGCGGCACTCCCCCGCTGAGCAGCTCTGCGTGGCGGGGCAGGGCTGCTCATCGCCCCACTCAAAGCAGGGATCATCATCGAAGTTATTGCAGCTCATCACGCCGCCGCTGGGGCCACACTGAAAGCTGCCCTGAACACAGTCGTTCGTACAGCTCACGCACTGCCCAAGTACACAGTTCTCGCCCGCCGCGCAGGGGCTCGGCTGGCTCCACTCTGTGCAGCCATCGCCGTTGAGATCCGCGCAGCTGCGCGCCCCGCCATTCTTACAGTCTGGGGGGGTGCCAGGGGCGCAGGTGTTGACGCAGGGCAGGCCGCCGCCATCGACGCGGACGACGGTGGCGTCGGGCGTGGTGCCAGCGGCGGGATCATCATCCGCGCAGCCGCTGAAGGAGAGGAGGGCGAAGCCGAGGGGGATCGCCCACAGTGAGGCGCGCATAAGGCCTCCTTATTTATGGGGTAAACCTCGGGAAGCTAGGACAAAAAAGCGGCGATGTCTAGCCCCTATCCATCCCAACGTTCAGGGCAGCGCGGCGCGGCGCGAGGGCCGCCGCAGGCTGCCCTCGAATATCGAAAAACACCAATAAATACAGATACAAAGCAAAAGGCTTTGTTTCATTCTCAGGGATGCGCAAGTCTAACGCCTACGAGCGCACAAGGAGTTCCCATGAAGCCCATCAAGCGTCGCGCCCTCTACCCCGCGCTGAGCGCCTTCTCCGCCGATCGCCGCGCGCTGTTGACCCTTATGGCCCAGGGCGCCGCCGTGACCGCCAGCGGCGCCCTGCTGGGCTGCATCGTCGAGGAGACACCCACAGGACCCGAGGCGGGCGCCGTCGAGCCCGACGGGGGGGGCGCGGGCATCTCCACCGAGGGCAACGGCGGTGAGCCGCCGCTGGCGGGCGGCGAGATGGCGCCGGATTATGGCGTGCCCGACGCCCAGATCATCGAGCCGGACTGGGGCGAGCCGCCGCTGGCGGGCGCGGCGCCTCAGCCCGACATGGGGCCGCCCGACGCGGGTGAGCCGCCGCTGGCGGGCGGTGAGCCCCTCCCCGTGGACGCGGGGATGATCCCCGACGCCGCCCCGATCCCCGCCGAGGCCATCCGCCTCCCCGCCGAGGGCAGCGCCTACTACTTTGGCAGCGCCGAGGCCGCCCCCGATGGCTTTGAGCTGATGTATTACGCCGTGGTCGAGACGAACAATGAGGCGCTGCGCCTGAGCTTGCTTGAGGATCAAGCAGGCTGGCTGGTGCGCCTCAACGAGACGCTGGGCCACGCCGAGATCGCCTGCACTGGTGACGCGGACATGCCCGACGTCGCCGCCCTCTCCGCGCGGCTCACCCAAGACATCATCGATTACATGCGGCGCGTCGAGGGGATCGGCGTCCAAGCTCAAGCGCGCTATGTCTTTGAGCGCTGCGCCGCGCAGCTCCTCGCCGGTGAAGCCCCAGGCTGGTGATCCCGCCGCCTCACGCGGACGCTCACCCATCCCCCCGCCCCCTTGAAGCCCAATCGCCCAAGCGTTACGCTGCGCCGACTCATCACTGAACAAGAGGATCTCGATGACGCGATCTCTGCTCTTGCCGCTCCTCCTCGCTTGGCCCCTCCACGGGTGGGCGGAGGCGCCCGCCAGCCAGCCCGCCAGCCAGCCCGCCAGCCAGCCCGCCA
>JAHJCH010000345.1 GCA_018813065.1 Myxococcota bacterium
GGCGGGATCGCGGGCGGCGGCGGCGGCGGCGGGATCGCGGGCGGCGGCGGCGATGAGCGCCTCGACAGCGGCGTCACCTACCCAGAGCCCACCGTGATCATCGAGCGCCCCATCGAGGGCGTGCTGCTGTTGACCCTCGACGTCACTGTTGGAGGGCGCCTCCAGGATTACTTCGCCGAGGGCGGGCGCGTGCGCGCGGTGGTGGACGGCCAAGAGCCCGGCCTCCCCGTGCAGGTCGATGAGGGGGATCGCTTCAGCGTGGATCTCCACCTGGAGCCCGGCGAGCACTATGTGCAGATCATCGCCGAGCAGGGCGGGCGGCGCGGCGTGGACAACATCGCCGTGCGCTGCGATGTCTTCGTCACCCGCGAGGGCGCCACGCTCAGCCAAGGCGGCGCGCCCTTCCGCTTTATGGCCCTCAGCGCCCCCGATCTGCTCTTCTCCGCCCACTTCGATAATCAAGCGGGCGTGACCTCCTCCGTCGATGAGGTCTTCGCCGAGGCCCGGCGCATGGGCGTCACGGTCGTGCGCACCCGCGCCCATGACGATCGCCCCGACGCGCCCACCGCCATCCAGACCGCCCCGGGCGTGGACGGCGAGGCGGGCTTGGCGGCGCTGGATCTGATCGTCGATCGCGCGGGCGCTCATGGCATCAAGCTTATCCTGACGCTGCTCGACGGCGGGGAACGCTATGGGGGCGTGATGCAGTACCTGCGCTGGGCGGGCTATGGCGATCCTCAGCCCGAGGATCTGCGCCGCTTCTTCGTCGAGGGGCCGCCGCGCACCAGCTTTGAGAACCACGTCCAGGCCCTCATCAACCGCCGCAGCGGCCGCAACAACCGCAGCTACCGCGACGATCCGGCCATCTTGGGCTGGGAGATCCTCGACGGCTTCGACGGCAGGGGGGCTTTTCCAGACAACCAAGGCAACGAGCTGTTTGAGTTCTTTGACCGCATCGGTCAAGTTATTAAAGCCAATGATATCAATCACTTAGTGGGCACGGGCGATATGGGCTTCGATGTCAACCCCACGCAGTATGGCGACGACGCGCTCCTCTTCGACGCCGTCGGCGGCGGCCACCTCTTCGACGGCAGCCACGGCACCTCATGGCAGCGCAACATCCGCAGCCAATACATCGACTTCGCCACGCTCCACATCGATCCCACGGGGCTCAACATCCCCGATGACCCCAACCACTACGCCAACCTCGGCGCGGCCTGGGTGCGCAGCCACGCCGCGCTGGCGGCCACCAACGGCAAGCCGCTGATCATCACCCAAGCGCGGATGAACCAGCTGCCTTTGTCCTTGGATCAGCGCAAGGCGGCGTTGGCGGCGTGGCTGGGCGAGTTTAGCAGCCGAGGGGTGACGGGCCTGAGCGTGGGCAACTACTACCCCGACAACGCCCAGATCCTCAACGACGCCGGGGCCTGGGGCTGGCGCAACGGCACGGACATCGCCGATCCGGGCAACGCCTACGCCCAGCAGCTCAGCGCGGCGGCGGGGGGGCTGTGATGCGTGTGACAGCGAGCGCTTTTGCGGAGGCGTGCGCTGTCTGGGCGCTGTGCGTGGCGGGGCTCAGCGGCTGCGTCGATGAATTTGAGGCCACACCTCACCCCGCGCCCAGCGACTTTGAGGGCCTCCCGCCGGTGGCCCGCCTCGATGAGGGCCTCGATTGGCGTTTGCCGCCGCGTCCGCCCCGAGAGCAGGGCGTCGCGCCGCCGATCAACGACGCTGTGATCGCCGACGCCGCCGTGATCGAGGACGCCGCCACCGTGGAGGACGCCCGCCCCTCATCGCCAGACGCCACGCGGGGCTGCCGCTTGGATCGAGAGTGCGCCCTCGCCGTGGATCTGCGCGCCTGCGCCCCTTGCCCTGTCGGCGTCACCACCCAGCAGCTCGATCTTGATCCTTGCCTCACGCCCTTCATCATGGATCAGCCCATGCCCACCCACGCCCCAGGCTGCCAAGGCGACTGCGATCACCGGGGCCTCTGTCTTCAGCTCCCCTTCGAGGCGATCTGCTTTGATGGCGCCTGCCAAGCCATCGGCGGCGTCGTCGGCGACTGACCTTCTCGCTTTATCGCTTTATCGCTTTAGTTGTGACATTTTCTCGGCCATCACCCCAGCGCGCGATTCATCGCGCGCTGGGGCAGGCGCTCCGCTGCGAAAAAATCCGCTCTGCGGATTGTTTTCTTGCTCCGGCCTGTCCGCCTTGAGCGGATGAAGTCCGAA
>JAHJCH010000346.1 GCA_018813065.1 Myxococcota bacterium
CCCGCGCCGCCATCCGCGCCCGAGGCCGGCGCGTCGTCCTTACATCCAAATAACGCGAGGAGGGTCAAGAGCAGGGCGATGCGCCGCATGAGAGGCTCCGGGCTGCGCTGACGGGCGTCAGCGGATGGTGAAGGGGAGGTTGATCTTGACATTGGCGCCGTCAAAGGCAGGCACCTTGAGGCCCGCCAACGCTTGGCGCGCGCAGCGGCTCCCCTTGGGGGTGGCGCCGGGCATCTTGACGTTGATGAGGTCGCCCTTGGGGATCACCGTGAAGCTGACCCCCACAGACTTGAGGTTGGGATCGCGGCGCGCTTCATCTTGGAGGCACTTCGTCAGCCGCCCCGTGCGCCCCGCCACCGCTTGATTTAAGGCGTCGTTGTTGAAGCGGCGCCCCGAGCCGCTCATGCTCAGCTCGCTGGCCGCCGCCAGCTGCTCCTCTTTGGCGATCTGCGCCCGCTCCGCCGCCGCCGCCGCCGAGCGCCGGTGGGCTAAGACACGCTCGCGCTCCTCGCGCAGCTCCGCCTCGGTCTTGGGCAGCTCCTCCGGCGGCGTGATGTTGGGCAGCGGCGCGTTGAAGGCGGCCACCAGCGTGTGTAGCCGCCCCTCGCGCGGCGTCGGCAGCGTGGATTGATAGTAAAACCAACCGCCAACGCCGCCGCCGCCGCCGACGACGAGCAGCAGGATGATGCTGATGATGATGCGCGTCTGACGCCGAGAGGCCGCGGCCACCGCCGCCTCCATGGCCTGCTTCTCGCGCTCGGCCTTCTCATGCAGCCAGGCGACGAGGGCCTCATCAAAGACGGTGAACTCCGACAGCGGTAAGCGCCGATCTGTCTCCACGTCGTAGAGCAGCGTCTCGGGGGTCGTCTCCTTTTTAAAGAGCTGGGTGATGACGTCCTTGGCCGTGAAGGGGCCGTAGTCGATCCCATCGCGCTCCACCAGCCAGCGCGGCACCGTGCCGTCGTCGGCGATCTCACGCGGCTTGGCCTTTAAATCAGGGATGACGAACCCCCCACCCGATCTCAATGAAGGCGGCGCGGGCGGCGCGGGCGGCTTCATGGATGGGCGCGGTGGCGCGCTGGGGGCAGGGGGCGCTGACGCTGAGGGCGCAGGGACAGGCGGCGGGGCGGTCGGGGGGCGCTGAGGTTCGATGGTGCTCCTCACAGTCTCCACCAAGTGGAGCAGCTCAGCCGTTAAGGCGTTGGGATCAGGGAAGCGAGCAGGGTGGGCGGGGTCCACGGCGCGCGCGAAGAGGTCACGCAGCGCCTCAGGGAAGCCAGCGACGCCCTCCTCAGGGAGCCGCCGCGCGGAGGTCAGCGGCGGGCGGGCGGTGAGGAGGGCGAAGAGGAGGTGGCCGAGGGCTTGGAGATCGTCGAGGGGCGGCGAGAGCGGCGAGAAGAAGGGCGCGTCCCACACCGAGAGATCCCGCTGCCCCTCCACTAAGGCGGGCCGCAGCGCCTCAAGCCCAAAGTCGCCCAGCTTGACGCGCCCCGTGCGGTTGACCAGCACCGAGGAGGGCCGCAGGAGGCCATGGTGCATGACGGGGCGCGCAGCCTGGAGGGCGTTGCAGATGTGGGCGATCAGGTTGTAGGCGCCCTTGAGCGTGAAGCGCTTGCCCGCCTTGGCTTTGCGCTCCAGCGCGTCGGTGAGGGTCTGGCCATCGACGAACTCGCGGGCCACATAGACACAGCCGCTGACGTCCTTGCCCATCCCATAAGTGACGACGATGTTCCGATGGGTTAAGCCACGCGCGCGCTCCACGGCGGCGCGCAGCGCCTCGGCGACGGCCTCATCTTCGGCGAGGCGCGGCGAGAGGACCGTCAACGCCAACGCCTTGCCGCTGTGCTCGTCCACCGCGCGGTAGACCACGCCCATGACGTCCACGCGCAGCCGCTCATCGATGACGAAGCGCGCGCCCAGCCGCTCCCCACGCTTAAGCTCGCGGGGAGGGGGCGCCACGCTGCGGCTCTCCGCGGCGCTTGGGCTGAGCGTCTCGATCACGCGGGGGTCTCCTCCATCGGCCGATTTTTAGCCCGAACCGCGCCCATAGACAACCGCTTCATCGCTGGGGGGCGGCGCTCATCAGATCCACACGCCAAGCGCCCTGGATCTCCTCGACCTCGAAGCGCCATCGCGCCCCAGCTAAAGGGGCCTCGACCACGCGGCGGCGGCCCGCGCCGTCGATGAGCCGCGCGCGGGTGGCGATGTCCAGATCAAAGCGGGCGTCGCCGCGCGGCATCAGGCGCGGCAGCACCTCGGCGGCGGGCGCGGAGGGATCGAGGCGCATCCGCGTCAGCAGCGCGCGCTGGCTGGCGGGCGTCAAAAGCCCCCATAGCCCCGCCGTGTCCCCTCGGCTCACCGCCGAGGTGAGGGCCTCGCACGCCTGCACGGCGGGGTCCTTTGGGGGCGGGGCGCAGCCGAGGGCCAGGAGCATGAGGAGGAGGGGGAGGGCACGAGAGAGGCGCATCGGCTGACCTGTCGTTGAAGATCGTTGACATCGAAGGAGGGGGCGGCGACGTTGGGGCGACCCTCACTCAGCGGGCGTCTTGAGAGACGCCTTACGGTTAAGCTCTTCCTGGACCAGAGGCAAGATGATCCGCCAGATCCACGCCCCCACCCCTCGGCCCACGCCGCGCCCGCGCCGCGCCCTCGCCGTGGCCCTGCTCCTCAGCTTCTCTCTCCTCGGCTGTGAGGAGAACCTCGATCCCGCGACCCCCGACGGCGCCTTTCACCAGGTCCGCGATGCCCTGATGGCCGGCGATCTCAGCGCCGTGCTGGCGACGACCTCTCAGACGACCCATGATCACCTCGCCGCGCTCCTGACCCTGCTCAAAGAGCAGCGCCGCGCGTTTGATGAGGATTACCCCGAGGACTTCAAGCTCCAAGCGCGCTTGATCTACCCCTCGGCGGCCCTCAACGCCACGGACTCTGAGGCCCTCTTCGCCGCGCTCGTCGGCCCCGATCTCAAGGCGCTCAAGCCCGATGAGGGCCTCCACTATGGCTTGAGCGTGGCCAAGCAGCCCGTCATCGAGGGAGATCGAGCGACGCTGACGACCCGCAGCGGTGAGACGCTGGAGATGGTCTTGGAGGAGGGGCGCTGGAAGACGACGGCCTTTGAGCGCGCCATCGAGCAGGATCTGAGGCGCGCGCGCCTCAATCAGCAGACGCTGGATCATAACCTGAAGATCATCGCTGAGATGAAGCGCCGCGCCGCAGAAGAGGCGGCCAAGGCCAAGGCAGAGGCCACGCCTTAAGGCAGCTGAGGGGAGCGTATGGATCTGGGCGCGTTCATTTTCTATGGCGTAGCGGCGGTGATGATCACCGCCGTCATGCTCTACAACCGCCACTATAACCGGCGCCTGCGCAGCGTCATCGAGGCCTGGGCCGCCCGCGAGGGGCTGCACCTGGAGCAGATGAAGACGCTGGTGGTTTGGCGCGGGCTGGGACAACGGTATCAACGCGGGGATGGTGTCTATGCGCTGCGCGTCCGCCGCCTCGACGGCGCGGGCGATGAGCGGCTGCGCGTCTGCCTTCGCCAAGAAGATGTCAAGCGCGGGCCGGATGGCGTGGTGGTCGAGTCACGCGCGGCGATCTCTCACCTCGATACACGCTGACTCGATCAGGGCCTAGCCCTTGGCCTTGCCCTCCCCCTCCTCGGTGACAAAGGGGTTCTTCTTGCCGTGGAACTTGATCCGGATGGGCGTGCCCACCACGTCGAAGCTCTCGCGGAATTGATTGATCAGGTAACGCTTGTAGCTGAAGTGAACCTCCTCGGGGAGGTTGCATGAGATGACCAGCGTCGGCGGCGCCGTGCGGGCCTGCGTGGCGTAGGTTAAGCGCAGGCGGCGGCCCTTGACCATCGGCGGGTGGTGGTGCTCCACCGTCTTCTCCAGCCAGCGGTTGAGCACCCCCGTGCTGGCGCGGAAGAGGTGGCCCGCCCGAACCTGATCCACTAAGCCCATCAGCTTGTGTACTCGCAGCCCCGTCAGGCTGGAGATGAACAGGATCGGGGCGTAATCGACGAACATCAGCTTGCGCTGGATCTCCTCGGTGAAGACCTTGGCCGTCTTGTGATCCTTCTCGATGGCGTCCCACTTGTTGACGACCAAGACCAAGGCTCGCCCCTTCTCATTGGCCAAGCCCGCGATGCGCGCGTCTTGATCGGTGATGCCAATGGTGGCGTCGATCAAGAGCACGGCGACATGGCAGCGCTCCATGGCCCGCAGGGTGCGCACCACGCTGTAGCCCTCGCTGCTCTGGCGATCAATGCCACGAGAGCGGCGCAGCCCAGCGGTGTCGATGAGGAGGTAGTCCTTGTCCTCGTAGCGCAGCCGGGCGTCGATGGCGTCGCGGGTGGTCCCCGCCACGGCGTCAACGATCATGCGCTCCTCGCCTAAGAGGCGGTTGGTCAGGGTGGACTTGCCCACGTTGGGGCGGCCCACTAAGGCCACGCGGGTGATCCGCTCATCCTCCTCGCCCTCGTCGTCCTCCTCGGGCGGCAGCGCGCGGATGACCTCGTCCAGCAGCTCGCCGACCCCACGGCCATGCTCCGCCGAGACGCTGAACACCTCGGTGAAGCCCAGGCTGTAAAACTCGGCGGTGTCCCCCTCTTGGCGCGCCCCGTCGATCTTGTTGACGGCCAAGAAGACCCGCTCAGAGGCGCGGCGGAGGATCTGGGCGACCTCCTGATCGGCTAAGACCAGGCCCTCACGCGCGTCCACGACGAAGATCACCACATCGGCGGCCTCGACGGCCAGCATCGCCTGGCGACGCATGCTGGCGACGACGCCCTCCTCGGCCTCGGGCTCAAAGCCGCCCGTGTCAACGACGTCGAACTCACGCCGATCCCAGCGGCCAACACCATATTGGCGATCTCGAGTCACGCCGGGGGTGTCGAGCACGATGGCCTTCTTCTCCCCAATCAGGCGGTTAAACAGGGTCGATTTGCCCACGTTTGGGCGACCGACGACGGCGACGAGCGCGCTCATGACTCATACCCCATCTTGCGCAGGCTGCTCTCGTTATGAGTCCAGCGCTTATCCACCCGCACGAAGAGCGTGAGGTGGACTTGTGTATCTAAGAGTTGTGAAAGATCCAGGCGCGCGGCGGTGCCGACGCGCTTGATCATCTGCCCGCCCTTGCCGATGACGATGCCCTTTTGAGACTCACGCTCCACGTGGACCGTCGCCTCGATCTCCACGGCGCCGCGTGAGGACATATCCTTCCATGAGGAGATGGTCACGGCGGTGGAGTAGGGCAGCTCATCCTCCAGGGAGAGGAACAGCTTCTCGCGGATCATCTCAGCGGCGATGAACCGCTCAGGGAGGTCTGTCAGCGCGTCGGCGGGGTAGAGCGCCGGCCCCTCGGGCAGCGCCGAGGCCAGCACATCGAGCAGGCGATCAACCCCATCGCCAGACTGCGCGCTGACAGGCAAGATCTCCGCGAAGTCGAACTCCGCGTAGGTGGCCATGACGGGCAAGAGCTGATCGCGGGGGATGCGGTCGATCTTGTTGGGCACGATAAAGGTGCGCTTCTGCCGCGCTTGCAGCTTCTCCAGCGTCTCGCGGATCAGCGGGGAGATGCCCACCGCGCCGTCGCCACCCACGCCCGACTCCACCATGACCACCACGACGTCGGTGTCCCACAGCGCCGCCTCGGCGACCTCAACCATAAAGCGGTTGAGCGCGCGCTTGGCGTGGTGCAGCCCCGGCGTATCGACGAAGATCAGCTGGGCGTCGGGGCGGGTGAGGACGCCTGGGATGCGGTTGCGCGTGGTCTGAGGGCGGGGGGAGGTGATGGCGATCTTCTCGCCAAGCAGCCGGTTGAGCAGCGTGGACTTACCCACATTGGGCCGCCCCACGAGGGTGATAAAGCCGCAACGGTGTCCGTCCATAAGGTGATCCTCCAAGGGGAGCGGGGTTTTTGGGGGGGGGTGACGCGGTGTTGCGTGTTTGGGGCGCGCATTATGGGCGAAGGGCGGAGGAAAGGGAAGCGTGATCCGACGAGCGGACCTCTCAGCGCCCTCAGCGCGCTGAAATTTTTAGATCTCGTCTGAATAAAGCGCCCTTGGTTGGCGATATGGCGCCGGTCGATTGATGACAAGGGGTTTAAATATGAAGTTCGGCGACATCTTGATGATCAGCTTGATGTCAATCTTGGCGATCTTGGGCTGTGACGTCGATGATGATTGTGGGGATGGCTCACTCTGCGATGGTGGCGTCAATCAAAATGAAGACCAGGATGAGAATCGGCAAGAGAGCTATGAGTATGTGATGATCTTGGACAACTCCTCCGAAGAGAACGGCGCGGGGACGCCTGGCGTTGATATCTGTGGGATCTGGGTGGAGTGTCAGGGCGTGGAGCTGTCCGGGCAGGCGCGCTTGAGCACGGATGACCCCAACATCTGCACGGCGGGCGCGCCAGGCTGCGTCGCGCATCGAGGTGACGCCAACGCCGCCGAGGATGACGGGCGCGCCTGTGAGGGGATGTCTTCCCCCAGTGATTATGTCTCCTTAGGGATGGGTGGGATGCTCATCGTTGACTTCAACCAAGACCTCCAGGGCTGCCGTGTTCACGTCGTGGAGCTGGACGGCGGCGATCGCGAGGGCGCGCAGGTCTTCGTCTGCGCTAACCCCGCGCGTGAAGAGACGTGCTACGCCATCGGTGAGTTTGAGACCAACGGCGCTGGCGACGGCGGCGGCGATGAGATGGCCTTCATCGTCTCCCTCTGATACTTCAAGCGCGCCCGCCTCAGCGCCCCGCCCTGACTCCCAGGATCAACCCCCTCCCCCGAGAACGCCAAAACCCCCTTGATGCAAGGTTGAAAGAGATTTATCTTCCTGTTCCGTGAACAATGGTCCTGACACTTTTCAGAAAGAATCTTTTGAATCGAGCCGCAGGGCTGCATAAGCAGCCCGAGGCGTACACTCGCGAAGCGCAGAGCGCTTCCCTCGTGCCGCTCCCTGCGGTCGCTTTGACCGACATTTTTCGGACTTCATCCGCGCGATGAATTGGCGGGCGAAGCCCGACAAGAACGCGGACGAAGTGAGCCGCACAGCGGCTCGCTGAGGCGCCGAAGGCGCTCAAGGCGGACAGGCCG